>CP064957.1:362781-725563 GCA_016699045.1 bacterium
AACGATTTACGCGAAATTTATGATATTCTACAACCAGCACTGCCTCAAATTTATTGGAAGATGCTGACGCGATATTATAACCCACAAGAAGAAAACAACGAAGAAGCCATAAGCTAAAAAAATCTTATTCGGAAAATCCTAAAAAGAGGGGATAAGTACTGCATTTCTGCAGTACTTATCCCCTCTTTTTAGAAAAATTAGCAATTATCTTGATCACACAACGTTCTATTTTTTATCATAAAACCATGGGGATAATAATCTTTTATTTTCTTTGAAGCGGGGATAAATCATGATAATTTCGAAGCGTTTATCAATATTTTTGCTTGTTTTTATAAGTTTTATAAATGAACTTTTTGGTGGAAATATTCATGATATAAAAGACACTTGGGCGTTGCTCAAACCTGAGCATCGCATGGCGCTCTCGCCAGCATGCGGTGCCGCTAGCATTGAATTTAAATACCTCGAAAAATTGTACCACTTTGCCGATCCCAAAGATGCCACTACTAAAGTTATCAAAACTCTTTTCAAGGCCACTCAACCAACCGGCCTTACGCCACATGACCAGGTATTGTCAATACCCGTCGTTGCTCAACTTCTTAATCTACTCGAACTTAACAAAGATAAAGATGATGTAACATTGACTGCAGCACTTACTAAAGCCATGCCTTCAGGAGCTCCTGCTTCCTCAAAAAGCACTCCGCCACCTCTTCCTCTTCGGCAAAATGCCAGCCCTCTGGATCAACTTAGCTATAGTTTAAACCTTTTAAAAGCAAAACTTGTTGCCTTAGCAACAACGCTCAACACCATGCAACAACCCCTCAACAACCCGAAAAAAAATACAAAATTTGTACAAAATCTTGTTGCATCGTTACATGAATGCCGCAAAGATGCTGACAATTCAAAATTATACAGACCATACACCACACAGCACGCGCTCCTTGCATGGATTTACCAAAAAGCTCAAACAAAAAATGATTTTGCCACTTTCTTTAAAGCACTCGATCCCAGTTTTTTTGTAAAACCAATTAATTTTGATGCAGGCTGGATTGCAAACATTTTCAAAGCCGATGAATATAATTCCTTGTATGAAGACTTTAAAAATACCTTGAATGGAAAAAACGACGCAACTATTTTTCAAACCATTGGGGTAAATAAATTCGCAGCTAACGTCTTTATTGAAACAATGCTAAAAAGAACAACTCAGGACTCAAGCCTGCTGAATATCAAAAAACATTGAACGTCTCATTATGGAATAAATTTCATGATAGTAAAAACATGATTATTCCATTGCTTCTTGATATTTACTCACGCTACTCTGACGATTCTAACCTCACTGCCCCTACTCCAACCGAAAATAATGAATTTCCTTTCTTTTATTTCTGTTTTTTATCAAATCTATTTAGAAACCATAACAAAGTACCGATCATAAAAAAAATTTTAGATTTTGATCCAATACCAAAAAAAATTATCTCTTTGTTCTGCAGGTTGATTGATGCATTACCATTGCAAGAAGACGAAACCAATGAAGAACTTGTATACCAAGCAGCTATCGCATACCTGCTAAGCGAATACGATTGCTCTAAGCTTGCACACGAGCAATTAGTCAAAGACACTATAAAAAATCTGGTAAAAAAAACATTAAGTAAAAATCATGAAAAGAATAAGGCTGCTGTATTGTCTATACTTATAAAGCCATTAATAGCACTAAATCTACAAGACGAAATAACAAGCATTATAGATTTTGCAGAAAAATGCGGTAATGATAATGATCAAAAGAAAAAAAAGCTTGGCCTTGGATTACTTATGTCGTTCGCTCAAAATGACAACAACCTTGAAAAGATAACACTGTTGATCATAAATATCCTTAAAGATCACAAAAAATTGAACCAAAAATTATTCGAGCTAACATTAGGAAGTATTTATCTATTAACAGAAAAGAACAAAGCTTTGCCAATTGCTTCACTAAACCAAGCTTTCTCAATAATTTCAAAAATATATTTTGAGACCGAAGATACAGATATAGAAACATCGTGCTCAGGAACGTTAATAATGTTATTTGAGCAAAAAATAGGAGTACAAGAAGCAACTGATGTCGCAATGAAGATCATAAAAAATCACGCTTCAGAAACGGACATTGCCATTGAAAGAGCAGTTTTTCTTCTCGTACTGCTCTTTTCAGAAGGCCACGCACTAACCGAGGCCGAGGAAGCAATCAATATACTTGGAGATCAGCATCCAGAAAGTATAAGACTTCGCCAAATGATTGACAAATATAATCAACCAATCGAAGATCTTAAAACTTTGGGGCTACCAGCAAATACTCCAAAAGGTGATCCTAGTATTAAAAAAGCGTATCGTACATTGGCTATGCGATGGCACCCTGATAAAATCCAGGAAATGAAATAGAAGCTAACACAAAATTTAAAGCAATTTCTGAAGCCTATCAAAGACTCACTAAAGAAGAATCAGCAACAAATTAATAAGCAAAGAGTGCCTGCAGATTTTTGCAGGCACTCTTTGCTCTAATCAATTACAAAAATACATCACCATTAATCAAGTCAATCATTTTTTTATACAAACGCAGCATAAAAATATCAAATTGCGCTTTAACAGCGGCAAAATCTTCATCGCTGACCATGGCAGGAATCGTACCTTTTGATTTGCATCGCTGCGTTAAACTACCAAACCCACGATCAAGCGACTTGGTAGGAATTTTCCAAAAAGCATCCAGATACGTAATATGCGTTTGGCCACGATCATAATGCAACGTGAATACTAAACGCATAGTTGGATCAAAATCAGCACCATCAATCGTCATGGTATTTGATGGACAATATTCTTCAACCAAAAAATGATACTTGCCCGTCGTATGCCAATAATTAAAAAGCTCACGATCGTTACTATATATTTTTTGATTTTTTGGTTCTTGCAAACTGTTTTTATCAAGCATGCACTGCAAAACCGTATCCAAATCTTGTTGGTCGGCCATGATTATACCGCGGCCTTTAAAATCATTCAGCGGCTTAATAACATAGCGCTCACATTGCAATGCTTCATGAATTTTTTGTGCCAAATCTGTAGAATATTCTTTGGTACATAAAACAAATTTTGGCTTGTAAGGCGCAAACTCTTTATCTAAAAATAAAATATTAGTTAAATATTTACTATTCACAAAAGGCGCTACAGCAGCTCCTAAAACTAATAAATCTTCATTATTATTTTTGAACGCTAAAATATGCGAACCAGAAGCATCTATATGCCGAAACATTAACAAACCAGCATGATCTGACAAAACAGCAGAATGTTTTCTTCTTCGCAAATTTCTAAAAGCAGGAACATTTGCAAGATCAGCAGTTCTTCCCATCGTCTTACCGCCCAATGCTAACAATTGAGCATTACGAATTTCCTGACGGTCTTCAGCACTAAATATGCCGGGACCAATATAATAAGGTGGTAGGTTAAATTGCTTAAAATAATTCCAAAAAAGCTGCCACATCGCTCCCTTGCCATGCATTGCATCATGACCTTTGTAGCGAGAACGCATCCCCTCGCCAAATTCACAAATTTTTACCTTGCCATCTTTCAATCTTAAATCAGCAATCAGCCACGAGATATCAGACTTTATATCAACTCGATAAGCTGCAAACTTGCTCTGCAATTTAGCAAGCAAACCACTTTGTAGTGACGGCTCAATATCCGCAGAAACCGACCCCGCCAACACAATAATACCGACTAAAAAACTCGTTGTTTTTCTCATGACCTTGTTCTCCTTTTTTTTAGAAAACTAACTACACTTCTGCAGCCAGTTATAGCACAAAAAAATCATCATGTAAGAACGCAAAATATTTCTTGATCATCAGCGTAAAAGGCGTTACGCTCCTGAACTATGCACTACTATTTAAACCTTTTAGGAGAGAGGAAAACATATGAAGGCGCGCATCATAATATTAAGTCTTTTTTTATTGACAGCTTCACACAATGTCTTTGGCATCACCATTGATCTTGCGCAAAAAACTACACAAAAACCCTACCAAGCAACATGCTTTTTACTCAAAGAAAATTTTACTAAAGATGCGGCTCTTTTAGCAGCAGAAGAAAGTTTGCAATTACAAGCGTTGCTTGGCAGCGACCTTGGAACATTGCTCAATTCGTTAGAATTTAAAGGTGCTGCTGGCACTATTCATTGCATCCCAGCACCCGTCAATAATGCTCTTCATTATTTTATTTTTGCCGGCACCGGCGTTGACGAGCAAAATGAACAAAGCATGGAAAACATGCGACGCGCTACCGGAAAAATTGTTAACGAACTCAAAACAAAAAAGATTCCTAACGCCATTCTGCACATGCCAGAAGATGCCTCAGCAGAACTTACAAAACAAGTAACAATAGCAGCACTCTTAACTGATTATCAATACAGCGATTTCAAAAGCGATTACAAACATATTGACCATGTACTCACACTCGTACAAGAAAACGCTGGCGATGAAACAGCCACCGCCGTGTGGCAAGGCACCGTTATTGGCGACATGACCAACACCATTCGTCGCTGGTCAGATGGCCCACCAAACATTGTAACGCCAAATTTTTTGGCAGAACAAGCAAAAAAACTTTCTGCTGAGCATGACTGCATTTGCACTGTCTTTGATCGCGCACAAGCGGAAGAACTCGGCCTCAATGGTTTTGTTGCTGTTGGCAAAGGATCAGCATCAGAAGAACGTTTTATTATTGTTGAATATCACACACCAGATCCTGATGCACCAACTATTGCATTGGTCGGCAAAGGCGTGGTATTTGATACCGGCGGCGTTAATTTAAAAACTGAAGCCGGCATGATTGGCATGAAATACGACATGTGCGGTGCTGCTGCAGTGCTGGGCACCGTTTTTACGATTGCCCAACTCAAACCAAATATTAACGTTATCGCT
Source organism: bacterium (assembly GCA_016699045.1). Taxonomy (NCBI): domain Bacteria; species bacterium. The sequence continues at coordinate 367,707 of CP064957.1, forward strand.
ATCGCACCAGCAGTAGAAAATAAAACGGGCTGCCAAGCATATCGCCCACAAGATATCATCACATTTTTTAACGGCAAGCACGGCGAAATTTTAAATACCGATGCCGAAGGCCGCGTAATCTTGGCTGACGCGTTAAGTTATGCAGAAAAAATTTACAAGCCAGATGCCATTATCGACGTTGCCACGTTGACCGGCGCCTGCGTCATGGCTCTCGGCCATTATTTTTCAGGCATGATGAGCCGCAACCAAGATTTGAAAGATCAACTGTTTAACGCCGCAAAAAACTCTGGCGAACGACTTTGGGAACTACCAATGTGCGATGATTTCAAAAAAAGTTTAGAATCACCCTACGCTGATTTTGCACATTTGGCAGGATCTGCTACCGGCGCTGGTGCTATTACCGCCGCCCACTTTTTAGAAAACTTTGTTGAAAATACGCCGTGGGCGCATCTTGACATTGCTGGAACCTCGAATAAAGTTGAAAATGTCAGCTACTTAAACAGCAAATTGGCAACCGGTGTTGGCGTTCGTTTGTTAACTGATCTTGTTTTAAATTATCAAAAATAACTCAAAAGGAGCCCATATATGAAAAATAAGTTGTTCAAAAAATTACTTACGGTAGGCTTATGTTGTACAGTGTTTTCAAGTTGCAGTAACAAAAACATTGAACAGTCAACGACAACAACATCAAAATTAACTGAGCAGGAAACAAAGGCTCAGGCAACAACAAAGGGAAGCCCCGTGGTAACATTAGATTCAGGATTAAAGTACGAAATCATAACAGCTGCACCCGACAACGCTGCAAAGCCAACCAAAGGCCAAGAAGTGGTTGTTCATTACACCGGCTGGTTAGACAATAACGGCCAAAAAGGCACTAAGTTTGATAGCAGCGTTGATCGCGGCCAAGAATTTAGATTTGTCGTTGGTATCGGCCAAGTTATTCAAGGCTGGGATCAAACACTTCTTGATATGAAGGTTGGCGAAAAACGCCTTGTTTCAATTCCTGCACATTTGGCTTATGGGACTCGTGGTGCTGGCAATGTAATCCCACCAAATGCAACCTTACTTTTTGAAGTAGAATTGCGCAAAATAGCTTAAAACGCTTATTCGTAGATTTTAAAAAGGGCCATACGGTTTTTCCGTATAGCCCTTTTAGCTTTATTTTAGCCAAAATGCGCCAAATTTAACGCCTTGCGTTAATCAACAAATATGTTATAATTACAATATGAAAAATAAAAATTGGTGTTTTGACCACCTTGCTTTGTCAAAAAAAATTGCGGGGGACCTCCACGGGGTTTTCTCTCTTTGTTGCGCGTATATGTATGCCTCATATAGCTATCGTTTTTATACAAACGCTGGGGATTCTTTGCACGCACTCATAGTTACTTAATTTAGATTTAAAATTTTGAGACGTACTCCCCAGCCTAAAAAGCTGGGGATTTTTTTTGTTCTTTTTTTATTACTACTTTTATCCAAGGACCAATTATGAAAATTCAAAAAATGTTACTGTTAACAACCGGCACTCTCATGCTGGTCGGCGCTCTTTTTGCATTCAAACATCTACGCAAACAACCAACACATCAATTTACCGTTGGCATTTTGCAAACAGCTTCCCACCCAGCTCTTGATGCGGTACGAGAAGGCTTTAAAAAACAAGCTCTGGCAAAACTGGGCGATGTTGGTTTTATTGAACAAAATGCACAAGGCTCAACCAGCAACGCGCACATGATTGCACAAAGCTTCAATCAAAATCAATCGATCGATCTAGTACTCGCTATTGCCACACCAGCAGCACAAGCAATGGCTTCCCTCAATTCATCAAAGCCAATCGTTTTTGCCGCGGTTACTGACCCAACGGCAGCAGGACTTACGGGGCAAAATATCTGTGGCGCAACCGATAGTATCAACGTTGCTCAGCAATGCGCATTGATTCGTGAGCTCACACCAAACGCAAAAACCGTCGCGTTACTTTTCAACAAGGGCGAAGTTAATGCAACCAGCATGGTAGCACAGATGGAACCAGAACTTAAAAAATTAGGTCTCACCACAATCCAATGCTGCGTTACCAACGAATCAGAAATACCAGCCGCTGTTGCCTCAGCATGTGGCAAGGCAGAGGTTATTCTTGCGCCAATTGATAACACAGTTGCCAGCACAATCGATTTTATAGCGCCAATGGCACGATCAAGACAAATCCCACTCTTTGTCAGCGATAATTTATTGGTACAACGCGGAGCACTTGCTGCACGGGGTGTTGACTACTTTACCAGTGGCATGACCGCTGCCGACCTTGCTCGCCACATTTTAATTGAACATCAAAAGCCATCAGCTTTGAAAACGATTACACCAGAATGCAACACGGTTTTTGTAAACAAAGATACGGCACACGCCTGTGAGCTCACGGTACCACAAAACTTTGGCGACGATGTACAAGTGCGCACGGTTTATGATGAATAAAAATATTGTTAACAGATTACTGAGATTGAAAACCAATGAATGAATTTGCTTTATTAATAACAAGTATTGAATGCGGTCTTATTTTTTCGTTGCCGATACTCGGCATGTTTTTAAGTTCGCGCGTACTTAAAGTTGATGACATGACGCTTGAAGGAAGCTTTGGACTTGGTGGGGCATTAACCGCTCTGCTGTTAAGTCAAGGGCTCAGTCCGTTACTTGCCATGCCATTAGCAATGCTTGCTGCCGGTGCGGCCGGATTTATCACCGCACTGATGCACACAACCTTGCAACTGAATGTTTTGATGAGCGGCATTATTGTGACCACCGGCCTTTTTTCCATTAACCTCATATTGGCGGGTGCCAATATTTCACTTGCATCACATCAAACTATTTTTAAGCTTTGCAGTTTTATGACTGACTACAAATTATTATTTTTAGCGCTCTTCGCGTTTGCTTGCGTGATACTTGTCAGATGGCTGCTCACAACGCAAGTTGGTTTTTTGTTACAAGCAACCGGACACAACCCACGCGTTGTGCAAGCATTTGCCAAAAGCCCAACGTCTTTTTTAACACTTGGTCTCGTACTCGCTAACATGTTGGCAGGTCTTGCCGGCTCACTGTTGGTGCAATACGTTGGGTTCTTTTCAATCTGGTCAAGCGTCGGTACAATTATTATAACGTTGGCGGGACTCATGCTGGCAGAAATGCTCAGCACGCGTGTTAACGCCGCGCTCATTGCTGGCGCCATCATGTACCAACTTGTTATTGCGCTCACTTTTGAGCTGCAGCTGAATCCCAACTGGAACAAGCTTATTACCGCACTGTTCATTATCGCACTGTTGGCTGGGAAAAAAATAGTGACGGAAAAGGACTAACATGATTTCATTAAAAAATATCAGTAAAAAACACGGCCACAAAACAACTCTTGTCAACGTTAACACCACGATAGAACAAGGCGATTTTATTGTAATTGTGGGGCCCAATGGCGCCGGCAAAACAACGTTGTTCGATTTGATTGCCGGCACACAAGTATCAACGGCCGGTAGAATCACGCTTGATAATAAAGACATTACTACCACCAACGAACATGTTCGCGCACACTGGATGGGCCGCCTGTTGCAAAATCCCGAACATAACACGGTTGACACCATGACCGTCGCCCAAAACCTTGCGCTGGCATTATTTGCAAAAAAATCAGCATCACTTGCTGATGCACTTAAAATTGTTACGCCAGCAGTCATTGACGATATTCAAAAAAATTATGGCATCGATCTTAAGCCATTATTACAAACGCCCATGAAATCACTTTCTGGTGGACAGCGCCAATTGATTGCTTTTATAATGGCAACAATTACCAACCCTCGCCTCCTGCTTTTGGACGAACCAACTGCAGCGCTTGATCCGCAAGCAGCCACCACGCTCTTATCATGCGCGTATCGTTTTATGCAACAGCACCACATGACCGCGCTGTTGATTACACACGATCCTCAGATTGCGTTAACGCTCGGTAATAAATTATGGTTGGTAAAAGATGGTACCGTTACGGTATTTGATGAACAAACCAAGAAAGCACTGAAGCCGCAAGATTTGATTGGCAGCATTGATTATGCAAACATCGTTACGTAAAAAAAGACTTATAGTTAAAACAAAAAAAGCCTCTATTTTGTAGAGGCTTTTTTTATGATAGTTCAGTTTTATTTTTTCATTAACAAGTCATACGCTTCACTAATTTCTTTAAAGCGCGCTTCTGCTTCTTTATTTCCTGGATTTTTGTCAGGATGGAATTGACGCGCCAATCGACGATAAGTTTTCTTAATTTCATCGTCAGAAGCATCCTCTGGCAAGCCTAATACTTCAAGGTTTTTGCGCCGCTCTCCGGCTGGATCAGGAAAATTCCACTGATTATAACTATTCCCATAGCTATGCTGGTTATAGCTATTGTTATTTTTATCTTCCTCGATAATTTTGCCAAGCTCGACAAAGTCCTGGCCACAACCATAGATATGTGCCAACGCTGCAAGAATAAACAAGATTGGTTTTTGTGATGCTTTATCTGCTGCAAAAAATTCAGTACCACAACGCGTGAGCGATCGTAAACCTCTCGCTACTTCTCTTATCGCCATTGCTTGACCAGTCTTTATTTCGTGGTTATCACCTTCACTTGCTGGCACCATTCCCAAGAGGGTTTCTATTAGAATCAAAGCATAAACAAGCTTAGAAACCTGAGGCTGCGCTTGTGGATCAATCACCTGTGCCGGATCATCAAGCGATGCCGCATCCGCTTCTAGCTCATGCTTATTCATCACTGAATAAAGAGCGTCAGCCATTTCATACAAATCGTAAGCGGCCCAAGGATAGGTATAAAGACACCGATCAGTTTTGCCGTTGTTGTACAAATCGAGCAATCCATTCAATAAAGAAAGCCCACTAGGTTCTGTTGACTTTTCAAAAATGTGATTTGAGTGCATGATAACACCAACAAAAAAAACGAGTTTATTAAAAACTCAAAAAGGCGTTATCATGCAAAGAGAGTATATCACAAATGAAGCGTGGCGGAAAATATATCAGTTTCTTAAAAAGAAAAAGGTATTTATGTTAGAAATGAAGGTCTTTGTAAAGAGGTTCATAGTGGGTGTGTATTGGATTTTAAAAACAGGCGCTCAATGGCGAGAACTGCCTGACCGTTATGGCAACTGGAATAGCGTATTCAAGCGATTTGATGTGTGGAGTAAAAGAAAATTTTGAAAAATTGTTAACATTTTGTGCTGACGACCCGACCTTGAATACGTCATGATTGATGCCACAATAGTAAGATCGCATCCTTGCGCAGCGGGTTATGGCAAACAAAGAGAAGGCTTGGGAAGAAGTAAAGGTGGTTTTACCAAAAATTCATGCGACAGTGGATGCCTTTTTTTCTCTAAAATCAAACACTTCAGACATGTCTTTTCTCGCTTTGACAAAAAGGCCCAGAATTACTTATCGTTCGTTTCTTTTGTTGGAGCAATTTTATGGTTACGATGAAAAGTCAACAGAACCTAGCAACTACTTTATTTTTTACAGCTGCATCAGAATTATTCTGTGCACGATGGTACTGTGCTGCCATAAAAAATGGCACACGCAACAACAACGCATATACTTGTGCTGCGCGAGCTGGTGTTAACGACTTAACTTCTCGATATGTTTGACGTCTTGTGCCTGCAGCATGCATAGCTCCGCAAAAAAACAAACTAACAACAAGCGTCACTAATGATAATTTTTTAATACTATGCAAGCCAACCACGATGCTACTTTCGATAAAAAGCCTTTATCCTCAACAAAAAACGTATATTGAAGGATATCAAAAAAGACTTTTACGTCAAACGCAGCTCAGATATTTGCCAACTCAACCGATTAACTAACCACCGCTAGCGGCTCCCTTTGACGACACATGCAAAACATCTTTAAGTTCAGGATTTATGAGTACTTTATCCAAAACATAAATAATCCCATTCACGACTTCTACCGTGTAAATTGGCTTAGGAATATTTTGACGCCATAAGTTTCTTTTACTCAACGTACTTAAATAGCGCTTAGGACCTTCTTTCAAAGCACGCTTAGAAATGGCATCTGGCACAATGTGATAATGAACAAATTTTGAAAGCAAACCTTTCTTAACGGCATCCGGCGTTCTTAACAACGCAAGCCTACCAAACCGAATCAGAGCATCGTCGGTTGGCAAGAAGACGGTGTATTTCCCATTGTTGGCACCAAGTAAATTATTTTTGCCCAACTTGGTATCGAGCAATAACTCATCAAACAACGCATACATTTGTTTAAAATTTCCAGATCGTTCAAGAAAACCCATAATCGTTAATTCGCGATCCGGATTCGGTTCTGCAAATAAGGGATTCACATCGCGAGCATCGCGCGGTGCTGCAGAAAGATCTGCAAAAATAAAAAATAGTAAGAATACATATCGCTTCATAGTACTTGTCCTTTTTTTGAGTTTTGTACAAACATTACTCAATTACGTCAAGACTTTAAGCACCTAGTTTTCGCGTAAAATAATCTTGTAAACGCTTAATGCCTTCACTCACTACTTCAGGATCACGCGCAAAACATAACCGAACAAACGGCTTAGCGGTAGCACCAAAATCACTACCAGGCGCCATCGCTACTTTTGCTTCGTGCAAAACATCCATAACAAAATCTAAACTATCTTCATCGTGAGTTTTAAACAATAAATAAAAACCACCCATCGGTTTAACGTAAGAAATTACACCCTGTTCTTGCAAGTGATCAAAAAATGCGCAAGCAATGTCCCTGCTTTGTTGAATTTTGTCAACAGCAAGCGGCATAATATCGTTTTTATGCTCAAGGCCATATAACGCAGCGTACTGACCAATAACATTTGGACAGTTAAAAGCAGCACCCTGCACCATCGAAATACCTTTGATTAAATGAGCCGGCGCAACCAGATACCCAATCCGCCAACCACTCATGCCCAAACCTTTTGAAAAAGAACCAACACGCATCAGGCGTTCGGATTTTAGAATAAATGGCATACTTGAATGAAACGTGATATCAAAAACAAAATCATCGTACACTTCATCAACAACCAAATAAATCTTATGATCTTCTGCAATTTTTATCAGGTGGCAAAGCTCTTCACGCGACAAAACACTGCCACAGGGATTTGATGGATTTGACAACATAATCATTTTAGTACGATCTGTAATCGCACGTTCAATCGCCGTGCTATCAAACACCCACTGCAACTTGTCGTCAACTTGTTTCATCGTTAAGGCAGGAACTACAACAGGTACAGCTTTGCAAAATTTTACAATACTTTCGTAAACAGGATACGAAGGCTCAAGCAAAATAACTTCATCGCCTGTTTTTAACAGTGTCAGGCCCAAACATGACAATGCACCTGAACCACCATGCGAGATCATAACATTATCAACGCTTAACGGAATGTCATGCTCACGCGCTAAAACCTCCGCTAATTTTTCGCGCAGCGGCAAAATGCCCAACGCATTCTGATAATAATCGGCTTTATCCGTTTGCAAAATTTCCTGAACATATTGTTTAATTGCAGGATTTACGCCACCACTCACACGCAACGCCCCTTGAGCAAAAGATATATAGCCTTCATTGTTACGCACCACCGTTTCTATGTTCTTTAAAAATGGCATGCTCAACTCAAGCATATCTGCACTCTGGGCAGAAACTGTCTCAATCCCGACAACAATCAACAACAACAAAAAGAAATATCGCTTCATAGTACTCATCCTTTTTTTTGAGTGCTTATAAAGAACTGCTCATCATGTGAAGGCTTTGAGAAATGTTTTTACGTATAAAATAATCTTGCAAACGCTTAATTCCTTCAATCACTATTTCAGGATCTCGCGCAAAACAAAAACGAATAAACGATTTTGCATTTGGCCCAAAATCGCAACCTGGTGCCATCGCTATTTTTACTTCTTGCAAAATATTCATAACTAATTCAAAACTGTCTTCATGTTGTGTTTTAAAAAACAGATAAAAGCCGGCCGTAGGCTTGGCATAAGAAATAAGACCCTGCTCGGAAAGACGATCGAAAAAAGTACACAAAAAATCGCGACTTTTTTTTACTTGATCAAAAGAATGTGAAACAATATCATTTTTATGCTCAAGCCCATAAAGAGCTGCGGCCAATAACACTCGGACAATTAAACGCACAACTTTGCAACGTTGAAATAGCTTTAATTAAGCGAAATGGCGCAACAAGAAAACCAACCCGCCAACCACTCATGCCAAGACTTTTTGAAAAAGAACCAACACGCAAAATACGGTCAGATTGTGGTACTAATGGCGTACTTGAGTAAAATGATCCTTCAAAAACAAAATCATCATACACTTCATCAACCACCAAATAAATATTATGCAGCTCTGCTATTCTACGCAGTTGTTCAAGCTCTTCGCGGGACAAAACGGTCCCACACGGATTTGATGGATTTGAAAGCATAATCATTTTGGTATGAGACGTAATAGCGCGTTCAATAACCGCAACATCAAGCACCCACTGATTCTGTCCCTGTATTTTTTTCATTTCAAATGCTGGCACAAACACCGGCACCGCTTTTGAAAATTTTATAATACTTTCATAAACGGGATACGATGGTTCAAGTAAAATAACTTCATCGCCTGCTTGCAAAAGTGTCAATGCCAGGCTTGTCAGCGCACCGCTACCACCATGCGTTACCATCACATTATCTATACTGATAGGACTTTTATGTTCACTTGCTAGCATTTCAGCAATTTTTTTGCGCAACGGCAAAATGCCTAACGCATCTTGATAATAATCAGCTTTGTCCGTTTGTAAAATTTGCTGTGCATATTCTTTTATGGAAGAATCAATCCCACCACGCAAACGCAAAGCGCCTTGCGCAAAAGACAAATAACCTTCATTATTCCGCACAACCGATTCAATTCTTTTCAATTCAGGCATACTTAACTCAATCATATGGCTCCTTTAAACACGCTACAGCTCAGAATGAGCAAAATGGTGAATGCAACCACGAGATAATTAAAATAGTCATCAATAATTCTTTTAATTGCAACGCCCCACAGACGAATTGCACCAGCAACTAAAAAGAATCGCGCCCCTCGTGCCAAGATGGAATACACCACAAAAGGTATAAATGGCAACTTACAAAAACCAGCAGAAATAGTTACGGCCTTGTAAGGAATTGGAGTAAAGCCGGCGATAAAGACCGCCCACGATTCATACAAAGCATACTGTGCAACAACATGATTAAACGTTTCTTCAGAAATAATCCATGAAACAAGTGGAAACCCAACACTCAACCACAACGTTGAACCGATAATATAACCACCTATGCCGCCCAGTACCGACGCAATAGTCGCTATTGTTGCATAAAAAAATGATCGCTTACGATTTTGCACACAAAAAAGGATGAGCAGGGGATCTACTGGTATAAAAAAAAATGAAGCTTCAATAAAAAAGAGGGCGAAAAGCCAGGCAACCGCATAAGGCTTCTCAACTTTTCTACCCATCCAATCATAGATATCTCTAATGAACTTCATTATTACCTCTTCCCTTTGGTTACGGACATGATTTTAGCGAACTATCCTTTGAGCTTTTGATCAAGATATTCTTGTAAACGATCAATAGCTATACGCTCTTGTTGCAGCGTATCACGATCCCGTGCTGTAACTTTACCATCTTCAAGACTCTCAAAGTCAAAGGTAAAGCAAACGGGCGTTCCAATCTCATCTTGACGGCGATAACGTTTTCCAATGGAACCCGATTCATCAAGTTGTATGCGATAGCCTTTTTTCTTTAAATCAATATAAATTTGACTGGCCTGCTCTTTTAGTTTGTTGGTTAACGGCATAACAGCTGCTACCACAGGAGCAATCGCGGGATGAAAGCGTAACACAGTACGCACTTCGCCGTCAACTTCATCTTCATGATACGCATCAAAAAGTAAGGTTAAGAAAAGACGATCAACTCCAACAGAACATTCAACAACATGCGGAATATACGATGCTTTTGTTTCTTCATCAAAAACCGCTAGCTCTTTGCCAGAAAATTGTGAATGCCGAGAAAGATCAAAGTTAGTGCGGTTTGCAATACCTTCAAGCTCTTTCCAGCCAAAAGGGAAATTGTACTCAACATCGGTACAACATTTAGAATAATGTGAAAGCTCGTCAGCTGCATGCGGACGTAGACGAATTTTGTCTTTGTTAAGACCAATTTGCTCATAAAAAGCTTTACGACGTTCAAGCCATAATTCAAAGAATCCATCAGCTTGCTCGCCCTTGCAGAAAAATTCAATTTCCATTTGCTCAAATTCGCGCATGCGGAACAAAAATTGCTTAGGCGTAATTTCGTTACGAAATGCCTTACCAACTTGCGCAATCCCAAAAGGAATTTTAACACGATTGCTCGTGTACACATTTTTAAAATTGATAAAAATTGCTTGTGCTGTTTCGGGACGCAAATACGCTTTGCTTGCCGCTACCGCACCAAGATTTGTTTCAAACATTAATTGAAACTGTCTTACGTCTGTCCAGTTTTTAACGCCACAAGAAGGACATGGACGTGTGATATCAAAACCATCTTCATCTGACCGAAAACGCTTTTTACAGTTTAAACAGTCCACCATCGGATCACTAAAATTTTCAAGATGACCAGACGCTTGCCATACCGCTTCAGGACCCAAAATGGAACCGTCAAGTAATAAGACCTCTTCAGGCCAGCTAGTCATATTTTTAAGCCATGCCGCTTTGATGTTTTGTTTAAGCTGGACGCCCAAAGGCCCAAAATCATAAACACCGTTCAAGCCAGAATAGATTTCCGCAGCTTGAAAGACAAAGCCTCTTCGTTTACACAAGGCGGTGATTTTATCAAGTGTTACCGGTGCGCTCGACATAAAAAATATCCTTCTTAAAATCGATAGTATTGACGTAAGTTTTCAGATAAACAAAGGTACCGTTATTTCAATTGTCTGGCAAGTTCATAAAAAAAAGCCGGGTTGTTACCCGGCTTTTTTAAAAATCATATGATGACGATAGACAGAATTTATCGAGCATTATTACCAGCGTTACCAGCCCGATTTGCAACCGGTGGTACAACTCCTGGCAACATATAAGGTCTTGAAGCTAGTTCATTCCCAAAACCAAATCGATTGTCAGCTGCCTCATTACGCCAACGAGCAGCCCCTTGGGCTACACGAGCTCGCTCCGCAGCCTTTTCAGCCTGCGCGTTGAAAGCTGAAGCAATACTCATACGACGATCATTAACCGTCTTATACAGCAACTCAATAGCCTTTTTCAAGTCGACACACGCATTGACTTCTGCATCATCTTTAGCTTTGTGCAATGCCTTTTTTACCAATGTTAACGCATTCATCAGGTCATCAGCCTGGCGACCAGCAACATTTTGTGCCGTTCTCATGGCATTTTCTTCCCCACCAAAACGCAACTGCGCTTCAATCACAATTCTATCTTTTTGAGTAAACAAAAAACCTGCAATGTTATCATTGGAAATTTCTTTTGCTACCTGGGCAAACAACTTGTAGGCACTTTCATACAAACCAAGAGTCGTGCGTCTGTACAACACATTATCAATAGCAGAAAAAATCGGCCAACACATTAAACCTGGCGAATACGGCGCAGCGGCAACACTAAGCTCAGTTGCTTTGTTGACCAATGCATTATCAATCAAAACACTCAATGATACTTCTTGATTAGCCAAAGCATCCCAAAATGCCCAGAGACCTTTAACGCCAAACAAGGTCACAACACCAGCCGCAAAAGCCGCCAATGGCTTACCAGCAACCGTCATATCAACAGGCACTTGGTTAGCAAGATTATCTATCGTAAAAACACTTTCAAAATTAAGCTTACGTTCAGCTGACGGCATCATAACGCCATCAACCTCAACAACTTGTGCGGTTGCCGAAACCGAAGTATGAATTGAAAGCATTGTTACCATCAATAGAGCTAAAAACAATTTTGTATTTTTCATGGAAAATCCCCCCATAATTATAACTAACTAACCAATCAATATCTTATGATTCTATAAACCCAAAATAAGCCATCCATTCACGAACATTTCTGTGCAAGCTTGCCTGCACCATTGATAAAAAAAACAGTCCAGGATTAGTCCTAACTCTATGGACAAGTTCTTGATGTGTCGCACTAAATTCTTGTTGCGACGGGTAATCTGGCATTATTTCTCCAGCTCCACCTTGCCCATCTATCAGAATCTCTGGATGAACAAAATGAAATTCTCCTGCCTGAACAGAACAATTCAAACCGAGCATTATCATTAACATTATTAAAAAGAATCTTGTTTGCTTCACGAAACCCCCCCATTATCAAACATCTAACAAATAACCTAAACCATTTTAAGCTACCAAAGGCTTATAAAAAAGGCCTTGGGATATAGTTAGATTACCCCATTTTAAGAGGGCTGTAAAAGGCCCCAAAATGAGCGTTTTTGAGGCTAGAATGGGCTTTTTAATACGCTATGATAACGAAACGCCTAGAACGGCTGGCAATGTTTTCTATTTGAATTTTCAAGCGCACAAAATAAGCGATCGTGGCTACTTGAGCGGGCATAATCAAGCGGCGTCTTGCCATACTTGTCTGCCACCTGCCCAGAAGCACCTAACGAGCATAAATGCGCAACAATAGCAGTATGCTGGCGCAATGAGCGCTCGTACTGCCGACCATAAGCTCGCATTTGCGCTCGATAACGCACATGCGACCAGTAGCGACGCGGTTTAAAACGCAATGTATCTTTCCCCGCAGCATAATGCAACGGTGTTGCACCATCAATATCACAATGACTCAAAGAAGCACCTTGCTTAATCAAAGCATCAACCACACACAAAGCGCCCGATGCCGCGGCGTAATGCAATGGTGTTTTACCATCTTTATCTTTGCTATTTGCCGACCCACCCGCCTTGAGTAATAAATCAACAACTTTATCATAGTCATGAGGAATCGCATAATACCCAACTACAGCCCCCGCAGCATAGTGCAAGGGTGCACGGCCAAACATATCCAAAAAATCAGCCCGTGCACCATGAGCCAATAAATGCGCAACCAAAAGATCCTGCCCATGCATGGCGGCATAATGCAAAGGCGTACGCCCTTTTAAATCAGCGATTTCTATTGAAGATTGTTTACATAAACGGTCCATGATAGCGGCGTACTGCATCTGCTCCACCCAGGCCCCACGGCCTTTGCCTGCAGCACAATGCAACGGCGTATAGCCTTTGCAATCTTGTTGATCTGCACAAGCTCCATACGCACACAAAACATCAACCCCTGCCGTAAAACCCAACGAAGCAGCATAATGCAACGGAGTACGCCCATGAGCATCAGCTTCATGGACATCAGCCCCTTTTTTCAGTAGTGATGCCAACATAGAACTATTTTTAGCATAAATTGCTTTATGTAAAAGACTCCAACGCGAAACACTATCGTTAGCGACGAGCAAGGCCCCGCCGGTACCATTTCGATTAAAAATGTTGTAAGCAGCAAAAAACGAAGCCCCAAATCCCAATAACATAGCAAAACTACTGCCAAGTAGTATCATCTTATTTTTCATCTTCATTCCCCCCGAATTAGATTATTACTGAGCTGATTATACTTTTTTTGAAAAACAATACGCAAGACTTCTTGCAAAGATGCACAAGTATGGCAGCAGGCCAAGCTGCTACATTTACTCGTTCATAAAAAGGTGCTAAAATAAGCCTAATCTCGCATTAAGAACGGTTAGATTTTTAACTTAACGAATGAGGCATAGAATATGAATTCCTCTCAAATTCGCAAAAAGTTTTTCGACTTTTTTCAAAAACACAAGCACACAGTCGTTGCAAGTTCCTCCCTCATTCCGGCCGAAGATCCTACGCTCCTTTTTACTAATGCGGGCATGAATCAGTTTAAAGATGTTTTTTTAGGCAAAGAAAAACGCTCCTACAAACGTGCAACAAGTATCCAAAAATGCGTACGCGCCGGTGGTAAACACAACGACCTTGATCAAGTTGGTTTTACCACACGCCATCTCACGTTTTTTGAAATGATGGGTAACTTTTCATTTGGCGACTATTTTAAAAAAGATGCCATGACGTTTGCGTGGGAGTTTTTAACCGTTGAAATGAAACTACCTAAAAAAGATCTTTATGTTTCTGTTTATGAAAAAGATGACGAATCATACAACATTTGGCATCAAGAACTTAATATTCCAGCAGATCATTTGGTCAAACTTGGCATGAAAGACAACTTTTGGGCAATGGGCGATACCGGACCATGCGGCCCCTGCACCGAAATTTATTTAGATCGCGGTGCTAACGAAGGCTGTGGCTCTGCCGACTGCCGACCAAGCTGCGATTGCGCACGCTTCATTGAAATTTGGAATCTGGTATTTATGCAATACAACCGCCAAGAAGATGGCAGCTTTCAAGAACTTGCGCAAACCGGCGTTGATACCGGCATGGGCCTTGAACGTTTGTGCATGGTAACACAAGGCGTGAACAGTGTTTTTGAAACCGATCAATTTGCAACATTAACCGCCAGCATTGAAAAGAGAACCGGTGTTTCATACAAAAACAGTTCAGAAAAAATGCGTGCCAACTTTCACGTGATTGCCGACCACATTCGCTCATCATCGCTTTTAATTGCCGACGGTTGCGCGCCATCCAACGAAGGCCGTGGTTATGTGTTGCGTAAAATTATCCGTCGTGCAGCACTGTTTGCTCAAAAAATTTCTGATGATAAAAAATTATTCTCCAATTTGGCGCTCGACTTTATTGCCAGCATGAGCGACATTTATCCAGAATTGAAAAAAAATGAAAAGCTCATTTGCGCAGCTCTGGACAGCGAAATTGAACGTTTCGCACAAAACTTAATCAACGGCCAAGGCATTTTGCAAAGATATATTGAGCTCAACAAACAAGAAGGCGTTAAGGTAATTTCAGGCGACCAAGCTTTTAAATTGTACGATACCTACGGCTTTCCGCCAGAGCTCACGATGCTGATCTGCCAAGAAGATGGCTTTACCGTCGACTTTGAAAACTTTGAAAAAGAGATGGCCAAACAAAAAGAACTTTCTGGCAAAAAAATGAAATCAGCAGGTTCTGAAACCATCTCGCTTGAAAACATGCCAACAAAATTTGTTGGGTACGAAGTTCTTGAAAATGAAAGTACCATCCAATTTGTCAGCGCAGCCGACGATCATATCTGGTTGAGCACACAAGAATCACCATTTTACGTTGAATGCGGCGGTCAAGTTAACGACCACGGCCGCATCATCATCAACAAGCAAACATTTAAAGTTGTCGATCTTAAAAAAAGTGGCGAAACATTCAACCCCGCCATTTTAGTTAAAATTCCTGCAACTACGATTGACGGCGAGCCAGCAAAACAAATCAACGTTGGTGACAAAGCGCATTCAATTGTTGAAGCAGCTGTTCGTCAAAGAACGGTCAAAAACCACACCGCTACGCACATGTTGCAAGCAGCTTTGCAAACTGTTTTGGGTGGGCACGTTAAACAAGCAGGCTCTGTCGTTAACGACCAATATTTGCGTTTTGACTATGCGCATCATCAAGCGATGACCAAACTTGAAATCAAGCAAGTTGAAGATATCGTGAATGAAAAAATCCAAGCTGATATCAAAACAAACATTATGTGGACGTCGCTCAAAGATGCACAAAGCAGAGGCGTGATTTCATTTTTTGGTGAAAAATACAATCCAGAAAAAGTGCGTATTGTTGAAATTCCTGGCTTTTCTGCTGAGTTGTGCGGCGGTACACGCAAGCTCAACCGGCATTATCGGCTGCTTTAAAATTGTGAGCGATACCGCACTGGCAACCGGCACTCGCCGTATTGTTGCCGTGACCGGCCCTGTCGCACTTGAAACGTTTCAAGAAAATTTTGACGTTATCAAAAGCTTAAGCGAATTGTTTAAAGTTAAACAAGAGCAGGTTTATGATGCCGTTCAAAAACAACAAGCAACGTTGCAAGCAGCACAAACGCAGATCAAACAGCTCAAAAAGCAAATGTACAAAGCGTTTGTACCAAACTGGCAGAAAGATATTGAACTTGTTGGCAACGTACCATTTTTGTACCTTGAATTGGACGATGCATCAGCTGACGATATGAAAAATATCTGCCAAGACTTAAGTAAAGAAAAACCAGGCTTTTACTTGTTGCTTTCAAAAGCTCCTGGCCGCTTTACCTTCTTTGGGTTTGTCAGCAAAGAAAGCCCAGCTGCAGTTGATCTTAAAAAGTTTGCAGCATTTTTGCAAACAACGTTTAATCTCAAAGGCGGCGGTAATGAAACCTTCTTGCAAGGTGGCGGTACCGATGTGCCAAAAGAATTAAAACAACAAGTCAGCAACTGGCTTGAACAGCAATAATTAGTATTAGTTTCAAGAAGAAGAAAGCCCCGCGTTTTGAATGCGGGGCTTTCTTCTTCTTTGCTCACAAAATCTTTAATCGATTATTTTTTCTACTGGTATGCCTTGCTTGTCAAGCTCAGGACAAAACTTAAGGCCCTTAATTTTTTTCAATGATCTGAAAAAATTTATCCTTTTAAGTTGGGGCATAGGCCCCGTAAACTCTATGAATGCCATATCTAAAGAAAAATTAATATTCTGCATAATTGGGCATGCCGGTAAAGAAATTTCTTTGAGAGGCGCAGACAAATCAAAACTAATTTCTTTTAAATTCTCCAGAACACCACTAAATGTTATTGATTCAAGATTCCTAGTATTTTTTAAATTTATCTTAGTAAGTACAGGACATGCTGACAACTTAATAGTGTTTACTCTCGAACCCTCAAGTATAATCTCTTCTAGACTCTCCATAGTCTCATTAAATTTTACCACTTCAAGCTTGTCAGTATGGGCTAAATCTATTTTTTTAAGCTTAGGACATAATGAGAACTCAATAGTTTTTATTCCCGTCGCAAACATCTCGATTTCTTGAAGACTATCCATCTTGTCGCTAAATTTTATCGACTCAAGTCTTTGATTCAAACGTAAGTTAACAGTTTTTAACTGAGGACATAATGGGAACTCAATAGCTGTTATTCTCGTCCTAGACATATCGATTTTTTGAAGACTATCCATTCTATCGCTAAATTTTATCACCTCAAGTTTTTGAGCGTCACGAAAATTGATAAAATCTAATTGAGGACACCTTGAAAGATCAATTTTTTTTATTCCTGAAGACATAAGATTAAGCTCCACAAGCCTTTCCATTATCTCAGAAAACTTTACAAATTCAAGATTCTCAGTACGCATTAAATGGATTTTTTTTAATTGAGGACATTTCATAAACTCAATACTTTTTATTTTTGCAAAGCTCAGATCCACCTCTTCAAGAAATTCCATTATTGCAGAACATTTTATAGATTCAAGTTGCTTATCCTCAAATGCGTTAATTCTTTTGAGCTGAGGACACATTGAGAGATCAAGTACTTTAATAGTACTTTCCTGATCCAGAAATAATGTTGATACATGTTGAAAAAACAGCAACAAAACAAAATCATTGTCATTTTTTAAAACTAAACTCTTAACCTCAGCCTTAATCGTTTCTTCAAAAAACGATTCTTCTTTTAATTTTATAAGCGTAGTCATAATTTGTTGCACACTTGCCTTATCTTCCCACAGAAAAGAATGCAAAAGATTTTTAAGAATTAAAACAGCCCGATCTACAGAAATAGCCTTTTTTTCAAACATATCATGAACATTATTTAAAGCCTTAACTATTGAGTTTGTATCGCTAATACTTTCATTAAATAATTGATAGATAACGCTTATTGCTGAAAGATCTTTTGTTAAAGCCGCATCGAGCAGAAGCATCGATGGATTTATTGTTTTTTCTTGATCAGCCAAAAGTGTGGTTCTTGCTTTTTGAATATCCTCATCTTTCAACCCAATAGAATCTTTTTGCGAAATTTGTAAATTCTGAATATCGATGTGCCCAACCAAAACTCTAACAGTAAAACCGAAAAGCTGCTCAGGCCCACTATTTACGACAACCTCAATATTTCCCAGAAGATCATTTCTTAATGAATCAATAGAAACATCAGCATAATCAACATCACAAGAATGCTCAGCATTGAGAACTGTACAAAACTTTTGCAAACAATCGGTTACCAATGTTTGAACACTTTCTTTAAATGCTTCTTCCTGTCCCGCAACCAAGACTGGCTCAGCCGCTGCCTCAAGACTAAAAATAGTTTTAAAAACACGTACAAAATTGAGCATGCCCGTATCAAGCTCATTATTATTTTCTGCATCAGCAGCAACAAATTTTTGACAATACACAACGTCATGCCCAAGATCAGCAACAACCTTGTTCCAAGTACTTCTGATAATCTGGCTCCCCGCGTTAGCTTTATCTGGCGGTTGAACAGCGTAAAATGCTTGGAGATTGGGAATATATGCAGCATTTTTACCATTCATATGCGCATCAAGTGATGCCATATTAAACATCATCAATTCTCGATTATAAAACATAAAATTGATAATATGCCGCACGGTAGTTTCAACACAATCAGCAAAGGTTGTATTACTGAATGTATTAGTGCTTCTTTGATACATTTGCGCATTACCATTTGAAATAGGGGTTGTGCCATTTTTGTACGGTATAGCTCTAGTAAAAACATCTCGATTTGCAATAATCCACAAGTCATCCAAACTGCCTTGATCAATCCGTTCAAGAGCTGGCATAATATCTTCTTTTTCAAGCAAGCCATTAATTTGATCGATCTTACTTTTATCAACAATATTTTCGTTCAACCCACTGAGCAACGCTTTTATATCATTTTGGTCAGCAAACTTATGACAAAAAAATGCAGTAATTATTTGCTCAACAAAATAATAAGGATAAAAAACAGAACCATTACTGACTTTAAGAGAAACTTCTGCTTTGATAACTTTGGCAATATTCAGTAAAAGGTCATACAACGGAGTTTCTGAGTTTTTTTTCAAAAACTTATTCTTTGGAAATGCGTCTGCAACCACCACTTTCTGATTTGTTATCGACAAAATATTATCAATTTCTGATGGTAGATTTTCATTCGTTTCTAGCCATTTTCGAACGGCATAAGAAAAATTGAGCAAAGCAGCAACATGGGCTACCGTACAATATTTTCCAAAATTAGCAGAATATCCTGTTTCAGTCGTCAGTTGCCCAGCCGGCGATGGAAACAAAATTTTAATAATTTCTAGCACTGGATCATTTGCCGGCACCTTATCTTTAATATAAACCCGTTTGCCATCAGCATCATGCGCCGCCTCAACATTATAAAAACGCAGATTTTCAATGATGCCGCACGACAATGCAGTCGACCCAAAAATGGGCGAATAGTACTCATAGCCTGGTTTAAAACACTGATTAACATTTTTGAAAGCTCGCGGTGAAAGGCCAGTCGCATGCAGCGCAACTTGAGAAACAAGACAGAAAAGAACGGCCAACAGAACATACGCACGTCGCAATAGCTTCATACAAATCCTCTCCAAAAATTTCTGAACCGAAGAATCTTGGGAAGTAGCATAAGAAATCATGCTGATTGAAAGCAAGAATTTGATTACAACCCGATTTTAACAGCGCTATCAGGTAACCTTTTGAAAAGCCAACTCTAACTGAAACCGCAACTCTGCCCAATCGCTTTTGGCAGCTCTAAAATGATCTCGAATATTTTTCATGGTATTGAAAGAAAAAGCATAATCAGCCACCGCTTTTTTATGCACGCCATCAAAGCATGAAAAGAACACCTGGTCTTTGATATTTGAAATATTCAATGATACATCGCACGCCTGCTCACACTTGTGCAGCGCTTGCAGCACCAGCGGCGTAAAAACAACAATCGGCAATGGATCGAAAAACGTTTCGCGCTTTTCCCAATCTGCATACCAAAAGTCTGCATGCGTTGGATCGTACGGGTAAGCAGAAAAAAGACTGCCACCACGTAACGCTGCCCAGATATTGAAATTTTTGGTAGAAAAAACAGGCTCGGCATTAACATCGCGCTCAACCATAATGCGCGCCTGCATAATCCTATTTTGTGAACTTTCCAAAAACGGTGCTCGCATACACTGCCGACTTCTACGCCCACGCGTTGAAACAAAATCGGCCGCTTGAATGCTATCGTTGTCAGAATAAAGATTAAACACTTTGCCAAAAAATGGCGAAAAGAAAAACGGCTCGGTCTCATCTTGAATTGGCGTACCATAAATAATTAACTCATCAACATGCAGTTTTTTATTAGTTGGACGCGTGTACAACTCTTTATGCTTTTTATCTTTTTTTATCGTTTCTAAATTATCGAAAAGTTCAAGATAGTCTTTGAGCAAATCATGATCAACGCTTGCTTTTTTCTTGTGCAAAATGGTATAAATACCGGCCAAATTGGCACAAACATTACCGCCGTGGCTATGCGCAATAAGACGCACTTTTGGTTTAACGCCCCGATCATGATATGTTTTTAGTAAGTTACTGAGTTCGTTATAAAACCGCACCGCTTCAAGACGGCGCTCTGCTTGACTTAACAACCCATTCCAACCAAACGTAAAAAATGTTTCATTTATTGCCGGGTTAACATGCTGCGCAAAAGCGCGATACGCGCTGACAATAGGCACCACAATTGATTTATTATCTGCCAAGTTGATTGAGCAATCAACTTTACACAAACCACGCTGTCCCATAAATCGCCCAGAATATAGCGACTCACTTGCACGCAATTGTTTTTGCAGCGAGCGATACCAAGAATGTTTAGTATTGTCATTTAATAAACGAAAAAAACTGATCAAACTTAACGCCGACCCATACGTCCCATGCACAAAAATAGTAAGCCATTCTTCTTGCTCAGCGCGGTCAAGCATCGGAAACGCTTGCATAAAAAATGATTGTTGAATATCAACAAACGGTACCGAAACACTTTTAGCATCTAAAAAAAAAGAGGCGCTGGAAAGAATCATTACAAGCCAAAGCTTAAGCAGTTTATTCATAGTTTTTCTTTGATGTAAAAAATGCAACAATATAGATTTATAAAGCATTATTTGCTAGCTCGGCCCAGATTATAGCACACGCTTTCTTGAGAAACAAATATAAAGAATAACTGCTTATTTTATTGCAAAATAGTGACCACCGCAGGATCATCAAGTGTCGTTTTTTTGCCTGATAACCAATTGATAGCAACCGGTGTGAGATCGGGATCGTAATAAAAATTTTTCTTGGTGCAGGGCACTTGTTTTGCAAAGTTAAGCCAAATTGGAAAAGCGGTAGAGCTTGCGTACACATACCGACCCATCGGCTTATTGTCATCACGGCCCACATACACCGCCATGGTATATTCTGGCGTTGAACCGACAAACCACGTTGACATGGCCTCGTTGGTTGAACCAGTTTTACCGATCGCTTCGCTCTGCAACCACCCTTTTTTTTCATACATCGGTTTAGCAAAAACCAAACGGTACGTCAGCGCTTTAACCATTTTTGAATTTGTTTTGGTATCCAGCACACGATGCTGAATTGGTTCATGCTCCCACATTTTACGACCCCACTCATCTTTAACCCATTCAATCAGATGCGGCTTTACATAAACACCATTGTTGGCAAACACATTAAAAGCAGCCACATTTTCTTCAACCGAACCGTGCGCGGTTCCAAGCGCCAACGATGGGTATGGCGTCAGATCGCGCGTAATCCCAAAACGCTGCGCCCATGCGGCAACTTTAGGCGCACCAATCTGCATCAACAATTTAATGGCGATAATATTGTTTGAAAGCGAAAGTGCACGCACCAGCGTCATAGAACCTTCATATTTACGATTCCAATTGCGCGGTTGCCATTTTTTTCCTTGATCAGAAACAAGCTCAATCGGTTCATCAATAAAAACATTATCCATCTCAAAGCCAGACGTCATTGCCAACGAATATAAAATTGGTTTGAATGAAGAACCAAGTTGTCGATACGCTTGAAAAGCACGGTTGAATTGTGATTTTTTAAAATCATACCCGCCAATGAGTGCTTTAATACCACCCGTTTGAGCGTGCATGCACAGCATACCACCATTTAATATTTCGCCCATTTCGTCACGCATTTTTTTTATTTTTGGTGCAAACGCATTTTCTGCCGCTTGCTGCATGTCGGTATTAATCGTCGTTTTAATACGTAAGCCTTTTGAATATAAAACTTCCTTACCCCATTTATTTTCAGCCCACGCACGAATCCATTCTTGAATATACAAACGCATTGGATTGCCGGGAATATAATCTTCAACCACCAATGGTTTTTCTCGTGCCACCTCACAATCTTGCTTTTCAATAAAGCCAAGGTTGTACATGCTGCGCAGCACGACATTGCGCCGCTTGCGCGCGGTCAACGGAGCATTGAGCGGGGAATAAAAACGCGCTGACTTTGCAACAGCTGCCAACATAGCCGCTTCATCAGTATCAACCTGCTCAACTGCCTTATTCCAAAAACGTTTACACGCTGCTTGAACACCATAAATGCCGCGCCCAAAATACATATTATTTAAATATAATTCTAAAATTTGCTGTTTACTCAATTGCCGCTCAAGCTGCAAGGCAACAAACAATTCTTTAATTTTTCGTAGCCAGGTTCGCTCATGCGAAAGATATAACAAGCGCGCTACTTGCTGCGTGATGGTACTGGCACCTTGAACCACGCGACCGTGATACACATTCACCAGCGCTGAGCGCACAATGCCTTTGATTGAAAAACCGCAATGATTGAAAAATTGGTGGTCTTCAGCAGCCACAAACGCGTTCACCACCACCGCTGGAATTTGATTGAACGAAACAAGCTCGCGCCGATCTAGTTCAAAGCGCGCCAACTCATTACCGTGGTCATCCAAAACAACTGACGGACACACTTTTTCTTGACGCTCTAGGGCAGTACAATCGACCCAATTATTTTCAAGAAAAAATAAGCCAACACCAAAAAATAAACTTGCCGATAGAAAAAAAGTTACAAAAATTATTCGAAAAATCATAGATCGTTGCTCGGCACTGCCGACCCATCAAGCAACAGTTGATAATCATCCGTCATCGAATAATGATAACGCGGCATCACACCCGTTCTCTGCCGCTGCTGCACCATTGAAAAAAAGTTTGTTGGCTTAAACGTGAGCGTTATCAATTCAAAGTTCCTTTGAGATCTCAAGAAAGTCAATTTTTTCACACCACCGTTAAGAGTAACAAAATGCCAACATGAAATCCCAGAAAAGGCGACTCCCGCTGGCAACGATATCGTACAGGCATTCTTGGGATTAGCTCGAGACGCAATGACAAGCTCTGAACGATAACCTCTTTTCCCATCATCACCGCGAAATGCCATCATGATCAAGTTTGGCTCATCAAAAAAATCCATATAATAAAAGCACCTTCTGCAAGGGTTGAGAAGATGACGAATAAACTCTCTGTCACTACGAGAGTCCAGTGAGTCATACAGCAAATCGGTCAGAAAGCTCGCCTTGCTATTGCGTAATATAAAGTATGGCGCAAGAGAAGAAACAGGTCCCATGTTAGTTTCGTTCGGTGCAAATCGTGGCCCCTCAAAAAACCGTAGCATCATTGTTGGACTATGAGCAGAGGTTTGCGATCCGACAACAAAGCACAAGTCTGAAAAAGATTTTTTAAAAGAAAAATGACGCACGCCCTTGGGAACGTACGTAGAAAATGCACATTGCTTGTCAATCAAATCTTTGAGATCATTCCTGGTAAAACTACCGTGCTGTTGTATGTGGCTTGCCGCTTGAAGATCCCATACAAAAACATGCCCACTTTGATAAGCCAACCCAATAGTGCGACTATCAGAAGAAAAATCGACACTTGGTAAGCCCAAAAAATCACTCTTAAAAAAGTATACAATTTCATACGCCTTGGTCTTATCATTATACTGACAAAGCACCGTAGAGACGTCATCATCAAAAGAACCGAAAAGACAGACTAAATAGCGTCCATCTGGAGAGAATTTAAGTTTCTCAGCACGACAATTCCTGGACGGCATCGTTATTTCATACGGACATCGAGTTCCCGTTTCTGCGTCAAAAAAGAGCACTTGACCAGTATCAGTTCCCATGGCAAAAATCGTATTATTATCTGGCGAGGCTGAAAGCGCAGCACACCAGATAGCCTCATCTTCATCGCCCTGCAGATTAAGCTTCACCCACGACATTTCAACCGAAAACGAATGCAACGATGTATGTAATGCAAAACCGGTCAACATCAACATACACACGATTATTTTTTGTATCGACATGTTGTTTTTTCTCTCGTTTTTTTATTCGTTAACGCGCACTCCCCAATCGCCGGGCACATACCACGCACCAGAGGCACTATCACGCACGATAGTACCGACGTTATAATTTTTATCAAGATCAACATTAAGCGCTGCGGTAATTGAATTATCATTTGAAACGCTGTCTTGCGTTGTTGTGGTTGAAATTGAGGTAACGCGCACAAAATCATTTGAAGTCTGATCTTTTGGATTGGTGTTAAAAAGAAGCGCACCATCAGTTGCAAAACTACTACGATACTGATCATATTGCACCAGCGGGCCTGCAACTTGTTGAGTCGCATCAGCACCGCGTTTGTCGATAATCTGAATGTTAATAGTCCCTACAGAATCTTCGATTACCGCAAAACGATACACCTGCGTAACAATATCTCGCGACGGCACAATATCATTTGCTTCGTTTTCAGCAACTTCAAGGGGATCTAAAACACGCTGTCCACGCATAAGCGCGTACAGATTTCCCGGCAGCTGCGGCACACCGTTGCGATTACCCGACAAATAATCAAGTTGCAACGTTTCATTACCACCACCAGAAACAGCACGCAACTCGGTAAGCGACCCGCCAAGAGTATTTACCGACCCTAAAAGGCCCTGCGGCGTTGCAACAAAAACAACATCATTGTTATTACTATCACGCGCTACCACCAAGTCGTTGCCGCTTTCAACAGCAAGACTTCCATTGGCAGCACCATTAAGCGCGCGACGATACAATTTTTTATTAGTAAGCACATACAGCGCACCGTTGCGCACCCTGCGAGCGCCAGTAGCGTCAACATAAATCTGGTCAGGCAAGGCCTCTATTTTTATCACGGGGTCTTTGATATCGGTCAGATTACTGTTTGACCACGTAATTTCAGAAACATCCAGCAATCCTTTCTTTTCATTTGCAGCATCGGTGGCCGTTCCTTTTACCACACCACCAAAACCACCCACAAACATAAGCGACTGGCCAGTCGCAGGATTACCGTCTGGTTGTGTTGTATCAGTACTCAACCGATTAAATTGCTGCGTTATGGCAACACAACGCAAGGGCGCAATCGCCGTCAGCAAAGGATCAGTTTCCACATAAATCGTACCAGCAAAGTTAGCTGTTGGTACAAACTCCCCAGCCAAAACCGCACCTGTTTCAATAAGTGCAAGTTGACGCGAACCCACCGCCACCATCATTGAAAAACGACCACGATAAAAACTTGGTGTGTTTTCATCAAAATTTAAAACTTGATGCACGCCGCCCGTATTTGCAGAAAACAATGCACTCAATTGCGTACTCAATAAACCATCTTGTGTGCCGCCATGAAGCGAAGCATCACCCAGGCCCCACGTGGTAATTTGACCAGCATTGGGAATCATTTGCTTGAGTGGATCAGCGTCGTTTTGTGTGCCCAAAAAATAAAAATTTCCGGTTGTTGTATCAAGCCCCGCGCCATATGCTTTTTGCACCGAACCCATAACGCGCCCTGCTGGCGTCCAATCAACAATAAAACCTTGTTCATTTAAAATAGCCGTTGATTTGAATATGCCGACGTTACCATTATCAAAACCGGCTAGCGCCATAAACACCGAATCACCCTGCACAAAAATATCTTGGATATCAGCACCGGATAAAGGATCGCTACCACCAACCGCAACAGCAGAATGCGATTTGAGCGGCATTTCACTGATGCTTGTCGGTACATTGTACGGATAAGCAGTTACGCCCTGCGTCGTCACTTTTGCAACGGAACCTTTAGAGGCTGGCTCTTCATTTACCATCTCACCAATCAATGGAATAGCATACACACGATCTTCAAGCCCCCCACCAAACAACACCCCACCAACCGCAACAGGCGATTGACTGGTAACGCCATTAAAAATTAGGTACGGCCTACCAGTACTTGTTTGCATAGTTTTAAGAATCGGCGCAGAAAGCGTAATGTCAGCATCGCCACTATTTTGTGCTGTACGCACACCACGACTTGATTTACGATTGGTTGTACCATCAAAATAAAATCCAAACGGCACTTCAATCGTATTAACCCTTTCGCTTGCTATCGCAGCATTAGAAGCCGATTGTACCGCAATAATTTGGTTCATTACCTCAACATTTACCGCATCGCGGACAGACGCAGCACTGCCACCACCATTTGCTGCTTTTTGAGCTGCCACTAGCACCGCCGTTAACGAAGTATACGTTTGTAAAAATTTATTAGCCTTCAACGTTGCGTACGTCACTGGCACGCCATCCATATTTAGTAGCGGCCCACCATCAACATTGTTTACTAGAAATGCGCCAAAAGGAACCGGCGTTACGGCATTTACTACGCTTGCAGCGTTGGCACCTGATTGCCCCGCAACAGCACTTGCCTTATCCATCTGCTCCATAACATTATACACCGCCACATCATAATCATGGCCAATGTTTTGATCGTCATAAAAATGAGCTTTCGTTGGGTTGTAAATAAATGGACTCAGCAAAAACGTATTGCCTTTGCCAATATTGGCGGTCGTATCAACAAAGCCCATGATAATATCCATAACGCCACCTTCTTTGGTAGCATCATCACGCTCAACACCAGAAAAGCCAACATACAAACGTTGCAGCGTCTCGTCCCAGCACATCGCAACATCATTACCAATCACGGCAGATGTAATTGATGTTGTACCACTACCTTGAGTAAAAGCAATAAGCTGGTCGACGGCATCAACAAAAATTTTTGCAGCAGGCACTTCTGTTGTTGTTGCAATATCAAGCGCATTGAGTTGCTGAAACGATGAAACGGTTGCCGCCTCCTGCTTTTCTGAAACTTCTTTGAGTATGGCAACGCCACGATTAACACCAGCAGCAGCACCAAAGCTACTTGCTGTTGAATCTGGCACGGCAACAAAAACAAAATCATTGCCGCCAGCAACATTTGCCAATGCCGTTGTCACATCTTGATTTGCCGCATCTTTGATAAGCGCATTCTCTTTCGTACTCAACATTTTAGTACCAGCAGCCACATCAGTAACAACAAAAAATTGGTTACTGGTTGGTGACGCATTTGTAGCTGGTGTTTCGGGCACCACAATGGGATACGAATTTTTATACAAGCCAAGATGCTTAACTTTTTTTGTTAGCAACTGATTATCTTGATTCGCTACACCATTTAACGTCACTTTGGCAGGCGTCAATGATTGAACTACCGCAACTTGCTCGGTTTCATTATTATTTTCTAATACTAACCGCGCAAGCGTAAAATTCGTTTCATTGGGCATTATGGCAGGATTGGTGGTCGTTAACTCGGTAGCAGAACCAAGAAAAAGCATCGGCTGGTCATCAACTACCGCATAAGCCGTTTTATCAAAATAAACGCTTGGAACGTTTGAAACAACTGGCACACTTTTTATAATCGCACCAACAAAGGGGTAAATGCCAAGAACTACTAAAAAAAATATCTTTTTCATTATGCTCATCCTTATTCATTCACGCGCACACCAAACTCGCCTGGCACATACACCGCACCCGAAGCCGTATCTTGTACCAACCGCGCTTGCTGCAATGGCAAGCTTAAGCTGAGATCAAAGTCAATTTCTTCAAATTTATGAGTGATTGGATTTTTTATGAAAGAGCTTGATGCTGGTCGTACGGGTACTGCATTCACAAAATTATCACCGCCAAAATGTTTGGTTCGCGCATAATAATCGAGCAGCCCCATAAACTCTGCGTCGCTGATTGGTTCATCAAATGAGCCGACTTTAAAGAAATAATCGGTCGGCGTATTGTTCGCATCAACGTACGGTTCTGCAATTGACGTGATATCGCCAGCACTCACATTAAAACGATACCGCGCTAAAAACTCTTGATTTTGATCAAGTGCAAAAGTATACAAATTTCCTTCTGCGGTAAAAACAGCTACTTTTTTTGACTGATCTGGTTGATTAACATCTTGCACTAAACGATTGCCACGCGATGATGAATAAAACTCAAACATGAGTGTTGGCCCAAGGTCTTTTTTCTGCTGCCAAAAAATATTCGTAACATCAGCCTGTTTTGGATATTTCTTTTGATAATCATCGGTCAATGTAGCCGAATCGTTTACATATAAACCTTTGGTTGTTGCAAGCAACAACGTTGTGGTATTTTTTGTAAGATCAACAGGGCTCATTGATGAACCTTGCACGTCTCGCTGCAAAACCATAACATCAAAAAATTCATCCAGTTCAGGATCAAAAATATTTGCTAGTCCATCGATCGATTTGGCAACGCTTGCAACTTCAACCAGATACTTATCTTTAATATTCGCCTGCGTCCTTGTTGCTGTATCTTGTTCGAAAATGCTGTTTCCGCTACCTTTTTCTAACTGATTCATATCGAGACGGTATAACGTATCACGCGTTAAAATGTATAAAAAATTATGTTGATCAGAAATAATGCGCCGCACATCTTTAAAAATATTTTCTGTCGTTCCATCGTCCGCCAACTTCATTAAACGTAGAAACCGCCAGTTTTTGCCACGTGGAAAGCTCGCACTAGCAGCACTACTCGAAAACTTATTCAAGCCCTTATTAATACGTGTGTCCCAGCCTTTACCATTAAACCCTTGTACAAAAACAGCAACACCAAACTCCCCACCCACAAATAACCGACCACTGTTTGGCGACGCATCATCAAGCGGCATGCGTGCAATTTCAGCACACGTTATGGCGCCAAGCTGCCCAAGAGCCAACCCTGCACCATCAGCATCATTGGCACTAAAAATTCGTACTGAAACATCGCTGGTTGAGCTACTAATAAAAGGACCAGTTGGCGCAAAAACGTTATTAGCAAAAATACCACTTTCGATTAACGCAACGCGGCCTTGACCAGTCGCCACCATCATACCAAACTGTTCATAGCGTTGGCTTTGGTTTGGCGCCACAGCTTGTAGATTACGCTCTTTAAACCCGTAAGTATCTGGTGAAAAATCAAACAAACCAAAGAGCCCACCGGCATTGGCAAACACGGTATCAAGAACCGAAGACAGCGGCGCATTCATTGTTTGCGTATCGCTATGC
Organism: bacterium; assembly: GCA_016699045.1. NCBI lineage: Bacteria > bacterium. Next base: position 397,017 of record CP064957.1, read on the forward strand.
AACACATTGTCACCCTTGCCCCACTCAGTCACACGCACCGTATTTATTTTTTGACTCGAATCTTCTGTTACAAACCAAAAGTTACTGGTCTCATCATCAAAATCAAAACCATACACTTTTTCTGGGCGCCCCATAACGCGCTGCCACGGGGTCCAAGCACGAATAGCGCCTTTTTCATTAAACAATGCTTTACTTGCAAAAATACCGGCTTCACCCACATGCTCAGCATCACGCTCACCCGCTACTGAAACATAAATCGTATCACCATGAACCTGCATATCAGTAATTGTTAAAGTCGTATCAAATGAAAGTAATTGTGGGTCGGCTCCAACAATCGTTTGTACCTGAGAACTGACAGGCATATTGTGTACCAACTGCAAGAAATCATCTCTAAACGTACTCTCATACACTTGATGCAAAGCCCAGCCAGCACCAGCTTGAATTGCCGCAGCTGCACCAGTTTCTTTATTATTAGCCACCATACCACGAACAGCTTTTTTAGCCGCTTTTTGAAGATCGCTTTTAACCGAAACTTCAGAAATTCTATTTTGAAGAATAGCCGTGGCAATACCAGATGGACTCCCTAAAAATGCTTGCGCCGCAGCAACGGTAACAGGATTTTGTGTTCCAGATATTTTTACGCGTGCTTCAACAGCAAGAGCAGCTGTCCTACGATCACTATATTTATAAATTTCTTCCAAAATTGTTGATGCAAGTGCGTTAGCAGTCAATGGTGGATTTTGGTTAACGATATCCTTTACCGCCATTTTTGCTGTTGCTGTTAAAGGATTTGCCAAGCCATCAACTTCGTTGATCGCATCTTGAATATTCGTACGAACAGCTTCAAAAAATGGCGCAAAATCAAGAACACTCGCAGCACCATTTGAATCAAAAAAACCAACAAATCCGGCATCATTGCCTTCATCGACCAATGGCATAGCATAAATCTGCGTATTTACATTGCGCGGATTATTGGTACGCGAACCAACGCCACCATTCACAATCAAATAACTTTTGCCAGTACTGGTATGCATCGTTCGCACGGCTCGTGCACTAGCAAAAAGATCGACGGGTGTGGTTGTGTTGTTATTGTTAGTATTATTTTCATAAAAACCAAGAATGTATTTATTGTAATTTCCTGCATCTTTTTCTACAAAGCTCGCTGCATCTGGATTACGTACATCAGCAAAAAGATATGAGCTTGGATTTTTAAGAACGGGATAAAGCGTAATTTTTTGGTTAGCATCAACTTTACCAACCAACACTGAACACACACCCCCAGATTTATTAGTTACGGCACCAACATTGTGCCCACGCGTCACATCAGACAAACCAATAAATAAGCGTTGCAGCGGCTCATCCCAGACCATATCAACGTCAGACCCAATGATTGCACGCGTGATGGGTTCTGGATCTCCCGGCGCATAAAACGCAATTGTTTCTGCAGGATTTGTACGATATAACCCGTCGCTTTCCGCATCAACACGTAACTTATGCGCTTTATTATTCGCAGGAATCCCATCATCACTTACCACCGTCAATGCATCAACCGCGTTACCAGCATTACCACGCGAACGCTTGAGCACCGCAACTCCACGATTAACGCCATCAATCACGTCAACTTCAGTTGCACCATCGTAAACAAGTTGCGGAACTGGCATAGCAACACTCGTATCGGTAACAGTATCAGACGCCCAGTTTTTTAATGAGCCACTTGGTGCCAAAATTATCATCTCAGTCGCTTGGTCTTTAAACGTTACCGGCACAATAGACCCATCAGAAACAGCAGCAAAAATTAATGCTTGATCAAAATCTTCGGGCTGCGATGCCGTCATGGAAACAATTTGTTGATTAATTGAAACCCCGGCAGCATCTCTAATAAAATCTTTATCAGAACCATCTGAAGCACTGTTCGTAATCAAACGAGCGCCATCATCAGTTGGTAATAAATAAACAGAAGCACCCTTTTGATTTTTGGCAACTGTCAACGCGTCAAGCCCCGCCATTGGATCAAATAGCGCTGGCCCACCAAGTGGCACCACCACCAATTTTTTTTCACTGCCCGCCAATGCGAGATGAGCCGTCCCCGTATCTTTTAACGGATCGGCAGAAATATCATAACTAACACCGTTGAAAGTAAAACTTCCTTGTGTTGTTGGCACCATTGGTGTTGTTTGCACAATTTTTTGACCCAAAGTTTCTGGCACGGTTGACGTACCCAACGATGCACGCACCAGTGTGTTACTGGCTCCTGTCGAATCATTCATAAAACCGAGAAAAAAACGATCCGTCCCGCCAAATGCTGTAGGTCCAATATCAACCGTTGCCGATGCTGGCGTTTCAGTTGACGCTGCACGTGGCGTCGGCCGTGGCGTAAATTTTTTTGATCCAAAATTTTCATTATCATAAACATGCTTATCTTCAGCAAATTGAGCTACTGGCTTGAAAACTGAACGCGCATCATCGTGAGAAGCACCACCCAAACTTATCAAAAATTGTTGCAAAAATTCTTGAAGAACTGAACGAATTTCTTCTCGCAACTGATCACGATTTACACTGATCGTTGGTGATAATCTTGGCTGTGCTACAGCAGCTTGTCCGGATATAAGCGCTGTCGATGCTTGTTCTGAAACCGATTGCTTATTTTTTTGATCAAAAAAATCGTAAAAAACTGTTTCAGGAATAGCAACTTGATTATCAACAACAGAAAATTCAAATGATTGATCGCCAATACTTGCTTGCCCACCAACAACATTACCTTCATAATCAAGAGACAGATCATCAACGACAATCTCTGGCATCCCTTCTTCATGTTCAAATGTTACCGCGGCTGACGGCACCGTTTTTTTAGTGCGCGGACGGACCGACAATTTTTTTTTAACACCAGAACTAGGCACCGAATCATCTTCAAATTCATCTGCAGATACTACAAATGACGGCAATGGCGATTTATTTTTTGCTCGACCCGAAGGTACTGGCGCGCCGTTTCCAGAATTTGGCAGCTGTAGCGTCGTTGCTACTGAACCAGGAATTTCTTCCTCAACCTCACCGGCAACTCGTGGCGGCAACGCTAAGCTCCCCACCACAACCTGCGGCATTTCCAATTCTTGTACAAATTTTTTAGTATGCGCTTGACCAGCAAAACAGATTACCAACAAAAATGCCCTTGGTAAAAGACTCAGCAATAGCTTACGATTCTTCATTTTCTTCATCATTTCTCCAAGCTTTTTATTCAGATTAATGAACCACATTCAACAAGGGATCTCTCTCTTGTGAAGAATCTTCTAAAAGCCCACACCCAGCATAAACCCAAAAGTACTATTGTCGATAATACCCCTACCGCCAAGGCCTGCTTTATAAAACATACCGGCGTACGGCGTTACCCACGTGTGATCAAATTCTTTTGAAAAATCGTAGATCCCCTCCAGCATCAAATTATGAATAGTCCAATCACTCAAACTATTGGCGGTATTAATAATATCGTTAGAAAAAGCGGGGTCTTTAGTAAACAATTTATCATCATCGTGATGAACATATTGCCATGCTAACTTTATCGATAAACCATGCCAGATTCTAAATGCTTCAGCATATGCTTCAAATGTCCAGGTTGCACCAAAATTTTTAGTTGCATTGCCGCTATTAAGCAATAAAGGTTCTGTTTGCGAGATTGATGTTTTCAAGCGGCGCTCATGCGTATGATCAAAAAAGTACATAACTTCAGCATACACGCCAGCACGCAAATATTTCGCAAATTCAAAATCAAAGCCAACCGCCAACGGTAAGCCAACCGGCCCACCATTGCCAAGCGGCATGCTCAACATATTTTTATTATCAACTGACTCGCCAGTTGGAATACTCACACCAAAACGAAGATACGGCGTAATAACTTTGAGCTTGCCATACGAAGGCATTATTTTAGTCGACCAATCTAACAACAAAACAATATCGCCAAGTCCAGCCTCATGCCAATTGTGAAGACTCAGCCCACCCAACTCTTGCGTTTCATTTGCTAAATCACGAATGAACTCTTGAATAAGCAGCTCTGATGCAAAGTCTGATTTTGTTAAATCTTGAAACCTAAAATCAGTCACGCGAATATCTTTGATAGGAATATAAAGATTGAACGTAAAATAACCAGGCAACCCGGTAATATCAAATGTATAACCACTCACCAAATTTATATTCGTTTGTTTGAGCGTACCAAACATACGAACATTCCCACGCACACCATCATCGGCTCGTGGAAATCCAAAACTATTTAATGCCGCGGTAGCACCAGCTTGAACATCGCCTTGCGGATTTTCAAGCATGGCAAGAATTGACTGTGTTGGATTGTAAACGCCAATCAATGTTTGACGATAACCTTGAATATCGCTGCTGGTATGTTTGGTTGCAAATTCAACACCAAGACTAAAATCAAAACCATTAACATGGGTATGATATGGCTGCCATAACGGATCATGTGCTGACAAAAAATTGGTCGGCGCAAATGCTTTGGCAGCAGAAAAACTCATAAGAAAAAACGCGACTAGACCGTACTTCTTCATATACTCCCTTTCAATTCATAAACTTTATGCAAACCAGTCTAACCCAAAGAATGTGAATAAGTGAAGAAGAAATAAAAGAGCCCGGCATATACCGGGCTTGCATTTAAAATAACAAAGAAAATTGACCGCCAACCGAGTGATTATCAATAATATTTTTTCCATCAACCGGTAGTTTATAGAAAAAACTCAGTTGAGAATTTACCGCACAATCTTTGCAATCACGGAAAAAATCATAGTTTGCCATAAAAATAAGATTATGCATCGTCCATTCCTTTAAACTATTTGATGTATTCACGATAGAATAATCAAATACATTATTATGCGGAATCAAACGATCGTCATCATGTTTTACAAATTGATACGCACCCTTGACCGACAAACCTTGCCACACTCTCAGTCCTTGCAAAAACAAATGAAACTGCCAGGTAAAGCCATACTCTTTAGTTGCCAACCCTTTATTTAGCAGCAAAAAATCGGTCTGATTTTTATCTGTTTTCATGCGATATTCTTTGTTGGTATCAAACAAAATTAAAAAATCGACATCAACACCAACGCGCACGTTGTGCACAAAGCCAAGTTCTAACGCCATACCAAGCGGGATCCCCCACGCACCATCGTTGCCAAGCGGCATACTAAATGCTTGATCAAGATCACGCTCTCGCGCCGTAGGAAATGTAATGCCCAATTTGGCATACAGCATTACCATTTTTAAATATTCTTTTTCTTGTTTGAAACGGTTGCTCCATTCCATAATCAGATCTAAATCGCCAATGCCACTCTTACTCCACGGCGCGATGGTAAGCCCGCCAAACTCTTTAACGTTGGCAATTAAATCATCGGTCAAATAGGTCTTGATATTAGCACCCATCGGCGTCAGCACGCCAACTTGTGTTAAATCAGTAACGAGAGGATTTTTTGCCATAATTTCTCGCCACACAATTGGCAAATGCATCGTAAATGCCAAGGTGCCATCTTCTGGTTTCAAGGGCGCTACGTAGCTTGCAAAAAGCACAAAATCAAGGCCACTAAATTTACCACGCAATTGTTGGTGCCCTTGATTATCAACATCATCAAAAGTATCGTACAAACCTTTAAGCGGCGCACCCATAGCAAGTCCAACTGGTAAGGTTGGGTTTCTCGTCATGCTAATTGCCGACTCAGTATCATTGTGCAAAGCTAAAACATTGCGACGATGATCATCATAATTCAAACCAGTACAACGAGCACCATATTCAAGGTTTGAAACACCGCAACTAAATGTTCTATTTTTTATGTACGGCAAACGCAAGGCATAATCGTACGGCCGAAAAAAATTTACCGGCACAAAAGCTTGAGCTTGCTGCATACTTAACAACGCGAACACCAGGCCCAGAACATACATTCTTCTTTTCATATGCAATAATCCTCTTTTTTGATTTTCAATTATTCGTTAACAAATATGCCAAAATCACCTGGTAGCACAAAACAGCCCGATGCGGTATCACGTACCGGCCAACCAATGTGCGTATTCGTACTTGAATCAATCGGCAATAAACTGGTCAACGACGCACTCGCTTGATCGCGCGTACCAAAACGTATCAGATCTTTTTGATTAACATCGCGCTGTTGCTGATTAAAGAAAAAGGCACCATCGGTAAAAAAGCTTTCTCTAAACGCGTGTAAATTAATAACACTTTCATTGAGCAATGTCATGCTGGCACCATTCACGCTAAACAATTGTAAAATACCACTATCATCATCGCGATCAACTGACAAAACATACAAATTGCCTTGCGATGAAGGAACACCTTCGGTTTCTGAGAGATAGATCAGCTTGATCGGCAAGCCTTGAACTTGCGAAATTTGCGTAAAATTAACACCGTCTGTTGTCGTAAAAAGTCCCTGCGTTGTTGCAATGATGCGCAATGCAGGCGTTACCACTAAATCAACGCCATACGGCAAATCAGTAACAACAGTCCCACCGGCAAGATCGAAATCCAACTTGTAGTAATAAGCATCGCGCGTCAGAACATCAATAAAACCATCGCCAGCACTCGCAATCGCCACAACATTTTGGAAATTTCCAAGTTCTTCAAATGCAAACCCGTTACCAGGAAAGCCCATTGGATCAAATTCCTTAAAGCTACCATTGTTATTAAACCCATCCCCACTACCATTTTGTAATCGAGCAATACCGTTGTAACCACCAACGTACACATATCCCGAATAATTATTATCTACAACTCGACTTAATTCAGCCGTAACAATCGGCGCAATTGCTTGCAATGCTGGGTCATTAAAACTAAAAACATTCGTCCCAAGCATAAATTCTGTCGTTGGAATAATAGTAAAGACATCGTTTGTACCAGCTTGAATAAGCGCAACCTTGTCAGCACCAACAGCAACAAGCATTGAAAACGCTCCGGTAATTTGATTAAAACCTGGCGTAGATTGAGCAAAATTAAAAATTTGATATACGCCATCGGTACAAATGCTATTAACAACATCAGTCAACTGACGACTCATACCATCAGTAACGCTTGAACTGGCACCCCACACCGTACCTTTGATCGTTGTTGCTGGATTCATATAATCACCATCAGCACTCGTCAAATATTGAAAATTCCCGTTAGCACTGTTGATATCAAAACCGAAAGCACCAATATACATTACGCCAATTTGTGTACTTGCAACTCGTTGCCACCTTGTCCAACGCCTTATATTGCCATTATCATCGAATAGTGCCGTGCTTTTGAAAATACCATAAATACTCGCTATAAAAACACTATCTCCAACTATTTGCATATCATTCACGGGGCCAGAATAGATACTATTTCCAACCACGAGCGGCACGGTATTAAGAGCTAAATCTTCAACCATGGAGGTCATGGGATCAATACCCGCAACGGTATAATCATCGGCGCCATTAACACGCGCTAGTTGCCCTGCATTAGCATCCCCAACTGGCAAAACCGGTAAGGATACAACATTATCAGCAACCAAACTTGCATCCAGAGAAAAACCGCCATTCACTATGATATAATCTTTGCCGGTACTGGTATGCATGGTGCGCACCAATCGAGCACTTACAACATACGCATCGGTATCTGCTGCCGGCGCATAAAAACCAATCTGATAATTAAACGAACCAAGACTTGCAAACATGCCAGCTTGCGGATTTGGTACAATCGGTCTTAAGAAAAAATTATTATTCTCATCAAAACCGCCCACCAAAATGCTCATGATGCCGCCATCTTTGGCATTATCATCACGCGTCACATTATCTACCGCAACGTACAAGCGTTGCAATTTTTCGTCCCAATGAAGATCGTACGCCGTAGGATTTGATAATAATGCTTTTGTAATTGGATCACTTGTCCCATTAGCGTAAAACGCTAGACCATTCACGGCATTAACGCCATTGATATCAACAAGGTCACTTGCCGCATCTGTCACAATTGGCTGCGCTTGCACGGCGCCCGCAACTTGTGGCGCAATTTGTGTCAATGAACTATTTAAAAGAGCAACACCAGGATCTGAACCAACAGACAATGTCGAATTTGGTGCGACAACAGAAAAAAAAGAACGGCCTGAAAGATTCTGTACATCAGTTCCTTCAACCGCTAACGGCGTTGCATCAATGTCTTGTTGATTGGTATCTTTCAACGTTACAGAGTTAACCATGCGCAATCCATCACGAACGCTGGTCATGAGATGCACATTTAATTCGGCATCATTAACCACCGCCAACAGCTGATTATTTGACGGCCCCACCAACTTCATGTGCGCAATGATTTTATTTTTGAGCGGGCTGTCTACCGTTGCACCACTTGCATCGTAGACAAGACCGGCCAGCGGCGTTATTGAAATTGAAGAAACCCCATTACTGTCTTTTACGACGCTGGTTCGAATAACAGCACTATCAGCTTTGTTGGCAACGCTGGCGCCCAAATAAAAATTACCAAAACCATCGCCCGCCGTTTGGCCAAATGCGATAGGCATGCTCATATTATCTTCTTGTATGCCAGACACCGCACGGGCTGAGTCATCAGAAAAAAATTGAGCAATTGAAGACCGCTCAGAGTTGCTTTCATGAACCGAAGCGCCAAGCGAAAAACTACCAAAAACGATGGTAGCAAAAAGACCAAGTAAACGTTTTTTTTGCATGAAGAATCTCCTCTCCCAAGAAGTTAGCCTAATTCCTTAAAAACTCACTCCAGAAGCTTATCTTTCAGATCAAAAAAAAGCAATGAATAGCTGCGTATTTACCGGCCAAGAAAATAAAGTTTTAAACCAAACAAACGCTTGGTCACCATCATAAATAAAAAGAGTAAACCCGCCAACGAAAGTGATAAAAACCAAAAGCCCAATCGTGACGCAAAAAAGGTAATACCAGCAAAGCTTGCCAGCATCAACGAGCCATAAAAACCAAGCAAAAATAAACCGGCGACACAGGCAATTTGTGCACACAACGAAACACAAAAACGTCCGTAAGCCCCGGCATACAACGTGATATGATGCCTAGTAACCAGCAAATAAATACAACCAATGGTCATAACCAGCCCAGAAAAAGAAGCAGCCGCGGCAATGCCGTGCACGCCAAAAAAATACATCCCAACCAAATCACCCAACACATTAACACCAGCGCCAATGCCCGTCACCAGCATCGTTGAACGCGTATCTTTGAGCGAGTACAACATGCTCATGAGCACTTTATTAATGCAAAAAAATAACAGCCCACCAAGATACAGAATTAAAATCTGAGCAGCAAGAACAAGCTGAGCATGATCGACCGTTTTACGCAAAAGAAAAAGGCTGTCAAATAAATTGTAAGAAACAAACGCAAAAAAGAGCGTGATGGGAATAATAACCCACGAAACAAATTTCAAAACTTCTAACAAATAAAAACTCATGCGCTTTGGCGCGTACAAGACAATGCGTGAAAAATGAGGCAATAAAATATTTGAAAGCGCGACAGCAAACACACCAAGCGGAATATTCATAAATCGACTGCCATAGTACAACAACGAAACAGAACCTGATGGCAAAAACGAAGCAATACTACCACCAACAAACAAATTGATTTCTACAATACTCACGCCCATCAGATAGGGAATAAATTTCAGTATAATCTCTTTAAAATGTACCCACGACTCAGCGGTTATAGATGCAAATTTAAAGTTGTACACAAAATAAGCAACAGTCGTCATTATCAACTGAAAAGCACCAGCAACAATAACGCCCAAGCACAAGTAAAGCGGGCTGAGTTGAAAATGCAAACATAATGCAAGCGCAATGACATAAAAAAAATTCCACAATGCAGGACCAAACGCAGGGATGAAAAAATGATTAACGGCATTAAGAGCCCCACCAAAAAGCGCACTGGCTGATATCAAAAAGATAAACGGAAACATGATACGCAAAAATTGAACCGCATACGCCGTTTGAAAAGAGGAAAAACCGGGAGCAATAATAGCCATCACCAGATCAGTTTTTAACAAAATAAAAAGGTATAGCACCAGCAAAATGCCTTGCAAAAAAAGCAACGACAAACTCATCAAACCATCAGCATCTTCGCGTTTTTCTTTGATCACTCGCACAAAGATCGGCACAAACGAGGCACTCAAAGCACCTTCTGCAAACATATGTCTTAAAAAATTGGGAATCCTAAAAGCGGTTATAAACGCATCTGAAACCCCACCAATCCCCAAGAAACTCACTTGCAAAAACTCTCGCAAAATACCGAGAAAGCGGCTCATCAGCGTGGCAAGGCCCACTTGCATCGTTTTGTTAACAATAGAACGTTTGTTGAGATGAAGATTAACTTTTTTTGAATATGGCATGAGCTCCAAAACCTTTGACCTTTTTATCGTTGAACTAAAACACCATCGTGCATTAACAAGACCGTTTCCATTTTTTCATAAACCGCTTTATCGTGCGAACAAAGCACCAGCCCCATACCCCAACTTCGTACCGCACCAAGTAATAATTGAACCAAAGAGGCAGCACTATCAGCGTCCAAATTGCCAGTCGGCTCATCTGCCAGCAAAAATGCCGGCTTATTAAAAATCGCACGCGCCACCGCAACACGTTGTTGCTGCCCGCCCGACAACTGTTCGGGATAACTATGTGTTTTTTCAGTAAGCCCAACGGCTTCTAGTAATTCGTTAGCACGGCCTTTACATGCGCTCACACTGTCGCCCTTGATCTGGCCCATCAACATAATATTTTCTAAGACGGTTAACTCTTTGATCAAATAATGAAATTGAAACACAAAGCCAAGATGCTGATTATGAAATTGATCTTTATTTTTAAGTTTAAAAATATCCTGACCTTCAAAAAATATGGTGCCGTGATCTGGCTGGTCCAAGCCCCCCAAAATGTGCAGCAACGTTGATTTCCCACTTCCTGAAGCGCCAACAAGCGCATACGATTTTCCTTGCTCAAACTCATGCGACACGCCACGCAAAACCTGCAACGTTTTTCCGCCCTGCACAAAATCTTTTTTTATATTCTGCATTTTCAAGATGGCCATAGAACCAACCTCCGCGTTAAAAAAACACTCAAGTGTCTCAAAGAGAGACATGAAATTCTTTTTTTTAAAAAACGAACTACATCGAAAACCAAAGGGTTGTTTGTCATATTACCAAGACTCTTGTTTTGCTGAAAGAAAATCTTTTATTCTTGGGATGTGAACAGGCACAGGACATGCCTGCTTTTCCTACAAACATGCCGTTAGGCACTCTTTGTAGCGCAGCTCGCTTAAACTATTCTGAATTTTGGGGAGGAAGGATATGAAAGAACATATTAACGATTATTTATTGGACGAAATTCCACTCATATTACCGGTAATTCCTACCGTCGATGTGGTGGTGTTTCCTCAAATGGTAGTACCATTACTCATTCTTGATGAAAAAATCATCGCAGGAATTGAAGAGGCAATGGAAGGCTCACGCAAAATTTTACTGTTGGCGGCGCACCAACAACCAAGTGATTACCAAAATCCCATTAGCATCAGCGATCTTTACAAAGTGGGTACGGTAGGCAACATTATGCGTGTCATGCAACTGCCAGAAGGTGGTATTAAAATTTTAACACAAGGGCTGGTCAAAGCTCATGTTGAAGAAATTTTATCAACCAACGATACGCTTGAAGCACGCATACAAACAATCAACCCGCACGAAGTCGAGTTTGACGCAGAACAATCAGACATTCAAATAAAACAGCTACTTGTTTTAGTTGAAAAAATTGCATCATCAGGCCGCGTCTTTGGTCCTGACTTTCAAGTTATTCTTTCTCAAATTCAAGATCCAATGCGCATAGCTGACTTTATTCTTTCGCACCTCAACCTCACCGTCCAAGAAGCTCAAGCATTACTTGAGAAAAAAACATTAAACCAGCTCCTGAGCGGCATTTACGACTACCTAACCAAAGAATATGAGCTCAATGGCGTTAAAGAAAAAATTTATCATCAAACACAAGAATCTATCAATCGCTCCCAAAAAGAATATTATTTGCGCGAGCAAATGAAAGCAATCCAAAAAGAACTTGGGGAAGAAAGCGAAACCGATCTTTCTGATTTACAAAAGAAAATACACGAGCTTCCACTGACCGAAGAAGCACGCCTTGAATGTATTAAGCAATTTAATCGCTTAACAAAAACAGCTCCAGAATCTATGGAAGCAACCGTTATCAGAACGCACCTTGAATGGGTTTTATCAATGCCATGGGGCCACTACACCAAAGACAATCTTGATATCAAACATGCCCAAGAAGTACTTGATAATTACCACTACGGCCTTGATGATATTAAAGATCGTATTTTGGATTTCCTGTCAATCAAATCACTCAAGCAAGATTGTAACGTTCCTATTTTGTGTTTTGCCGGCCCTCCAGGCGTTGGTAAAACATCGTTGGGCAAAGCAATTGCCAATAGCTTAGGCAGAAATTATTACCGCATTTCGCTTGGCGGTGTTTACGACGAATCTGAAATTCGTGGCCATCGCAGAACGTATGTCGGCGCTCTACCTGGACGATTTATTCAGGCAGTAAAAAAAGCAGAGAGCATGAACCCGCTCATCATCATTGATGAAATCGATAAAATTGGTATGTCAAACCGTGGCGATCCATCAGCTGCGTTGCTTGAAGTATTGGACCCAGAACAAAATAAAACATTTTACGACAACTACCTTGGCGTACATTTTGATCTTTCACAATGCTTGTTTGTAACAACCGCCAACGATTTAAGTAACGTTCCTGGACCATTACGCGATCGTATGGAAATTATTCAACTTTCTGGTTATACCAACGATGAAAAATGCGAAATTGCGCAAAAACACTTGGTTTCCAAAGCTATCAAAAATTCAGGCCTTAATGAAAAAGGCATGGTTTTAAGCAAAGAAATTATTGATTACATAATCCGCCATTATACCCAAGAAGCTGGGGTTCGTGACCTTGATCGTTACATTCAAAAGCTCTGCTCAAAATACGCACGCCACTTGGTTGAAAAAAATAAGAAACTTGTTTTTACCGAAGACAACATTCAAAAGTATCTTGGACCTTCTCGCATCAGCCCAGAAGAATTAGTTAAATCACACAAAATTGGCGTCACTAACGGCCTTGCATGGACACCATTTGGTGGCGAAATTTTGCAGGTTGAAGCAGCATTGATGCCAGGCAGCGGCAAGCTCTTGCTCACCGGCCAATTGGGCGATGTTATGAAAGAATCAGCTCAAGCCGCTTTGACGTACGCAAAATCGCATGCACAAGACTTTGGTATTGCCGATAGCATGTTTACCAGCTACGATTTACACATCCATCTACCTGCAGGCGCCATTCCTAAAGACGGCCCATCCGCCGGCATATCATTGCTATCATCAGTGCTTTCGGTTTTAACAGGCCGCCAAATTAATGGCGATTTTGCGATGACCGGCGAGCTCAACTTGCAAGGCAAAGTACTTCCGATTGGTGGACTTAAAGAAAAAATTTTGGCAGCAAAACAGCACGGACTCTGCAATGTTATTCTGCCAAAACTTAATCAAAAGGATTTAACCACCTTGAAAAAAGTAGCTGAAGGTATGAATATCTTTTTGGTTGACGATGTTAAAGAAGTATTAAATCACGTTCTCTTGCCAAAACTAGTCTAATTAAAAAAGGGGTGGCGCTGAGACAGCGCCACCCCTTTTAGCTAATCTTTACTTTTTATTTCTTACTCTCATCATCAGCAGCCAACCGATATCCACGCAACAGTTCTTGCATATCCGCAATATTATAATCAAGAACTTCCATGTAGTACATCAGCGCCCGATATTTTTTCACTGGCATGGCCGAGCGCGAACCACCTTTAACTTCCCAAATATATTCCCGCAGCTTTGTCCGTTCAAAAAGCAAGCGCTGCAAGATGCCAGAAACATAATCAACATCTAATTTTTTAGGATGCATATTATCAAAGCGGGCAACATGCTCACGCTTAACTGCCGAGCAATTATCAATCAATCTAATTAATTCGCCAAAATCGAAGGAGCTAACTTTCCCGCCAACAAGGGGATCTGAACCTTCGGTCAGCTCGCGAATACGAACTTTTTCAAGGTGATAAGGCAGGGGCGTACGAACGACATCGCCTTCTTCATGCAAAAAGCGATAGGCTGCCCTCGTCGCAATTACGGCGGCAAAGGCGGTAAAAATGAGATACAAAAGGTACTTTTTAGTTAAATATTTCATGTTTCATACCTTACTCATGCCCTTCAAAATTAATTCAAAAAACAACTTTTTGGGTACTCCCTGCACAAAGACATACCTCTTCAATTTCTAATTGTAAATCATTTCAGCAAGAAAAGCAATAAATAAATGGCTCAAAATGCCGATTTTAAAACCATTTCTTAGACTTTTTTCAAACAATTGCAGGGCTATTAAGCCAAAAAGCCGATCTAAAGCCGGTATTGACAGAGTCCCTCAATCTTGATTACATTGTAACCACTATGAATATTTTTAGCCTAATTTTAGGTATTTTTTTTACTTTTATCAGCACGGCGACCTTGTCGTATATATCGATTGCCACGATGGTTGGACCATGGATGGCCCCAACCCTCGTTTTGCTGGGCAAAATACTCTTTAAAATGTATCCAGCTTCTCTTAGCACTGACAAGGTTAAACAAGAACTAGTTTTTACTCAAGCCGTAGGTGCTGTTGGCGGGACCATTGCAACCGGTATTGGCTTCACGTTGCCAATGCTTTATTTTCTGGATGAACACATTTTAAACTCCTGGCTTGCAAGCCCTGTTCAATTTTGCCTTTTTATCGCACTCTGCTGCCTTGCTGCCGGCAGCTTTGGCATCATGCTGGGACGCTTTTTTGTAAAGCCAATGATCCAAGAAGAAAAACTGTCCTTCCCTGTCAGCCAGCTAACGTACAGCGTAGCTAACTCAGATGCCAATGCCACGCAAGCAAAAAGCCTTGGCTGGGGCATAGCAAGCACAACCCTGCTTTGCGTAGCCCGAGACGGAATCTTTGCGCTCAAGGGATTTATACCCAAAACCGTAACACTCCTTCCATCAGTTTTTGGCAGCGTCTTTGCGTTGTCAATTTGGCCCACCCTCTGGTCGATCGGCTTTACCGCAGGCCTTGGCGTTGCCATTCCGCTTTTGGTAGGCATTATTTCGCGCTATTATGTTTTACAGCCACTCAACGATCACGCAAATTATCTTTCCTTCAATTTGTTTACCCCTTTTGATTTTGTAACATTTTCGACCGCTTTTTGCTCCGGCCTGGTCCTGACCGATTTTCTTGCCGGCCTAGCAAAAAACCCCGCCATCATGGTCAACCGCTTTAAATTGTATGCCGCCAACATTGCCTACGTGGTAAATATTGCGGCTTCCACCATTAAAAATGCACTCGGCCTAACACAACGCTCAACAAAAACAAAACACGGGGCTGTTTTCAAAAACATCAGCTTGTTCCATATTGAAACGGTTGCCGCCCTTGCAAGTTCAATAGGTCTTTTATGGTACTTAGAATTCAGTTGGTTGGCTCAAGGAGTATTTCTGCTCTCTACCGTTATTGCCACCTACGAAATTTGTTTTATTGGCGGCGAGATTGGGCTTATCCAATTTGGACGCTTTGCAACCTTTGTCTTAATTCCTATGCTGCTCTTTTTCAAACCGAACCCCATTCAAATTACCGTTATTTGCATGTTTTTTTCAATCTGCGCTTCAACCGCCTCAGATTATCTTTTTGATTTTAAAACCGGCGAGCTTGCCGCCAGCAACCAACGCCGCCTGCACGGCGCGCAATGGCTGGGCCTTGTGGTAACAGCACTTTCCGTCGGCGCCATTTTATACTTACTGTTTACCAAGCTTGGCATTGGCTCGCAAGATCTTTTTGCACATCGCGGCAGAACCAAAGCGTTGCTCATTCAAACACTCAACTTTAATCCGTACGTTGTTGGTATGGGCTTTTTGTATGGCTTGTTTTTGAGACAAATAAAAGTTAACCCAACCATGACGTTGGGCGGCATTATCATGCCAAACCATATTTCTTTCGGTCTTATTCTTGGCGGCTTGTGCACAAAGCTTGTTAAAAACAAACAGCGCTACATGCCATTTTGTGCCGGTGTTTTTGCTTGTGAATCGCTTTGGATTTTGATTTCTTTAATTCTCAAAATGTTCTAGGAACAGATATGTACCCAAATAAAATTAAAGAAGCTGAAGCTCTCCAGCAAGAGATTGCCAGCTATCGCCCACTTAATGATTTTCAACGCAATCAACTCAAAGAATATTTCAGAATCAGTTTAACGTACACCAGCAATGCCCTTGAAGGCAACTCGCTCACAGAAACTGAAACAAAAGTTATTTTAGAAGATGGCATTACCATCGGCGGCAAAACACTGCGCGAACATTACGAAGTTGTGGGCCATGCGCAAGCGTACAATTATCTGCTCACATTGGTACATCAAGATGGTTTTACCGAAGACGATATCAAAAAATTGCATCAACTTTTTTTTGAAAAAATAGACCGTTCAAACGCAGGCGTTTACCGCGCAGTGCCTGTTTTTGTTACTGGCTCAGATTTTGAATTTCCCGCTCCTCATAAAATTGCTTCGCTCGTGAACGATTTAGTCAACAATCAAAAAATCTTAAAAGCACAACATCCCATTGAATATGCCGCCATCGCGCATAACCAATTAGTTACCATCCATCCCTTTGTTGATGGCAATGGTCGCACCGCACGCTTACTCATGAATCTTTTACTGATACAAGCCGGCTATCCAATAACTATTATTCCACCCGTTGTCCGAACCGACTATTTAACAAGCGTTAAGGCTGGCAACAAAGGCAATCACGAGCCTTTGATTAATTTTCTTTCCTGTATGACGTGGAAAAGCGCCAAAGATTACTTGAGAATGTTGCGCACCCTCAATCAAAAATAATCCACATTCATAATTCCCTTGTATTTCAAAATTACCTTTTCTTATAGTTAACTTACGTAGAATGTCTTTTATGAATTTATTTTGGGGAGAAGGGGACTTTATGAATAGAATAAAGTTATTTTTAGCATCGGCCTTACTGGTAAACGCAAGCATGCAACTTAACGGGGCAGCTCACGAAGAATTAAAACTCAAAAAAAACTGCGAAGGAGCAGCAATCGTTATTTTTGTTCACAATTCTAACGAAGATTATGAAGGCACACGCACGAGCGACATTATCACCGCCGTAAAAAAACTGCACAAAACAAACAAGATGTTTGCAAAACTTTTAACACACGAAGTAGACGCAGCAAAACACGACACCAGTAACGAATACTTAGCGGCATTAAAAACAGCTTACGAACAAGCGGGCGCTCGAGCAGTTAAGATAGTTTACCCTGAAAACCATACTCTCGAATTTCTTCAAGAACTCAATTCACAGGTCGCAGCCCCAAACAGCCGTGGATTCGACATTCATCAAATGGAAGAAGACGTTCAAGACGTGGTAAAATTCGCCAACGAAAATTCAGAACAAATCCACGGTGCCTTGGAAGGAGCAACAGCTCTGGGCGATATTATTCAAAAACAAAGCGCAGAAAATGCCGCATTGCCACCAGCACAAAAAAGAAAATGGTACCAACGTGCGG
Organism: bacterium; assembly: GCA_016699045.1. NCBI lineage: Bacteria > bacterium. The sequence goes on from CP064957.1 coordinate 414,650, forward strand.
GTGCTTGTATTTGTACCGCAGCTCAAGATCCAAAGGTACAAGAAGGCGTTGTAGATGCCGCTAAACTGGCTCTACAACTTGCTATGATGTTTGCTTAAAAAAACTAAAGGAAATAATTATGAAAAGGCTTTTTTTTCTAAGTATTTTTGCTTTCGCTGCTTTTACACGCATGCTGCACGCTCAAGACGCCATCATTCTTACACATGGCGCTTTTGCTGCCTCAAACACCTGGATGCTGCCTGGCTCAGCATTTTATAAAAACGTCGAGCTTGCAACTAAAAACACCGCCGATATTTATCCGTACTACTGGGAGCAACCATTTGGCGGCCTTTTTGATATTGAAAAAATTAACGCAGCCAAAGAACTCGCAACGTTGGTGATTATGCTCAAAGCAAGCGGTTACGATAAAATTTCTATCATTGCACATAGCTACGGCGGGCATGTAACAGCTCTTGCAAGCCAACTTTTAAATGCAAATAAGCCATCGATAGAAGTAGTCGATACCACACAACAACCAAGCGCACGCATCGCAACAGATGCCTTGATATATTCAAACGATAACGAACAATCTTTTAATCAAAATTTTTGCAACGCACAGCAACAAATCGCTCAAACAAGTAGCTTGCTTAAAACATTTGATGCCCTGCCAACAGCAACTCGCACCGAACAAGATGGCCAAAATTATTATATCAACATTGTTTACACGCTAGCAACCCCAACAGACCCGGTAGAATTCCCAATCGACACGACCACCGTTCAGTATATTATTAATGGCTGGTCTGAAAACGATCTCGTACAAGAACTCGTAAGCGGCCAAAAAATAACAATCAATCCATCGCGCGCCATTAATCTTGAATTTTTTATACCAGAAAACGAACAAGACACAGAAGGATTTTGGAACATTATGCTTGATTTTATTAACTGGCTTCTTGGTTATGAACAAGAAGCCAGCCCCGACCATATCGAAATGCGTAGCAGTATTATCGGTCGCTGGCTGCCAAAGGTACCTTTTGAATTGCAAGCACAAGGCATTAATGGTTTTGAAAATTTTACGTTTGAAAAAGATGGGATACTAACATTTGATCAAAACCCCGAACTACCACCTTTTATAAAAGTGAATAAATTAACTGCTATTTTTAAGTCAAAAATCAACCATTCTGGGGAAAGGCAAGCCTTTCCCCAGAATGTCACTCCATAATATTTTACAAAATCACTCAGAAACTAAAAATTAGTCAAAAAATCTAATACCATTTGTCGAGTAACGCCAAATAAAAAAATAACGTAAAAGCCCTATTTTTGATCTTGCACTATCTCTTTTTACTCAAAAAGGCCCTTATTTCACCCGTTTGACTATCTGAAAGCTTTAGTTAGAATAATAAGACATCTAAGTTACAAAATTAGCACCTTTGCGTCTAATAGCAATTAAATTTAGGGATTTAAGTACTATCAATTGTAGGGGGAACTACCATGTTATTATCTACAAGATTACGCGTTAAAGAACTCTTGAGAGAGCGTCGTTGGACGACTAAAGTTCTCGCGGAGAAAACAGGGATGTCAGAAAGTTATCTGACTCACATTAAAAATGGAACACGTCGCTGGAACGAAGACGCACTTAAAAAGCTGGCGGCAGCATTTGAACTTCTTCCTACGGATCTTTTTGATTATAAAAAAGACCGCACCAACGAAGTAAACGCAGACATTCAACTGCCATCAAGTGCAGAAAAAATCGATTTGGCTATTCAAGTAGTGCCTGTTGTTGGGCAAATTCCAGCACAGCCATCGGCTTATAATAACCAAATTACGCAACACGCTACCGGCTATAACAACCAATTTGTTCCGGTTTTGGGTACCAATGATGACGCCATGTTTTGTCTTCATGTCAAAGACAACATGCTTGCACCACGCTTTGCAAAAGGCGATTTCCTTGTTATTTCTCCTGGTCAATGGACCAATTCAGGCGATTTAGTTGCTGTTGAGTATGGCGATGAAAGCCCGGTTCGTGAAATTGCACAGGTAAATTACATGGAAGAATTTGTGGTTTTTGAATCAGTGAACCATAAAAAGGCGCCAATCGCCCTGGTACGCGGCAAAGACTCCTTCCGCATTATCGGCAAGGTAATTTATCGCTATCAAGCACTGTAAAATATCGAGTTGGGCCTTGAAGAAAGGCCTTTCTTTTGCTATAATATACTTTCTATTGAAATTCTTTGGGTACCGTTAGTAATGCATTGTTTGCATTGCTATCTCCCCCAATGTTGAACGTTTTATAGTTTAACCACCACCTATTCGGGAGAACCTGTATTATGAATATTCGTTACGAAACACTTATGCTCGCGCCAACCGAGATTACCGATGACGAACTTTCAGCGATTGAAAGTAGCATTGAAAAAATCGCTGCTAACGCGAACGGTCAATTGACCAGTTTTGACAAATGGGGTAAGTTTCAACTTGCTTATCCAATCAAAGGCCATAGTTATGGCGTTTATGCTTTGGCACGCTATGAAGCACCAAAAGCAGTCCTTTTCCAAACGCTTGAAGAAATCAAAAGCCTTTTGCTTATCAAGCACAGCGAAACCATCATCAGACATGTAAGCGTACGGATTCCTGCTGATGCTCCTGCTGAGTACCATCGTCCAGATTCGCTTGATGCTACAAGAAGCAACAATAATTTCGATTCTTTCCTAAAAGAAAACAAAATCGAAAATTTACTTGATAGCGTAGAAGCAAATAGCAATGATTTCGGTGCTGACGACTTTAATGTCGACATGAGACCATCCAAGTAACCAGATTTAAGGAATTTCATTATGTCAAAAAGATTTAGTCTTCGTATTAGCTCACGTCTTGTTAAGAAAAAATCACGTAAACAATCTTACTCAACGTCAAAGCATTGCCGCTTTTGCTCAAAGCCAGAACAAGAACGCTTGCTTGATTTTAAGAACACCGGACTCTTGAAAGTGTTTTTGACTGAACGTCACAAAATTCTTCCTTCACGCGTTTCCGGCAATTGTTTTTTCCATCAACGTACACTTTCTAGTGCCATTAAAACTGCTCGCAGTATGGCATTGTTACCGTTCTGTGCAATTCACCACATTTAAAATGGATATCCATGAATAATCAGCAAATACGTACCGATATTAGAAATATTGCTATTATAGCACACGTTGACCATGGCAAGACTACGTTAGTTGATCAAATGCTTACTCAATCTGGCACAGCTGTTGAACATGCTGAGCGGGTCATGGACTCCGGTGATATTGAGCGTGAACGTGGTATTACTATTCTCGCTAAAAACACCTCCATCCAACTGCCAAATGGCAAGATCAACATTGTTGATACCCCAGGCCACATGGACTTTGGTGGAGAAGTTGAACGAACATTACAAATGGTTGAAGGCTTCTTGTTGCTTGTTGATGCGGCAGAAGGCCCACTTCCAGGCACTCGTTTTGTATTACAAAAAGCATTACAACTCAATTTGAAACCAATTGTTGTTATTAATAAAATCGATCGTAAAGATGCCGACATCGAAAGAACAGAAGCCCTCATTCACGATTTATTTTTAGATTTGGTAACACATGAAGACCAATTGGTATTCCCAATTGTTTACGGATCTTCACGTGGCGGCTACATGTCCACATCGCCAAACGTTACCAGCGGCACCATGCAACCATTGTTTGATGCTATTTTGGAACACATTCCGGCCCCAGTTGCAAAAGCAGAAACCTTACAATTGCTGATTACCAACTTGGACTATTCAGACTACATGGGCAGAATTGGTATTGGTAGAATCTTTAGCGGCACGCTAAGCGTTGGTCAGCAAATTATTATTTGCAAGGGCGAAAAAGCAAGTGCACCGATCAAAGTAACCAAAATTTACCTTTTCGAAGGCCTTGAACGTAAAGAAACACAAAGCGCACGCTTTGGTGATATCGTTGCGGTTACCGGCTTTGCGGAAGAATTAACCATCGGCTCGACCTTGTGCGACGTTGGTTTCCCAATCCCATTGCCATACATCGACATCGATGAACCCACCTTGTCCATTTACGTTTCCGTAAACGATTCTCCGTTTGCCGGCAGAGAAGGCAGCTTGCTGACCTCGCGTCAAATTTGGGACCGCCTGGAAAAAGAAATTAAAACAAACCTTGCGTTGCGTATTGAACAAACTGAAAACGGCGACACGTTCAAAGTGTCCGGTCGTGGCCAGCTTCATCTTGGTATCTTGATTGAAGAAATGCGTCGCGAAGGATTTGAATTGCAAGTTTCAGCACCTGAGGTTATTTATAAGACCGTTAATGGTGCTCGTCACGAACCATTCGAATTGTTAACGTTGGACGTTGAAGAAGAACACCAAGGCGTACTCATGGAAAACATTGGGAAGCGTAAAGGTCTCATGGAAAACATGACCCATTACGGCACGAACAAAGTTAAACTTGAGTTCAAAATTCCTGCTCGAACCTTGATTGGTTTCCGTAGTGAATTTGTGACCGACACGCGCGGTACCGGCTTGATGAGCCACCGTTTCCACAGCTACGGGCCTTATGCTGGCGACCTTGATCGTCGTTCAAAAGGCGCTATGATTTCTATGGAAGGCGGCAAAATTACCGCGTACGCGCTTGATGGCTTGCAACCTCGTGGGATTCTGTTTGTTAAACCAACTCAAGAATGCTATGAAGGCATGATTGTTGGTGAACACAGCCGCGATAATGACCTTGACGTTAACCCAACCAAAGGTAAGAAATTGACCAACATGCGTGCTTCAGGCACTGATGATGCGGTTAAACTTGCCCCACCAAAAGTCATGATACTGGAAACAGCACTTGACTGGATTAACGACGATGAACTTATCGAAGTTACGCCGCAATCAATTCGCTTGAGAAAGCGTTATTTGAAAGCAGGCGAACGTAAACGTAAGTAAGTTTCGTGTTTATAGACTGACAAAAATTAGGGCCCACAAGTTCTTGGAACTTGTGGGCCCTAATTTTTGTCAACACTCATTCAAAAAACAGTTTTATTGATCAAAAATATTTTTAATGATACGTTCTTAGTAGCCTGACAGGTAATTATTGTGAAACTCGTGGAGATTCGACATGATACCAACAATCGAAAACTATCAAGACAAATTACTTGAAATCATCAACAAGCATCTTTCCGAATGCTCAGTATACCTTTTTGGCTCTCGAGCACGCAATACTCATCGAGAGGGTGCCGATATTGATTTGGCGCTTGATTGTGGGAAAAAACTCGATATTTCTACTTTATTCAAAATTAAATCTGATATTGAAGATTCAACCATTCCTATTTTTGTAGATCTCGTAGATCTGCAAGACGCCTCTCCAGATCTAAAAAACGAAATTATGAATGACAGAATTTTATGGCAAAAATAGAAGTAAAACATAAATATCTTTGCAAGGCCTTAGCTACCTTGGAAAATGCTATTGTAAACTTAGAAAAAGTAAAAAAAACAGCACCAAAAGAATACGCCGCCGATCTCGTACATGATCTCGAACTTCATATACGAGATTCCATGATCCAGCGCTTTGAATACACCATAGAAAATCTTTGGAAATATTTAAAAGATTACAGCTATGAAAAATTTAGAGTTGTACACGAAATTCAAGCATCAAGACCAATTATTCGCACATGTTGCCAAGCAATGATTATTTCTGAGCAAGAAGCAAGTCTTCTCATTGAAATGATTGATTATCGCAATGAGACCTCCCATCGCTACAAGGAAGAAGTTGCCGAAATTCTAAGCACCAAGATTGCACACTATTATCCAGCTATTGAAAAAATCGTTCGGCGCCTGAAACCATAAAGAACGAATTTTATCTAACGTAAACTTAAGTAAGCTTCGTACACAAGTCCTGATAATTAAAATGGCCCACAAGTTCTTAGAATTTGTGGGCCATAATTTTTTTATAAGAAATAAAGATATTTAAATCTATAGTCGTCTGCTTAACAAAGACAAAATTAAAACATTGCACACAAGCCCAGCGCCAAGCGAAGCGCCAGAGCTTATCAGCCATGAATGGCCGTTTGCCATCAACACACCGGCAATCAAAAATGCCAAAGCAGTTGAAATAATCGTTGGAAACGTAAGCTCAAATTGTGCACGCACCACATCAAGATGATACGCACCCGCACTTGTTGAAGACATTAGCATCGTGTCAGAAATCGGCGAAACGTGGTTGCCCACCACCGCGCCAGAAATGATTGCGCCAATCAACGGATACAAAATAGGCAAAGCCGCAACATCAATCGCCCCATGCACCGACGAAAAACTCGTTATCATAGGAACTGCAATCGGTACCAAAATGCCAATGCTACCCCAGGCCGAACCCATCGTTGAAGCAGTCAAAACAGCGGTAACAAAAAACATGACCGGTAAAAACGCAAGCGGTAAGTGGCCAATTAAAACATTCGCCAAATACGTGCCAATCGCCAAATCATTGATCATTAACTTACTTAATGTCCAAATTAAAATTAAAACAAAAACCGCTTGCCCCATCAATTTGATTCCGTCAACAAAAAGGCCGGGGATCTCGCGCAAATAAAATTTGCCTTCAATGAGGTAGAGCACCAAGCTGGCAATCAATGCAGCGACCGCACCCACAAATAAGGCCGGCGCTATTTTGGTTTGCTGCAAGGCCTCAATTAATGAGTTACTGCCACCCATGGCACTATAATTACCAAAATAAAGAATCCCAACAACAACGGCACCAAAGAGAACGCCAATGGGTAACATAAAATCAATGACAGAGCTTTTTTTCATTGAGTCATGATCAAGATTTCTCACGCGACGCGTAACTGGAATTTTTCCACCAAAAAGATTGCCACTTTCAAGCGCTATGTTTTCATGCAATCTGACCAAGCCAAAAGACAAACGACTACTCACCATAAAAAACACAGATGCAACCAAAATGAATGAATAAAAATAAAGGGAATGACGTGCGTATAAATAAAAAATGGATCACCAACCACTAAAACATCAGATGCACCTGCTGCTGCAACACCAGACGTACGCAGCTGCATGGTAATCTCTGCAACCCAACTTGAAACCGGCACGATAACCACCAACGGCACCGCCATCGAATTAACCAGTACCGCCAATTTGACGCGCGGAATACTGAAGCGGTCGGTAATGGCCTGCATTACCGATCCAACCGTTAAACAACTAAAATAATCATCAACAAAGAAAAAGAGTGACAGAACTAACGATGACCACTCGGCATGCTTTGGGCTTTTGAGACGCTTGCTCACCGCATCAGCGTAGGCGTACGCGCCACCTGATGCATTAATGACAACAATCAAAATGCCCAAAATTAATAAAAACAACACGATAAAAAGATTCCACGTTGCCCAAAATGATTGCCATGAGGTAATGGTCCCCAACTCGGTTCGCGCCCAAATACGAGCGAGAAGTTGCGGCACCGCTTTCGTTATGGAAAAATCATTAACAATTAACAACGCGGTCAAAATACCAGACAACAGCGAAAATATTACACGCTGCGTCGTTGCTGCCAAGAAAACCACTATCAACGGTGGTAATAAAACAAGCCATGAGTTCTGCACACAATTCCTTTATCTTTTTAATTTTCGACCATAACAACGTTATCAACAGGATCAATATAGCCATCAGCTTCAAGTGTTTCCATAAATGCTGCGAGAACTATGGCACTGATGCCAACAGTTGAACTACATTGAGTCAAATCCGCTACCGTACGATCAAAAGCAGGCTTCCAATAGTTTGCAGGGCAAGCTTGGTATGGCCAACGCTTCTCGTTATCGTAAATAGCATCTGCTATAAATTTTTTTACCGCAGATTCAACCTGAAGCACTTCAACTTTATCACCAAGATTCATTTCTACAAGTTTATCCAAAAATGCATCGCTTTCTGAAGGAAAAAGTGCAAGTAATTCTTTCACAAACCGCCAACCATAAGAGCAGTCAATTACTTCAGCAATTTCGTCCCAATACTTACTAACATCCCGAACTTCCCAATAATGTTTAAAAAACTGAGCAATAAGCGTTGTCGTAGCATCTTCAAAACTTTCCCTCGTAAATTTTCTTTTTTGCGAAGGAGATTTTATCCCACAAGACATTTTCAGAGCTTGAGAAAAAGATTTACTTTGTTTTTCATCAAAGTTCCCACGAAGACTCAATACACCAGAAATAAAAAGTTCAGCCAGATTTTGAATGTCAGCATTGGTATGTTTAAATTGAAAGCCTACTTTATAGTGACTATCAAACAGCTCATTTAGCTTATCTATATTGCCCGGCGTAAAAACTTCTTTTGCTAATTTTTCACGGACCTCATGACTAATTCCAACGGCTTGAGAGGCACAGACTCTTGCAATTCTTTGCTGTTCAAAATTTGCCATCAAATTGGATAGCCCAACTTCACAAAACATTGTAAAAACCAAGAAGCTCATTACTCTCTTCATTCTTCTCTCTCCCATAAAAAACACACTCAATTAACGGCTACGTACAAACTATCTCTCAACTATTTTTTAATAAAAAAATTATTTCGAAAAACGCATGAATATTTTATCAGAAAACTTTAAATTTTTGTAAATATTTTGTATACCTTTATTCACTCTTCAAAAAATTATAATTAGGGATTTTGTGGCAACTGCAATTAAACGATTAATATTTGACTGTATTAATCAAGAACATCGTTGGAAGATAACGCTTTTACAAAAGTGGGAAGATATCATTGGTCCCATGAAACAAAACGTTACACTTGAATCTATCACCAACGATTGTATTTATCTTGGCGTCACTCATCCCGCATGGGCTCAAGAGCTCATGATGCTGGCTCCAATGCTCAAAAGAAAAATTAATACGGTCTTACAAGAAGAGCGTGTTAAAGAAATTCGCTTCCGCATTTTAAAAACAAAAAAGCCGGACCCAACAAAAAAAAACCATCAGGACAACAACTCCTTGCAAGAAGATGATCCAAAGCGATACGCTTTGAATAATGATGAATATGAGCACCTTGAAAAAGTTGAAGATAACGAACTACGCGCATCATTACAAAAATTTCTTATTCATTGCAAAAAAACAAAGAGGAGTTAATTATGAAGTGCTTAAGCACCTTCTTAGTTTTGATACTTGTTTTGGGAATTGAGTCATCAGCCAAATCATCAATTCAATTGAGTAAAGACACAACCAGTGGCAAGGCAGACCAATACGCACAATTTTTAGCCGCCAATTATCAGTACGGCAAAGGCAATGTTCAAAAAGCCTTGCAGAGCTTTCGTGCTCTTTTAGCAAAAAAACATTCGCCCTTCGTTTACGATTCATTCATACAACTATTGGCAGATACCGGTCAATTTGACGTCATAAAAAAACTCTACGCAACCAAAGGCAAAGAGTTCAAAGAACTTTTTAAAGATCAACACGAACATGATTTAATTCTTGCCCAAACGTACGCATTTACCGGCCAAGAAGACAAAGCAGAAGATCTATTTCAAAAGCTGCTCAAAAAATTTCCCGACAATCCACAAATCGCTTACTTTACCGCGATGTCGTACATCAAAAAAAATAATATCCCCAAAGCGCTCGAATTTCTTGAACAATGCATCAAAAATCCGCAACTTGCACAAAAACATTTTCTCTTTCTCTTTTTGCAATCAAAAATTTATTTGGATCAAAAAAAATATACCGAAGCCCTGCGCACCATCGAAGCAAGTATAAAAATGTTTCCTCAATTTGATCGCGGTTGGCTGGTCAAAGCGATGCTGATGGAACAACTGGGCAACACGAAAGAAGCAATCAAAGGCTATAAACATTTTCTCGATTTGACAGGCGGCGACGAACAAATAGAAAAACAACTTGTTCAGCTCCTTTTTGTTGAAGAAAAATTTGATGAAGCTGCGTTGTACATGAGCCGCATCAAAAATGATACCCCGCGCCACCATTTTGATCTTGCACTCTTAAATTTTAGAGCAAAAAAATATGAAGAAGCACTCAAAGCCATCAACAACGTTGGCTAAAGAAGCTGGCTTTAAACAAGCACAATTGCTTAAAGTAGAAATTTTACTGGCTAATGCCAAACCAAAAGATGCCGTTTCCTTCATGGCCGGCCTGGTCGCCAACGACCCAATGAGCCAAACAACGCTGCACACATTTTTATTGCTACGCAAAACAAATGTACCGGTCTCGCTTCTGGCTGATGCCTTACAAGAGCTGGTCTGCAAAATCCTGAAAATCTGCGATTAACATCAGCTCTGGCCGACCTTCATTTAGAAGCTGGACAAAAAGAGCAAGCGCTCCACGCGTACGAAAAAGTTTATAAGCTAGCGCAACACAACCAATTTAAATCACAAGTATTGTTCCAAATTGGCTACGTCCATTTTATGAACAAAAATGCCGATAGCGCACGCGAAAAACTTTTGCAAGCAATCCAACATGAACCGGCTTACCCTTCAGCCTACAACCTCCTTGCCTATCTTTACGCCGACCAAGGCACCAAGCTTGAGCAAGCATTGGTTTTCGCGAATAAAGCACTTGAAAAAACACCCCAGCGCCATGACTATTTAGATACCAAAGGATATGTTTTGTTGAAGCTTGGAAAAAACCAAGAAGCGACAGCCGTGTTTAAAAAGGCACTCGAACTGGCACCCAACGACAGTATTATTGAACAACATTTAAAACAAGCAAAGTATGACATCAAATAAAAGACCAACCATCGTTCTTGTTGGCGGCGGCTCTGGCGGCCATGTTATTCCCTGCCTCGTGCTTGGTAAGCGCTGGCTTGCACAATGCCCAGACGGCAACGTTGTGCTCATAACCGACGTTACGCGCCAGCGGCAATGGTTTAACGATGCGCTGAGCGACATGCCGACCACCAATTTTTCGACTAGTTTTTTATCACTGGCAAAACGCTCTGGCGGTCGTATTAAGCAAATGGTTATGCTGCCGCTCATGGCCGGGCAGTTGATAGCGGCGGTTGTAAAAAGTTTTTTTGTATTGCGCAAACTTAAACCGGAAAAAATTATTTCTACTGGCGGCTTTGTTTCGCTGCCGGTTTGTGTTGCGGCCTGGCTGCAAAGCTACCCAATCGAGTTGTATGAGTTGAATGCCGAGCCCGGCTTGGCGGTCATGTTTCTTGCACGTTTTGCTACAACCATCATGCTGCCGTTTTCCATTACACACCCAAAGCTACCGGCAAGAAAATGCACAACGTACGATTATCCTCTGCGCTACAGTACGGCAGACCGCGATGATAGTAGTTTTAATAAACATGAATTTTTACAAACCATTGGCTTTGCTACCAACCGCACCACGTTGTTAATTTTGGGCGGCTCGCAAGGTTCGGTTTCGCTCAATAAAACACTCAAAGATTTTTTTGTTACGATGCATGATGCGTCACAAAAAGTGCAAGTGATTCATCAGACGGGCGAGTACGATGCTGCCGGCTGGCAGGAGTTTTATCGTGCACGTAACATTCCCGCTCACACGTTTGCGTACCAACAAAGTCTTAAAAATTTTTATCGCGCGGCTGATTTAGTAATCACGCGCGCTGGCGCTGGCACACTTTTTGAATTATTATTTTTTGGCAAGCACAGCATTGTGGTCCCGCTCATCACTAAAACAACGGCCCACCAACGAGAGAATGCGCTTGGTATCGCGCGTTTAAAACCTGAATTATTTACGGTTGTTCATGAATTGGCAGAGGTGCCAAAGACGCTTCAGTCCAAACTGATGGCGTAGGGCTCTAATTGCCCAGCTTGTGCATAAACACGCTTTCCGCGTTTCTTAATGACGTAGCTCAGCGTAGAAGAATCTTGTGAATATTCGGCAAACTCTTCTGGGGTGTATACCAAAATATTTTTAGCAACATCAACACCAATCAGCGCTTTATGCCCCTCAGCCATCAAAGCATAACGCTGTTGAAGATTGGCATTTTCAACAATCACTAAAATGCTCACGTCAATTGTATAATCGTCGTTTTCAGGTTCAAGAAGATAGATAGCACGCGGATTATATGTTTTTACGAGACGCTTGTTTATCTCGTTGATCGTGCTTTGGTCTAATGGCTTGAGGTCCATGATCTGAATTTCTTACTTTTTTAAATCACGATAAAAATTTTCATGCGATCCAAGAGCAACTAATAACAAGCGTACTTCATTTTCATAAAATTCGTACGCCAACAACATCAGCTGATTAACCATTCTGAATTTATAAACTTGGAGACCATCCAAATCACCCTTTTTCATTTCACCAACCAAAGGGTTTGCTAAAATCGTACTGACAGCAACATCCAAATCTTTTTTTTGATTCTTGTGCAACTTTTTTACCTGCCGAGAAAAAGTTGGTGTTTGTACAATCTTAAGCATTATTTTTTGTCAAAAAGATATGGTTCTAAATCTTCTGATTTTGCTTCTTGCTGAGCTATGAGAATATTTTTAATAAACTCATACGTTAAATCGGGATTCTCTTCAGCAATTTTGCCAATCTTTGCCCAATGCTCAATCTGACCCGCCACCGAACGATTTAAAGCCTTTGAAATTTTCTTGGCTTTAGAAACAATACTTTCTGACAATTTAACTGCAGTTGCCATGACTTCCTCCTCAAATTTATTGATAACAAGCTCTTATTTGGAGCATATCACAAACGGAAACCTTTTGCAACTAATTTCAACCAAAGGGTGCTATTTGCTTACTTTGAAGCCATTCCGAACCATAGAAAAGGGGCCAGCCGCAAACCGCGATCAGCCCATTTCTAAAACTATTTTTAATGCGAACTGAGCGCTACTTCAACCCAATTCATTGCGTCAGCGTCAAGTAAAAAATCAATATGAATATTTTTCATCAATTCTTCTGCTGGCGATGCGGCAGCTTTTGCTGGCAACTGAACCTGTTGCCGCGCCATATCGTGCCACAGCATGGTTCCTAAAACTAAATCTGGCGATGTGCCAACACACTGTTCGGCCAAAAGACCGCGCCATGCCTGCGCCACTTTTTTGCCGGCAGCACCGTGCGGATCGGCACCAAGATTTTTCTTAATCTCTTGGTACAAACTTTCCCAACGGCCAAGCCAATAAAACAGCAGCGCTCGTTGGAACCACAGATTACCTTCTCTGGTCAACGCCAAATCAGAAATATTGCCCACCTGGATGCTGCGTATGATATCAGCATTCAACTTGCGTAGTTGCGCAAGCGTGTCTTTGATTTTTTTATTAATATCAATCAATTGCAAAATAATCTCTTGCGCTTGCGCACTTTCAGGTTTGCCAAATTTCATCTCATTGATTTGCTCAATTAACTTTTCGTATAACTCAAATTCTTTGGGATGCTGCTTGCGAATCTCAATCCAATCTGCTAATTGATTCTTATTAAGATTCTTTCCAGCCCATGTTTTCTTTATTGCTTCGCTCATACGATACCTTTCGATTAATGAAATTAAATCATTCCAATCGGGAATGCCTGATGGTCCAAGACGAGCAATGACCGTTTCTAAAGCCTCATGTGCCTGACTCAACTGCGCCGCTTGTTCTTTGAGCATCTCTTGCTGCGCATGCAAATGTTGCCGAATCCCGAGCTTTTGTTGCAGCATGGTTTTAATCTGATTCAAATCAAAACCAAAAAACTTGAGTGCCAAAATTTGCTGCAACGTTGCCAAGTCTTGCTCATTGTACCAGCGGTACCCATTGGCCGAGCGCGCTGACGGTTTGAGCAGACCCATTTTATCGTAGTACCGCAACATGCGGACCGATATGTCCGTCAGATCGCTCATTTCTTTAATACGCCATTGTGCCATCATTGTTCCCTTCTAAACCGATCATAAAGTATGACATCGTGTCAGAGTCAACAGGAAAAAAGCTCTTTTTAACTTTTAAAAAAGCACATAAATTAGCTAACATGCAATTTATGATGCTTTTCCATAGGCCTCTCGCTACAATTTAGAAGGACCTACATCGCCTTCTTCGGTTAATATAATAATATCTTCTTCAATATCATTTCCACTCTAGCCTTGCTCTTCAAGCTGTTTTTTGCCAGCTGCCTGAAGTATTTCCACACAAGCAACATGACCTTTCAATTCAGCAAATTGCAAAGGTACTTGGCCATCATTATTCGCAAGAGTAACATCGGCACCATGTTGCATTAGCTCTAAAATACATTCAATATGACCTTTTGCTGCTGCATGATGCAAAGGTGTATTGCCGTAGCAGTCTTGCACATTGACATTAGTAAGCGGTCTTTTAAGAAGCTCTTCCAAGCAAATAATATAGCCCTTGCGAGCGACCATATGAAGCAGCGTACCCTGATCGCACTCTAGAACATCGGCATCAGCACCATGAACTAAAAGTACTCTCACACACTCAGCCTCGCCATTAATAACAGCCAGGGACAAAGCTGTATCATCATCCACGTTCTTAGCATCAACATTAATCCCAGGAATTTGTAGATGCTTCTTAACGCTTTTCAAATCACCCCGCCAAGCAGCATCGATTAGATCCAACTCAGCCTCTGACGCTTTTTCAGCCGCTGGCATAGCATTGGTTGCACAAGCTAACGCAAGTAAAAATGATCCTAAAAATTTTTTCTTCATCACACAATCCTTCTCCTTACAATCAGCCTCTTTTGAAACTCACAAAAAAACATTACTCATCTTTTTCGTCGCAAAATTTCAACAAATCACCCGGCTGACAGCTCAGTTCTTTGCAAAGTCGCTCCAGCGTTGCAAAACGAATCGCTTTCGCTTTTCCCATTTTTAAAATAGAAAGATTCGCTTCCGTAATGCCAACGCGCTCGGCCAATTCATTTAATCTCATTTTGCGCTCTACCAATAATGCATCAAGTTTCACTATAATACTCATAAAAAACCTCAAACCGTAAGATCTTGTTCAGATTTCAATTGGTACGCTTCATGCATCAATGAAGTAATCATTACCAAAAAACCAAACATAAAAATATTGAGCAGATCGTCATGGCCAAACGTTATCGCAAGCACTCGATTACCCGACGAGTTGGTTGCGGTAGCCACCAACGTGCTCAAGGTTTTGCTGAGTGGTGAGTACACAGCCCAACACAGCAATATTTTACTGATACGCTTAAAAAGTATGGTGGTGTGCAATGAAAAAAATTCGCCCCGCTGAAACAAACGCAAGCTTTTGGTAAACAACACAATCCCGTAGCACAAAAGACCAAGGCCAACACCATCAATCATGATGCCAAAAAATCTAAAAATTAAAGGCAGCTCTACTGCTTCAAAATCGTATGCCAAACGAAGATAAAAATTACAAAAATTTCCGTCCATCGGAATTTTGCAAAAGAACCATTTCAATAAAAGAAAGCAGAAAGCCAGTGGCACCAAAGCCATACTTAATAATTCGAGCCGACGAGCATAACGTTTAACGTTATTCATAGAAAATTCCCTTCAGAAAAAGGTTGTTGATTTGTTTTACTCCGCTCAAATATTATCAGTTAAAATATCGAATATCAATAAGAATTTATCGAATTTCGATAATTTTTTAATATAAAAAACAATTACAGAACATCAAACAAAAATTATTAAAAAAATTATTTTTCGACTAAATCGCAAACTATTGACTCGAATCAACAAAAAGACTAAAAATACTTGAAGCACGATCATACGATCATCTGAGGATATGCTTTATTGATTATTTAAAGAAAGGTATCCACATGCTTCTTATCGTTCCATTCTTTTTTATTGCCTTTCTCAGTATGCCACAGCTGCATTGCGCCGCCAACAAAGCAGAAAAGCCAGAAGATGGTAAAATAGCCATTCTGCACAACTTAAAAATTATTACCTATTTTTATAACCAATATGACAGACAAGAATCGCTTTTTAATGTAATTGTAACAATCAAACAATTTATGACAGACGAAGAAATGTCGTCAGCACTATTTCCAAAACTGGGGCTGGGACCTAGCTTTCGGCAACAAGAAATTGACGAACTTGATACATTAGCATCCTTTCAACTGGATGGAGAAAAAAATCTTACTCCCCAAGAAACACCATCTTTTATTCAAGCTCTTACTATTCTCAAAGGAAGATTTTATTGCATAAACAGTGATCTTTCAGAATTAGGAACAATGAACCGTGGCGATCGAGCATGGACGCAAAGCGTAATCAACCAAATTATAGAGAACATTAATAATGTTCTTCAGAGTTACCAGTACACCAGCAAATATAAAAATGCTATCATTGAAAGCATAAAAACTTTGTGGAGATTTCATACATACGCTCAGTCACATCCAACATTGCTTAAGTTGTTTCAGCAAATCAATTATTTCATTCGTTGCATAGCAACACCTTTAGAGCTCCTGCCACGGTTAGGCTTAGGACCAAATTTTACCAGTCAAGAAATAGACCTGCCGATCACTACGCCATTTGAAACTGATAATCAGGCATATACCAGCTTGATCAAGCAACTTAGAATCATCAAAAGAAATTTCTTACTCCTACAAAAAAAAGTCCGTTCATCAAAACATTATCTTTTGGCAGAGCAACAAAAAGATATCGAAAACCATATCGAAAATATACTAACATCAGTGAGCGAGATTCTTACTCAAAATGACCTAGCAATACTGAATGTACAATTGAGCAGCATGAACTTTAATTATTAGCAAGAACGCCACTCGAATTGAATAAATATTTTCAAAGTTTATAATCATAATCTGAAATCCTAACAATACCAACCCTCACCAAACTATTGATAGAAAGACAACAGATGAATCGCATGATTTATATTTTATTGATCGCATTTTTCAGCATAAAAACTCTTGTTGGAGCGGCAACAGAAACACATCAAAAAAAAGATTTTAAGACTACCATCTCGCTCAGCATGAAAACTATTCGCGATTTTGATTTAAATTGCCTTCCTAAGACCACAAATAAAATAATGGACTTATTTGTCAAAATTCAACTGTTTATTGAAGAAGCAGATATTCACGGAAACAAAAAGTTATTTAAAAAGCTCAACATGGGGACAAGTTTTTCCCAAGAAGATTTGGACGATATAGATCTCCTCCCTCAACAATTTGAAAAGGACGTTACTCCAAAAAACAAAGAAAGTTTTTTGTATTTCATTAAAGCAATAAAAATTATCAAAAATAATTTCCATCTTTTACAAAAAAATATATCTCTAGCAGATTTTTTATCCTCTACAGAAAAAGAATGGCTCAACGATCAGATTGCAGAAATTATAGGTTTAGCAGGCACCATCCTCTACGGGGCTGAATTAGGGCGGAGAGTAGCAATAATAAAGCTCAGATCCCAACAACAAAGTTTCCCTGCATCATGAAAAAGAACACCGTGTCTGTAACGACCACCGCCAACATCGCTCTCATAAAATATTGGGGCAAGCGCGACGAACGGCTCATGCTGCCAGCCAAAAGTAGTCTTTCTGTGGGACTTTCAGCACTCACAACGACAACAGAATTTGAAACAGCAGAGCACGACAAGATCGTAACAACAGAGCACCACCAATCAAATTTTGAAAAAAAAATTATGAACTTTGTCAACGAGTTACGCCGTGATTACGGTATTACCCAACCAATCAAAATCACCACACACAATCACTTTCCAACGGCAGCCGGCCTTGCTAGCAGCGCGAGTGGCTTTGCAGCTCTTACACTCGGTTTGAATAAATTATTTGATCTCAAACTCGGCAAGCAAGAACTTTCTCAACGCGCACGCTTGGGCTCAGGCTCTGCCGCTCGCTCAGTCCTTGGTGGCTTTGTTGTGTGGCATAAAGGCACTCTTGCAAACGGAAACAATTGCTTTGCCGAACAATTGTACGATGCCAACCATTGGCCAACATTACGCATTTTGGTGGTAGTCGTTGATGCATCAATAAAAAAAATGAGTTCACGAGACGGCATGCGCTTAACCGTTACCACCAGCCCATCATTTAACACCTGGTGCACAGAATCTGAAAAACGCATCAGTGCCATGCACCAAGCGATTGCAAAACGCGATTTAGAACAGGTCGGGATGTTAGCAGAAGCTGACTGGCACGGAATGTATAAGTCCATGCGCGATACACAACCACCACTCGAGTATCTTTCAGGCGCATCGTGGGTAGTTATTAAAACGGTCCAGCGGCTGCGCGCTGCCGGCATACTCTGCTACTTTACCACCGACGCCGGCCCCAATGTTAAAATTTTGTGTGAAGAACGCGATGCGGCAATTATCGAACAAACACTCATGGCATTAAACGAAGTAAACAACATTATCCGTAATCGCATTGCATGTGAGCCAATAATCACATGATTACCATTCACACGCCCGGCAAACTGATGCTCGCGGGCGAATGGAGCGTTCTTGAACCAGATAATCGCTGCATCGTTCTTCCTATCAATCGTTTTGCAATCTGTCAGATTCAAGAAGCAACAGAATCAACACTATCAGCACCAACGCTGGGCATTGCCAATGCAATAATTACGTACGAAAATTATGCATACAAAATTGCATCGAACGACTCACAACTTTTTATGGCACAAGCGGTACTCAACACCACATTGCGTTTTTTAAACGAACACAAGGTCACACTCAAAAAATTTAATCTCACCATCAATACCGACCAATTTTTTTATCATCAACAAAAACTCGGCTTTGGCAGCAGTGCTGCCGTGTGCGTTGGCATAACACGCGCGTTACTTACGTTGCATCAATTTATTGCAGACGATCTTACTATTTTCAAACTAGCAACGCTGGCACATTATCACGCACAAAAAAAAATCGGCAGCGGGTTTGATATCGCTGCGTCAACGTACGCCCAGCCACTCAGCTACCAGCGCTTTGATGCCGCATGGCTTGCCACACAAAGAACCGATTCGATTAAAAAAATTATAGAACAACCATGGCCAGGGCTGATCATCAAGCCAATCACACTGCCGCAAAAGTTTCATATGTGCGTCGGCTTCACCGGCGTAAGCGCTTCAACAACCACCCTTGCGCAGCGCATTTTACATTTTAAAAATGAGCATACCGAACAATACCAAAACTGGTGCACGACAACCAACAAAATTATTCTTGAACTAGAAACAGCTCTTGAAAATAATAAACAACAAACAATTATTGATTTAATTAATCAACAACAAAAATCACTGCGAAATTTGTCAGATTTGTCTGACGCACAAATTGACATTCCCGTCATGAGTTCGCTTATTGCCGCGGCGCAAAAGCACGGCACTGGTGCCAAATTTTCTGGCGCTGGTGGAGGCGACTGCGTGATTGCAATCTGCTTTGAAAATAACCGCGAAAAAAACATCAATCACGAGTGGGCGGCAATGGGTATTAAAATTATCAACACGGTAATTTTGAACCCTATGAAAAAAAATTAAATCTCTCTTAAAAAGTATCTACATTTACTTGACCAGAGCAGTTTTTTGTATCTTTCCGTTCGTGCTGAGCCTGTCGAAGCATCTGAACGGGCTCTTTTTTGTCTGTCTGAAAAGCCGAGAAGAATCGAAGCCCACTTCTATCCCGCCATACTTCGACAAGCTCAGCACGAGCGGGATCATGATGCAAAAACAGAAAAATGTATGCAATCTTTTGGAATATACAAGTGTGGCCATCGACGGTGAGTAAAGGGTCAATCATTTAATTTACAAAAATCATAATGATCGAAAGAGCGTTATATAAACAGAAAACGTACCCCTACTTTTCTAAATAATATTCTTGGTGTAGCATAAAGAACGCTTGCTAGCCACCTGCCCTTATTTAATGTAATAATCAAACAAGGAGTTTTTCATGTCATTATTTTTCTATTGCCTCGTTATCGTCATTTTTGGCGTGGGGGTACTTTTTTACGTTCGCAGCACACAAGAAACATCAATACAGAAAACAACCACACGCGCACTGCGCACGTTTGGCGATCTCAAATATCCGTTTTCACTGCCAGCACTGCTGTATACTTACAATGCTCTTGAGCCACACATCGACGAAGCAACCATGAATATTCATCACACCAAACATCATCAAGCGTACATCAACAGCTTGAATGAATGCCTTGAAAAACATCCAGAATTTCAAAGCAAGTCACTCGTTGATTTAATTGCTCACACCAAAACATTACCAGAAAGTTTACTCAAGGTCGTTGAAAATCATGGTGGTGGACATGCCAATCATTCAATGTTTTGGCTGATTATGTCACCACAAGGCGGCGGACAACCTGAAGGCAAATTAGCACAAGCAATTGATAAGACATTTGGTTCTTTTGAAAATTTTAAGAAATTGTTTATTGAAGCAGCAAAAACACGTTTTGGCAGCGGTTGGGCATGGTTATGTGTTGATAGCGATAATAATTTGGTGATCACATCAACCGCCAATCAAGACAATCCCATGATGGATGGATTAATCCCTGTTCTTGGCTTGGACATATGGGAACATGCGTATTATTTAAAATACCAAAACAAACGCATTGATTATGTTAACACGTGGTGGAATGTAATCAACTGGCCTGTGGTTGCTGAGTATTTTGCAAAGGCATGCTCAAAGTAACCGGCATCACAAAAAAATTTTGCGCTTGTAAAGCAGTAGCGACTTCGTGTTGCTGCTGCTTATTTTTTGTCAACGCAACAAGCGCCCCGCCAGCACCAGCTCCCGTCACTTTAACACTCAGCGCGCCGGCAGTAAGAGTCTTTTTGATAATAGCTTCAAGGTCCGCATTTGAAACACCAAGCTCTTTCAATAACTCATGATTCATGGTCATGCACATGCTCAATGCCGTAAGATTGCCTTGCTCAACAGCTTGCACACCCAACGAAAAAAGTTTCTCATAATCAGCACACAAGCGAGCAAAACATTCAGACCGCCTAGCACGATAACGTTGAACTGCAACCACTGCACCACTCGTTTGACTACGCATGCCACTGTCAATCACAACAAAGTGCAGGTCTGCTCGTGATCCAAAAAAATGTAGGTCTTTGCCTTTTTCAAAAATAAAAAAGCCACCAAACGTTGCTGCCGTGTTATCAATCCCACTCGGGTTGCCGTGCGCTATTTTCTCAGCCTGCAAAGCAGCCATACTGATAGCATTATCATCAAGATTGAGATTACATGTTTTGTTGATAGCTCGCGCAGTTGCCACCGCAGCTGCCGCACTGGAACCGGTACCGCCCGACATTACCACTAAATCGCCCGACAACGTAACTTCAAGCGATTGCGTGATGCCCAAAAAATTGATTATCGCTGATAAAAAATGATTCAGTTTTTCAGCCGAACATTTCAATGAATTATCAGCAAAACAACGCTGGTCAACAACGCGCGACGGACCACTAATAATTTTTGCAACCGCATGGGTTTGCTGCGGCAATGCAAATACAAGAGCTGGCAAGCCATACACAACAAAATGCTCACCAAACAAAATTATTTTACCGTATCCACCCACATTACTCATGCGCGATGCTCCGGCACAAATTTAAGACCGTAATGAATGATGCCATTCAGTCCAGAAACATAATATTTGCGCAGAGCTGCTCTTAAAGGCATACCAATGATCAGCTCTTCAAAATCAACATCAGCCAATTGCGTCATAATACGCGGACCATCTGCTAGTTGAACGAAACCAACACAGTACGGCTCATACATTTTATGCTCACGCGGCGCATGCATGACCTGCGTAAACGACAAGAGCGTCGCACAATGACTCAACTCAACCGGCTTAAATTCCGTGCTTGCACACGTGCATAAATATTTTTTTGGATAAAATTTTTGATAACACACAGCACATTGCACCCCCATCAAGCGATATCGTTGAGGATACAAGCGCCAATCGATAATCGGACTATCGCTAAACATACGCCACTCCTTATTTTTCTTGATCGATAAATATCACCAAAGTATAGGCGTATCTTTATAAAAAAAAAGCCTGCGAATGCAATTCGCAAGCTCTCAATACATAACATTTCTATACAATTTATTTATTACCAAAATTTTCAAGATCAGTAATCAACTCAGCAAGTTCTGCCGGCATAAGGCCTTCAAAATCTTTCTTTAAAACACTCGCCCCAGCATAAATTAGTGTTGCTTGAATTTCAACAAACTTGACTGCCACCGCAATATGCAAAGGCGTCCATCCACAACTTTTTTCTGGCTTATTAATAAAATAATGAAATTCGTCATCTGAAAGACATGCTCGCGCCCGTTTTATAAGATTTTCTACCAATGAAAGATTTCCATCGTACACAGCACTATGAAGGATTGTAAGATCATTCTCGTTAGTTTCTAACAATAAAAAACGATCTCGTTCACGTGGCTCTAATTCGCGTCGCTCTAAAAAGGTCTGCTCAAAATTTTGCGAAAACTTTTGTATACAACCTTCAAAGTCTCCATACATTCGGCCCGTAAATTCTCGACCAGCAAAAAGCAAACTCTGCGAACAAAGAAAAACAACTATCAATTTGACGTAAAAGTTACGCATAGAAAAATCCCTTGTTTCTTAGCTGTGTTTATAGAGTGAAGGCACATATTTTTTCCGTGCAAAAACTTTATCAAACAATGAGTTATTGTCAAACAACAAAAAATTATGGCATAAGAAAAGGCCGCTAAAAAAGCGGCCTTTTCTTATTTTGCTAGCGAATTTAAAATTCACTCAAACTTAGTTAAAATTGGCGCTTATTTTTTGCCTTTTTTACCTTTGTATTCTTTCTTACCTTGGTATTTGTTGTATTTGTTGTATTTGCCACCTTGACCGCCTTGAGCTGCCATTGCTTGAAGATTTTTAACTTGGTCCATATAATACTGAATTGGCTGCAACGCTGCCTGAACTAATGGATTATTTTGCGACTTAATATTCTTCAAATTTTGTAAATCTTCTTGTACTACAGTCACTACGGCAACTTGCTCATCAAGAGATGTATTTGCAGCGTTTGGCATCATTTTAGCTACCACAGCAATATCAGTCAAAGTCTTAACAATCAACTGTGGCATTAGAGCAACAGTATTTCTCGCAGCCTGAATTGTTGGATTTTGATTTAAAGCAGCTTGAACTGATGAATCACTTGAAACCTCAGGAACAGCCAAAGCAGCATTAACCGCTTGAACTGCCGGTACTACAGCAACCATATTTTTTACATTATTCCAATCCGAGATGTTAACTACTAGGCTGGCCAATGTTGCAATGTCAGTCAATGCTTGCGTAATTTGTTGAGCTGACGCTGCTGATGTTCCAGAAACTTGAGTAACACCTTGTGGCACAACAAGAGCCGCTCTAATTGCTGGCGTCAAAGCAGCCACAACTGATGGATCATTAGCCACAACCGGATCTGTTAAATCGTTGTTAACTGTTTGAACGGCTGACGTCATAGGAGCACCGGTAACTCCTGCATTAACAAGAACACTCAACGCAGCAATATCGCTCAATGTCCGCGTAACCGCTGGATTTGCAACTGGAGCTGGACCTGCCACTACGACTGGCGGCACTGGGTCAACAGAAACAACTACTGGAGGTACTGGAGTACCTGTTGGCGTTACTGGACTTACTGCAATCCTACCTTGTAAAGCAGTAATTGCTTGACTCAAAGCAGTTTGAATACTTGAATCCAACGATGGCATACCTTGGAATGCTTGCAACGCATTAAGAGCTAATTGAGCTGGCGAAGAACCTGGAGCAGGGTTTGCCAACGCACTCAAAGCCGCTACTATTTTATCAGCTGCTACTTTTTCAGCTGCTGTTTTTTCAGCCAATATTTGAGCTGCCGCTTGTGTTGCTTGAGCTGCTGCTTGAGCTGCTTTATCTGCTGCTTGAGCTGCTTTTTCAGCTGCTGCTTGAGCTGCTGCCGTTGCATCAGGCGTTCCAGTCGAAGCTGCTACCGCCGCTGCTTGCGTCGCTGTCGCTGCTGCTTGCGTTGCAACCGCTGCTGCTTGTGTTGCTGCTGGCGTTCCTGTCGCTGCAGCTGTTACTGCTGCTTGTGTTGCTGCAGCTGCTGCTGTCGTTGCAGCTACTGCTGCTGCTGCCGACGTACCAGTCGCTGCTGATTCAGCTACTGCTTGCGTTGCCGAAGCTGCTGCTTGCGTTGCTGCTTGAGTTGCTGCCGCTGCTACCGGTGCCGAAGGAGTTGACCCCACTGCCGTCAAGCTTGCAATTACGGGAGTAATTGCTTTTTGATCAGCTTTTGATAACAATGGGGAAGAACTTAAAAATTGAAGCAATGTCTGTAATTGAGTAACACTCGCTGCATGTTCGCTTATCAATTGCATTAGCAAATTAGCAAACGCTTGCTGCGTTTGAGCAGTAAAAGTACCCGCGCTATTAGAAGTAGCCAACGATGTAACATTATTTATCAATGTACTATCAATCGATTGTCCACTGAATTGATTGATCGAATTTTGAACTGACGCATCATCTGCGTAAGCCATGCTGGTTGCCAACATCGCAACCCCAGCAAGTGATTTTATAAACTTCTTATTCATGATTAAATTCTCCTATTTTTTTAATTTTGATCAGCGGATTGATCATCTACAACTGAGTCTTCTGTCTCGGCATTGTCTGCTGCTACAGTTGTACCTGATGTGGCAGTAGTGGTACTTTTGGTTACTTTTTTCCCTTTACCTTTTTTACGTATTTTTTTGCCTGTTTTTTGACTACCAACATTGCCTACAGCTTTTTTACCAGCTTTTTTCACTTTGCCTACTTTAACTTTTCCGGCACGAGCTTTCTTAATATTCTTAGCGACTTGAGCTTTCGTAGAAACTTGTTTCTTACCAACGGAAGGTTGCCCCAACGTTGGAACATTTTGCATAGCTTGTGGCAAATTCGGTATCAATGTCGAGATAACATATTGTTGTTGTGCTTGTGCCAAAAGAGGCGAAGTACTTGCTTGTACTAACAAATTGCGCATTGCAGTTGTAAGATCATTATGTTCTTTTAATACTTGTGCAACGCCACTACCAACCGCACGATGCGTTTTACCGGTAAAATCGCCAGCATCTGCTTCTGAGGCCAATTTAACCAATTCATTTATTTTATCAGCGTGCGATTTGTTACTTAAATCTTGCAATGACTTTTGAATGCTTTCATCGGTAAGATCTTTGGTAGAGGCTTTTGCCGAACCAGCCGGTTTAACAGCGACTAGCTTTTTAACTTTAACTACCTTCTTAGCTTTTTTCTTACCCGTTTTACCCGTCTTGACTGTCTTGACTGTCGAGTCTGATTTAGCTGCAAACATGGCACTTGATGCCAACGTAAGGGCTATTAACAAGAGCCCACTCAAACTTATCTTCTTCATCATCGATCTCCTTATTATTTCGATTCCTCAGCTTTCGCTGTAATCTCTTCCACTTCCTTTACTACTTTCTTACTTATTTACTTGTCGCTCATAATGAGATGCTTTGGTAACAGCGTAAGATTCTGTTCCTGCACCAAAGTTTAAAAAATAGCCTGCACTATGTTTCCACTCATCTCATATCTCCTCTTTTCATCATAATTCATTTAATTCACACTATTCGTTTTAGGATTTTTTTTCATCATCTTTTTGCCAATCTTGGCTCCCTTTCGAGCGCCACTTTTTTGCTGTTGAGCTTTTTTCCGTTGTTTTTTAGTGCCTACTCTTTTGCCAGGCTTGGTTGGAGTACCCGCTTGATTATCACGTACTACCACCACAGGCTTGATCTGCTCCGGTATCATGGTCGAAGAAACGTACGTTTGTTGGTCTTTAGTTAAAAGTGGAGACGTACGCGCTGCATTAAGCAAATCAAGTGTTTTCTTTGCAATATCTTTACTTTGCGTAGCAAGCGCTACCAATGCATCCGCATATGCTTGCTGCGTTGCGGTACTAAAAGCACCCGCACTAGCCCCTGCTGTTAATTTTGACAAAAAGCGCAACCGATCATCAAGCAACGGCTGTTTGCTAATACTTGCCAGCAAGCGCGTTACGCGGTCATCAGTCAATACTTGCTGCGTCACGTCTGCCGACTCAACCATTGATGCATTTGCTACCGTCGCAACCGCTGGCGATACACCAAGCACATTTGCTTGTTTTAAATCTTTGAATTTGTCCAACGCTGGCAATAATTGCTGGCTTACATACTGACGACGCACCTTATCCAGCAAAGGTACATTGCCTTGCAAAACGTTTCGCATCAACTCACGCAATTGCGCTTGTGCCTGATCAGACTGACTGGCGCGTTGATCGTACAACTGAACAAGTGATTTATAAAACATATCACGAATGCCAGCATTAAGAACCACTCGCAAGCCACCCTTGGTAGAAAAGTTAGTTGGATTTGCAAGCGCTGAAAGACTTTGCAAACTATCCTGAAAGGTAGTTTTTTGTGCTGCCGCCATAACAAGACTCTTTAAAAGTCTTGGCACCATGGTTTTTGCCACATACTTTTGCTGGACCGGAGAAAGCAATGAACTCGCTTGTGCTCGAGAAAGAATCGGCAACATGGCAAGCTGCGTACCTTCAGTTGTAGCCAATTTGTTGGTAGCATCAAGTAAATTACCAAAATCAGTTTTGGTTCTAGCATTAAATGTCGCCCTACCAGAACGGTCAAGCAACAAAGATAGCGCTTGAATTTTCTGATCCACAACTGCCATAGCCCCAATTTTGGTAAAATAACTCTTAATAAGGGTATCAATATCTGCCTGACTTGCAAAATTGTCTGGAATATTAAAAGCCGCAAAAGCAACGGAATGCATTGTCAGCACAGCTACCGCCAGCAACACACACACTTTCCTTACCATTGAGCACAATGTCGTCATGATACTCCTTCCTTATTATTACCGCCTACTACTTACAAAAATATCAAATAGCAATTACTAATTGCAATGATTTTAGTAAAAATTATAAGAACGAAAGCATTTTCAAGAATAAAAGCCTCAAGAATAAGCAATTGACAGAGGCCCGAATATCCATTACATTCCACGATATTCTTCAAATTAGAGATAAACAAGCAAGCCAAAATAGACTGATCTCGTGGTGGTTACATTGAAAGACAAAAACAGTCGAATCCCTGCTTTTCATAAAAAATCCCTCAGCGAGCGTTTAAAATACGTCGAAACCTTTGCCAACCTTACTCATCAAGAAATCAAAGAGCTAGAGTCGGGGGCCTCCCTTCCCATTCCTCTCGCCGAAAAAATGAGCGAAAATGTCATCTCAGTCATGTCTTTGCCTTTTGGCGTCGCCACCAATTTCATGATCAACGGTCAAGATTATCTGATTCCAATGGTCACTGAAGAACCAAGCGTCATTGCAGCCGCCTCGCACGGCGCCAAACTCGCGCGAAATGCCGACGGTTTTACCACTAGTTGCGGCTATCCACTCATGATTGGCCAAATATTGTTAGCAAATATATCCAATTCTGCTAACGCACTCGAAGCTTTGAACAACAAAAAAAGAGAGCTCCTTGCGCTTGCCAACCAACTCGACCCCATACTGCTCGAGCATGGCGGAGGGGCAGTAGATCTGACTGCTCAAGAGCTTGTACTCAACAAAGACCTATGCCTTTCTATAAAATTGCACGTGAATGTCGGTGATGCCATGGGCGCCAACATTGTTAACACCATGACAGAATTTATTGCACCACTCATTCAAAAAGTATGCGGTGGCCTGGTCAGATTGTGTATTGTTTCAAATTTTTCTCCCGATCGCTTAGTCCACGTTACCGGCACCTGGGACCAAGAAACGCTGGGGTTACCAACTATCGATGCTATCATACAAGCCAGTGCCTTTGCAGCAGCCGATATCTATCGAGCCGTAACACACAATAAAGGAATTATGAACGGCGTTATTGCGGTCGCGTTGGCCACCGGCAACGATACCCGGGCCATCGAAGCAGGAGCACATGGGTACGCCGCTCTCACGGGCCGCTACCAACCACTTAGCTGGTATGAAAAAAATGAAGCAGGCGATTTAGTGGGACACCTAGCAATGCCCCTACCCATCGCAACCGTTGGCGGAATAACTAAAAGTCATCCAACTGCCTGTATCGCCAGAAAAATTCTTACCATTACCAGCGCACAAGAACTTGCCGGCGTTACTGCAGCTGTAGGACTGGCACAAAACTTTGCCGCCCTGCGTGCATTGGTAACTGAAGGAATTCAGCACGGGCACATGCGACTGCACAGCCAAAACATTGCCATTACCGCGGGCGCTACCGGCCAGGCTATCGACAATATTGCCCACCAAATGATCACAAAGAAAAAAATTTCAGTTGCGCATGCGCGCACACTTTTGACGAAAGGGTCCCTATGATTGGTGGCATTATGGGCTACGGGGCTTACATTCCACGCTACCGAATCAGCGTTGAAAAACTCGCACAAGCTCTTGACGACAATGCTACACAGATTATCAACTCACTAGCAATTGCCGAAAAATCAGTCCCGGGCAAAGATGAAGATAGCCTCACGATGGTCGTTGCTGCGGCAAAAAATGCTTTAAAACGGGCAACGTTACCAGCACCATCACTGCAAGCAGTTTATGTTGGCAGCGAAAGCCATCCCTACGCCGTCAAACCTTCCGCAACAATTTTAGGTGAAGCTTTAGGGATTGGCACCAATTATATGGCTGCCGATTTTGAATTTGCTTGCAAAGGCGGCACCGCTGCCCTGCAAGCCGCTCTTGGTGTGGTTAAGGCTGGGATGGCCTCGTACGCGTTGGCCGCCGGCAGCGATACCGCTCAAGCAAAGCCAACAGATATTTTAGAATATGCCGCCGCCGCTGGGTCCGCCGCTTTTATTGTTTCAAACAATCTTGATGAAGCGTGCGCAATTGTTGAACGAACATTATCGTACAGTTCAGACACGCCAGATTTTTGGCGTCGTTCATCAGCTGCCTACCCAGAACATGGCGGACGTTTTACTGCACAACCAGCTTACTTTGCGCATGTTGTGGCGGCAACACAACAACTTTTAACGGCACACAACCTCAAACCAACCGACATCGATCATGTTATTTTTCATCAACCAAATGGTAAATTCCCCGTGATGGCCGCCAGGCAACTTGGTTTTTCTCGGGCCCAACTGGCCAACGGCTTACTTGTTGAAAAAATGGGCAACTCGTACAGCGCTAATTCACTTTTGGGTCTTACGGCGGTACTGGACAACGCACTACCCAACCAAACTATTCTATTAGTTAGTTATGGCAGCGGCAGCGGCTGCGATGCTTTCGTAATTAAAACAACTGAAAAAATTTTATCGGTCCAAAATAAAGCACGTCGCACCCAAGAATATTTGGCAGAAAAAAAGTATATTTCCTACGCAACATATCTTCATCATTTAACCTGCTTGTACGGTGCATTATGAACATTGCGATTATCGGCATTGGCCAAACAAAATTCGGTGAATTGTGGGAAAGTTCGCTGCAAGATTTACTTGCATACAGCCAACTTGCAGCCCTCAAAGATGCTAATATTTCAGCACAAGAAATTGAAGCACTGGTGGTCGGCAACATGTGTGGAGAAAGTACCGGAGGTCAAGTACATCTTGGCGCACTAGCTGCACATATTTTAAATCTCAATGTTCCAAGTATGCGCGTTGAAGGAGCCTGTGCATCAGGTGCGTTAGCACTGCAACAAGGTATAGCACTTATTGAAGCCGGCAAGGCAGAAGTAGTACTAGTCAGCGGCGTTGAAAAATTAACTGATGTTGATGCCGGCACACTGGCAACGAGTATGATTGGCGCCAGCTTACAGGAAACAGATCATTTTGTGGGCCTTACTTTCCCAAGCCTTTTTGCACTCATCACGCGTTTATATTTTAATGAGCACGGCATTACGCGTAAGCACCTTGCACACGTGAGCGTTAAAAATCATTTGCACGCAAGCTTAAACCCCAACGCACATTTTACCAAAGACATTTCTCTTGAAACGGCGCTACACGCACCAATGGTCGCCGACCCACTGGGTCTTTTTGACTGCGCACCAGTTTCTGACGGCGCTGCATCGATCATTATCACAACACCAGAATTTGCGAAACGCAAAGGCATCAAGCCGGTGTTGATCATTGGCTCTGGCGTTGCCACTGATTCATTAATGTTTGGCGAACGCACGACACTCACATCTTTTGTCGCCACAAAATTAGCCGCACATAGTGCTTATCAACAAGCTGGCATTGAGCCGGAAAATATTGATCTGGTTGAAGTGCACGATGCATTTACCATGGCCGAAATTATGGCGCTTGAAGATTTAGGTTTTTTTGAACCGGGACAAGCAGCTTACGCAACACAAAAAGGCACCACAAAATTCAATGGCACCCTACCCGTCAACATGTCTGGTGGACTCAAAGCACAAGGACATCCCGTTGGCGCCACTGGCCTTGCACAAATTATTGAACTTATCAGACAGCTACGCGGCACTGCCGGCAAACGACAAATTGCCAATGCACGCACTGGCCTTGCACACAACATGGGCGGCATTGGCTCTACCGTAGCGGTTCATATTCTTGCAAGTAACCATTGACCAGCACTTCTTTTTTGGCATAATTTTTTAGCGTGCTATAATCCAGTCATAACAAAAGATCGAAATCATTTTTTTTAAAATTATGGAGAATCT
Organism: bacterium; assembly: GCA_016699045.1. Classification (NCBI taxonomy): domain Bacteria; species bacterium. The sequence goes on from CP064957.1 coordinate 445,121, forward strand.
GTTATGAAGAAAACATTTCACTACTCGCTAATTTTTGCTGTAATATTTGCCAGCACCGCCATAGCAGCAGGAACTGCTACAGAAAAAGAATTTTCCATCTGCCCAAGCATTCCCGATGACTTTTGCCTTGAAGACAAACAACTGATCACGGCGGTAAAAAAAGGGCTTCACGAAGCATTAGAACGAATTCTTCTTTTCCATAAAAATGTTAATCTTGAATATGAAGAAGGCTCGTTGCTTCATCATGCAGCGAGTGAAGGACATCTTAAATGTGCTGAATTACTCGTTAATAACGGTGCTGATATTTCTGCCACCACACCACACGGCGGCACACCTCTCCATTGCGCTGCATGGAAAGGCTACACAGACATCGTACAATTTCTTTTGAATAATAATGCACCAATTAATGCAATTAATTTCATTGAACAAGCAACACCATTACATTGGGCAGCAAAACAAAATCACACTAATTGCATAGCGCTGCTTCTAGCTGCCGGCGCCAACCCAACACTAAAAAATGCCACAAACAAAACAGCAGCAGATTACGCAGAAGAACTCGGTCACCAAGAGCTTGCAGCCCTACTACGCACAGCAGAAATAACATGGCAAAAAGAACATAAGCAAAAAGCGTGTACCATATCATGAAAAAAATATTATTAAAAATAGGCTTACTGTTTGGCATATTTTTTAGCTTTGGATCGTTATTCTCAACAAACATTTCAGATATAGACATGTTAATGTCGCTCAATTTTAATCAAAAAATAGATACACTCAATCTACTCATTAAAACAACACCAAAAGACGCTTTAAATGAAGCAATACAACAAGATATTAAAGCTATTTTTATGAGTCTTTTTTACGAACTGCCAACACAAGGGCCAGAAGAAAAACTTGCGTTCAAAAAACTCTTGCTCAATCTTTTGCAGTCACCACTTCCATCGCACGAGCAGCGAGATTACATAACCAAATTGGTACTGCCACTCATAGACCCTTCAGGCAATTATGTTATTCCAACGCCAGAAACGCAACGCGCTCTACCAACAACAGAAGAAAAACAAGAACCGACAGTAAAAGATTCTGCCGAAGAACAAGGACGCATTTTGCAGGAACCACTCATGGTTCCTGTCATTACCAAAGCATGGGTGGTAAATGAAGATGGCAACCGTGAACAAATAACTGATATTACCTTTAGAACTATCGCACCAAAAACAGCGCAACCAACATCAGAAAAAAAAACAACGGGTGCCCCGCCAAGTATCATACCAACGCCAGAAGAAGGCGTGCGCTTTGGCAAAGGTCGCAGGCCACTGAGCAAACGAGCAGGCATTTATCGCTGCTGATATTATTTCACAAAAAACAAGGCCCATCATGAAAAACGATACCAACACAACACTCCGAGAACTCAGCGAACTTACACAAAAATTCATCAACGAACGCGACTGGGCAAAGTACCACAGCCCAAAAGATATATCTGCCAGTTTAAGCGTTGAGGCTGGCGAACTTTTGGAATTATTTTTGTGGCGCTCAACCGAAAAAATTTATACAGAGCTTGAACAAAATGAAAAATTCAAAACTCAAGTTAAAGAAGAACTAGCCGATATTTTATTTTGCTGCCTAAATTTTGCGAACCTTACCAACATTGATATATCACAAGCATTTAGAGACAAACTCGCCAAGTCGGCACTCAAATATCCGACATCGCAAGTCAACACAGTTGAAAAATATTTTGCACTCAAATACAAGGATAAATGAGGCGAACTCGATAATTTTAGCCTGCCTTCCCCCCAATGCACTATTTTTTCCGTTCACACTGAGGAGCGCCATAGGCGCATCTCGAAGTGTTGAATATACATCGACCCTTCGAGACGATCGATTACATCGATCTCCTCAGGGAGAACGGGACTTAGAACATACCTATTTATTATGTCGCTATTGTCTTGTTAATTATTGTTTGCAATTGCAAATACGCTTGTTTCGCTTCTTCAAGCGACGCGCCATCTTCAAGCGTACTCACATCACCAACCGGCGATCCTTCAACAACCGCCTTAAGCAAGCGACGCATAATTTTTCCTGAACGTGTTTTAGGCAATTTATCAACACAATAAATGCCACACAACATCACAAAAGCACCAATGTACTCACGCACTACCTGGGTAATCTGTTGTTTGACATGATCGTGAGATTCACTACCACTATTTTTCAAAATAACAAACAACACCACCGCCTCACCGCGCAATTCATCGTGCACGCCAATCGCTGCCGCTTCTGCAATCATCAGCAACGTTACCACAGCACTTTCTATTTCTGCCGTACCAATGCGATGCCCTGCAATGTTAACTACTTCGTCAGCTCGACCAAGTAACCAAAAATAACCGTCTTCATCAACGCGCGCATAATCGCCGGTATAATACATGCCCTTAAAGCGACTCCAATAAACTTCTTTAAATCGCTCTGGATCATTGTACACACCAATCGTCATACCGGGCCATGGTTTTTTGATAACTAAATATCCCTTGGTTCCTGCCGGCACTGGATTGCCATGCGTATCAACAACTTCTGCAGCTATGGTTGGCAGTGGCACGGTTGCAGAACCAGGTTTGAGCGCTACCAAATCAAGGCCCGCGGTTGGCGCAATCATAAAGCCACCAGTTTCTGTTTGCCACCAGGTATCAATCACTGGACAACGCCCGGCACCAATGCGTTCATGATACCAGCGCCACACGTCAGGATTGATTGGCTCCCCAACGGTTCCCAATATTTTTAAACTTGAAAGATCGCACGCTGCCGGCCATTGATCACCATACTTTATGCACATGCGAATAGCAGTTGGAGACGTGTAAAAAATTGAAACACGATATTTTTCAACCAAACGCCACCATGCCGATGGATCTGGATAGTCCAACGTGCCTTCATGAATGACGGAGGTAAGTCCAAGCAATAATGGTGCATAGACAACATACGAATGACCAGTAATCCAGCCAATGTCTGCCGTACACCAATAAACCGACGTATGATCTGGATCAAACGCCCACTCCATCGTCGTTCGTGCGTACGTCAAGTAGCCGCCAGTTGAATGCATTAAGCCTTTTGGTTTTCCCGTAGTTCCTGACGTGTACAATATAAACAACGGATGATTTGCTTCAACCGCAACCGGTTCAACAAAAACATTCTCTTCAAAAAAATCATCCGCAACAACATCACGACCTGGTTGTAAAAAAACTTCTTGTTCAAAGCGTTTTATCACCAACACTTTTTCAATTGAAGAACATTCGCTCACGGCATGATCGACAATTTTTTTAAGTTCAATTCTTTTCCCACGACGAACACCCGCATCAGCGGTGATAACAAATTTTGCTTGCGTATCATCAATTCGATCTTTGAGCGCATGACTACTAAAACCTGAAAACACCACCGAATGCGTAGCACCAAGGCGTGCGATTGCCAAAATGGCTGCAATCGCTTGCGGAATCATTGGCAGGTAGACCATCACAATATCATTTTTGCTCACGCCAATTTTTTGCAACGCATGCGCATACTGATTAACTTGTTTATACAACTCGGCATAGGTCCAAGTAACAGCATTTCCTTGCTCGTCTTCACAATGGTAGGCAACTTTATTACCAAGACCATTTTTGATATGCACGTCAACGCAAGCGTACGACGCGTTGAGCGTGCCGCCAGAAAACCAATGCGCGTACGGTTCTTGCCAATCAAGAACCCTCTTCCAACGCTTAAACCATGCTAACTTTTCAGCTTGTTGTTCCCAAAAATTTTCTCTATTTAATCGATCATCACGAGCGGGCATCATACGATCATCCTTTTTTATTAGCCACACATTACACTCACAAAAAGCGTTTATTACTAACTGCTTGCTGCACAATGTAACGGAAAAAATATGCTTGAGCAAACTACAATCTCACAACTCACAAATAACGAGAGGGGCACTCTTTTTCGAATGCCCCTCAGACAAAAATTCTCTTTAAATGTTAAAAAATTATTCTTTAACCTGGCAGTTATCGCAGGTTTCATGCAAGTTTGCAACGCGAACATTCTTACACGTATCCTCATCTACCAACACTTTTGCTCGTCCGTTTTCATCCTGCATTTGCGCAGCCCTTGCATAAAGCTCAGGAGATACCGTAAACGATTTGTCTGAATCTAGACACGGCATCACGTTTGTCCACAAAGACGAACGATGTGGCAATTGCCTCCAACGACGAGTACCATCTTCACACTTAAATACATCTACATTTGCTTCAGCATGCGGCGCAAGAGCCCACGCCGTTTTATCTTTATTTGCAAAAAGTTCATTGCCATCATCAAGAGAGCAACAGTCATGATCCGCTAGCTCACAGGAAGCTGGGGCTGTATTTAGTAGCCACATGTGTTGTGCAGGATCCCACGTTGCAAAACGTGCACCATCATTCCACGTCACCAATTGAGATTTTGCAACGTCAGTTGGGCTGAAAAGCTCAAATTGACTGGCTTGCTCATTCAACTTAAACAACCGATTATCCGGGCCCAAACAATATTCTTGTCCCGCAAAGTCTTTACAATCAGGAACATTGGCCCATCGTCCGGTTTCGTCTTCACTTTCTCCGCGATGCCAATATTTCACTGCATTATTTTCAGCGTCACTGTCTTCATTAATGCAAAACAATGCAGAGTCATTGTTGCAATCATCAGACATTAAAACCCATTCAGTCAAATCATCATTAAGTATAAAGACGCGACCATCTGGCCCCATACACATGCCATCGCGTTCATTACCAGTACACATTGGCGCATCATACCAACCATAATCATCACAATCTGAATGCCAATAATAAACATCGCCATTTAGATCACAATATGCCAAATTACCTGCGTTATCAAAAAAGCAATCAGAACCGCTTAACGAAACCCACGCATTAGCATTATCATTTGGTATAAAGATTTTACCATCTTTACCAACAAATTTACCCGCACAGACTTCTGATGATTCCTCATCCCAATACGGAACATCTTGCCACGAAAGTACACCATCCTCAAAATGGCGGTAAAAAATACGCCCATTTTGCAGCATACAATCTGCCTCTTCAAGCGTACATGGCATTCCCTCAGTCCAAACACCAGAATCTTTTTTTGAATAAAACGTTGTTGCATAATCGGTTCTGGTATCAACTTCACAGATACCAGCACTCAAATCACACGGTGGATTTAACGAACAATGACCATTTTCATCACAAAATACATTTATCTTTTTGCCAGCTTTATTAACAAAACGATACAATACTTGTTGATCATTCCAATCTTCAGGCGTATTTTGCCACTGCTGATTTGCCGCACTCCAAAATTCCAAAACACCGCCTAGATCGCATACTTCTCCCGATACACCAACACCACATGGAGAAACCTCACTATACGTTCCATCAGAACGCAAATAAAGCTTGAGATCACCAACACGACAAAGCACCGAATCTTTTTCACATGAAGGCTCTAAGCTCCATTGATTGCCATGGCGATACAGAATCGTTTTTTCATCACTTTGCCTACAATATGGCACAGATGATTTATCGCCACATAAATCGGCCGGCTTCCATCCATCATTGCCAAACCAAAAATACGCACCATCTCCAAATCTAATCAAGCGAACATCTAGTGCAACATCAAGATTTAAAAGCCACAGCGTCTTGCCATCAAGCGTACCAGCATACAGTCTATTGCCATCATCAAGTGTACAATAGCCCTTTGTTTGACCAGTAAGCCTCATTAACAATCCACCACTATTCGCTTTTTTACAAGCCTGCGGTGCATCATTAATAAGCCACTTCTTTTGCTCAGGATCCCAGGTTGCGTAGTTTCTACCATCGCCAAAATCAACTAAACGAGATTTGATTACATCTTCAGGTTCTTTTAACTCAACAAAGTATCCGGCAGCATTGCGTTGAAATAACGTACCATCAACGCCCACACAATAATTAAGGTCGGCAAAATCATCACAAGAAGGGATATCACTCCACCAGCAGCCATTACCCATATTCTTCCAATATTTAACCTTGCCATCTTTGGTACAGTAGCTTAGGGTCGTTCCTTGAATCATGCACTTACTTGCATCTTCAAGACGAACCCAGCCCGTGCAATCATCATTTGGTATAAAAATACGTCCATCAGGTCCTTTAAAAACACCTTGGTGCGATACAGACCAATCCCACGCTGGCGTATCTTCCCAAGAACTGGTTCCATTCTTTATGTGAGGATAGTACACGGCATCATTTTCAAGAACGCAGTATTTGTCCGAGTACGCATCGCACGGCATACCCTCAGTCCAACTCGAAGCATCTTTTTTTCTGAAAAATTCAGTCCCATCAACAATGCAAATTCCTTCACGCGGTTGGCAAGGAAATTTGACGCTGCAACTACCATCTTTGTTGCAAAAAACTAAAACGCCACTTTGATCAGATTTAATAAAGCGATAGAGCTTTTTGTTTGCAGCCCAATTAACCGGTTTATTCTGCCATTTTTTTTCTTGGTAATTCCAAAATTCTATGATGTTTTCATCAAAAATACAGACAGCCTCTGAGTGCTCGCCATCAGCACACGGCGACGTTTCTTTATACGATCCATCTTCATGAAGGTAAAATTTTAAATCATCAACAGTACAAATTTTAACACCATTGCCACATGGCGGGGTCAGCAGCATATCATTGCCATGTCGGTACAATCGCAAGCCATCTGGCAAATCACAATATAGCTTATCTCTATCACAAAAAGGTTTTTCAACTCCTTCGCGAATCACCGGCAAGTTTTGAAAACACAAGCGACCGTCTGGTAAAAAATGAAATCCTTTTTTTCCAACGGAACAATGCCATGCGCCCGGAGTTACATCGCCAACAAAAGCTAAGTTTTTCCCATTACAAAGTATTATTGGCAACAAACTTGACCCATCATTTTTCGACGCATTAATACAAGAAAAATCAATCTTATCATTAATCGAATATTCTTGTTTTTTGCAACGAATTTGCCATGCATTTATACACGTAGGTCCTGCAAACAGGTGGGTATCGCATTGATTTGGATTCCATAGCGCATCTTTTACATCATGAGCTTTTTCTGAAATCGCCACACGATTTTCATAAATGCCAGCGCCTACCAACAATGCCAACAAACCATACCCACAAGCTTTGATGACCCATGATTGACTTTGAGCAGACTCATCGTCATACAAAATATGCGGACAATCAAGAATTTGATCGCCATTAATAAACGTCTCCGTAGGAAATGATTTTGTTTCCATCGATTCTTTTTCATCGTCATATGAAATCAGAATCGTTACAAGTGGTGATTTTTTGACAAGAGCACCACCTGACCTATCATTCGTCAATCGAACTTGTATCGAACGTGGATCAAAAAAATCGACAATCAAATTAAATAAGCGCTCAAGAAATTCTCGTTTATTATAATTTTTTACACTCATATGACAATATGTACCACCACCATCATGCCTGTCAGCACGCTCACACACGGCAGCATTAATTAACATCAATTGCTGCTGAATTTGATCTTGAATACCAGGTAGCTCTGGCATTCTTGGCGTCAGCAACTTATCAAGCTCATCGGCAGAAAAACGAAACGCTTCACTGTATGCAAGATCAGTATAAAGATGTGCCATAACAGCAGGCATCATCTCTGCTTGCAGCCGACTCAGTGATCGTTTTTGTAAATCTGTTAATTGATTTCCCCCGTCAAACACTACTTTTTTAAAAATGCTTTTCCATTTGGCATCAAGATCAAACTGACACCGTTGTTTCAGAAAATTATTAAATTGATGATCGTACACAACATATTCATGCTTTACTGCATTCAATGACATTGAACATAAAAAAAGAACACTGAACAACAGCGCACGTGGCATACCCATAACTACTCTCCTCGTTGGATAAAAACCGAAAAATGTGAATAAAAAACATGCGCATAATGTAGCAAAACAATAATGGCCTGCAAATAAAAACTATCAACATTTTTTTTCAAATTGTGTACATCACGCATTATTTTTTGCAATATTTTTTGTTTTGATGCTAAAAAATGCTTTGTTATTGCCTGTTGTAAGCATTGTATGCAAGATGATCAACCAACATCTGCCGATACTCTGCAAGCTCAGAAACAGAAGCTCCCACCGTTTTTGCGCTTTCTTCTAAACGACGTATCATCAATTTTTCTTTAAACAATGGATCTTTTTCAAAAGCTTCAGCTTCTTGTTCAGTCATAGCCCCGCCTTGACGCTTTAATGTTTCCTGACTTGCGGGCGAAATCTGCTGTAAATAATCGGGTTGCCGAGAAACAAGATACCCGCTTGCACATGAGCTCCGACAAGTGCTGCAACAAGATCTGAAAATCCATGTTGTTTCAAAAAATCAGCGCCAATATCTTCATGATGCGCAACGCCATAGCCATCCATTTGCTCGCTATCTTTTGCAGCACACAAGTGGCCAATGTCGTGAAGCAAGGCAGCAATAACAATTTGGTCATCGCAGCCGGCCAACCTCGCTTGATACGCGCATTGAATGGCGTGTTCATACTGCGTAATTGCTTCGCCGATATAATCATAATCTTTACCTAACTCAATAATGCTCATGACTTTATCAACAACAGACTCTACCGATAGCAACTCATTTGGCATTGCTCGCAAAGATACAGAAAACACACAGAACACTAATAAACTCATAATTTTTGAAAATAAACGATTCATGACAATAATCTCCTTTCATAACTTTTTTAGACAACATTAACCAGCCAAAGCCTAGCACGAAAAAATGAAAGTCTAAAAAATTCTACACTTTCCTAAAATCACGCTCATGATTGTTTTTCTCGACATCACGCAACCCATCGGCTATAAAAATAAACATAGTATTTTTGAATGGTCTACGCATCACAACCGGAGAATTTTAATGAAGAAAATAAGCTTATTGTTGTGCGCACTCTCGCTCATACTTTCGTCAGCACACAGCGTTACCACGCGATCGCAAGCAAGAAAAATAAGAGCCGTTTTTTTAAACTATGGCATTAAGTTATGCCAAGAAAATGAAACAAAAGAAGTCATAAACTTACTTGAAACAAATACGCCAACACCAAGCGAGCTCAGCACATTTATGGCCGCATGCACTCAGCAAGGAAACGTACAGTGCTTGAGCGTCCTTCTCGCTCAACCTGAAGTATCGCATGCCCTTAAAATTGATGGAGAACCATTGCTCAACGCACTTTATTGGTGGAATCATAATAAAAATAACTGTGCATGCGTTAAACTTTTATTGCAATCCGGTGCAAACGCCAACCCTGCCACTGCATACAAAAATACCGCTCTTCATCTTGCCAGCAAAAGAGGTTGCCTTAAGTGCATTGAAAGACTCATCAAATCTGGCGCTGATATATTTGCAGAAAATTTTGAAAAAGAAACTCCCATAGAAATTTTTTACAACAATTACAAAGAATTTTTTAATGAAGGCACGATCGACCCGATTAATTTATTTATTAGTATGGTACCTAAATCTCACGATGAAGACACGTCAGAAGATGAAGACACCTCGGAATTTGTTAACATAGTCACCGAATCTCACTCTTAATAATTCAGACACCATGATAAAACCAACCCACCAAGCCCTTTTATTATTGTTCATATTGACACTGACCGTGCCGGCCAACCCGCGCACGGTCATCATGTTTGATCCAGCCGGGGACTCGCATGAGCTGGGCCGCAAACTTGCGCAAGGTTATGAGCGCGGCGCAACGCTCACGCTGGCCGAAAAATTGCACCACGAGCTCTCGCAAGAACCAGGACTTTATCCGCTATTAAGCCGCCAACCAGGCGAGCAATGCCTCCCGCTACAGGCAGCATCTTTTGCCAACCGGCTTCAGACAAACCTGTTTGTGCGCTTGCATTGTTACCACGAGCTCACGGCAAAGCCGCGCATGTACATTTACTACAAGCTTCATAACCCTCTCACCGACCTTGCCCCCCGCCCGACCGTAAACGATCGTACGTTTACCCCCCTTTCCCAAGCCCATCTACCTAACCTGCGCCTCTCGATCAAGCGAGCTGAAAGCATAAAAGAGACACTATCAAGCACCGACTACCAACAACTTTTCGATTGTTATGGCCCCTCTGGTCGACCGCTTAAGGCATTAACCGGCATCCAGCCAAGCGCTCTGGTTATTGAAATTGGCCTGAGTGGATCAACCAAATTAGAAAGTCTAGTTCAACCCCTCAAAAATGCCATACTCAACGCCCTGCTCGTTGTATAAAATAAATACACCAAAGCATACGATTTCTCTGGCCATTTTGGACTCCTCATGTTATGATTTTCATAACATATTATCTGTTTTATTTGAGAACAAAAAAGAGTTCCATTATGATCTTTTTAGATTCACTCGTTGTTTTTTTCGAACAACTCCTTTACCCCCATTTTTCATCATTCACAACGCCTGAAGCCCTCATCAGCCTGGGGTGGTTTGTTCTTGGCATCTTTGTGCTCATTATTGAAATCAACATGCCGGGGCTTTTTTATTGCATCGCTTTGGCTTGTGGCTGTTTTACTGCGAGCGTGTTAGCACTGCTTGACTACAGCCTTTTTTCCCAGTGCCTTGTAGCGCTGGGCATTACAACACTCGCTTTTGCCAGCCTGCGCTCCTACTTTGGCGCACCAGCACAACCAACATTGCCCACCAACAGCGAAGCATTAATCAATAAACATGGAATTGTTGTAAAAACCATTGAGACCCATACCGCAGGCCGTGTAAAAATTAACGGTGAAGAATGGCCAGCATTAAGCGCCAACCACACGATCATTTTACAAAAAGGAACCTCAGTTCGCATTATTGGCATCAAAGGCAATAAAGTTATTGTCAAAACAGATTAATTAGACATAAAGGAACCCACTATGATTTTTCTCATTTTTTTCGGCATTCTCTTTTTGTTCTTGGCTTTTTTGCTGATCAAAGCAACGTACGTTGTCAAACAAGCTGAAGTTGTAATCATCGAACGCTTTGGTAGTTTTCAACGTGTTTTAAAGCCAGGCCTCAATTTTGTTATGCCATTTGCAGACAAACCCCGCCAAGTATTGTGGACATTTATTCAAGAAGAAGCACGCAGCGGAAAAATGTATCGATTCTCTCGCTATATTGAACGTATTGATTTGCGCGAAAGCGTTTACGATTTTCCAAAACAAAACGTTATTACCAAAGACAACGTTACCATGGAAATTAACGCCCTGCTTTATTTCCAAATTACCGATCCAATAGCTGCAACGTACGAAATAGACAACTTGCCACAAGGTATTGAAAAACTCACCCAGACAACCTTACGTAACATTATAGGCTCATTGGATCTTGATGAATCGCTCACTTCACGCGATATGATCAACGAAAAACTTACGCTCATTCTTGATGAAGCAACCGATAAATGGGGCGTTAAAGTTAATCGCGTTGAGCTCCAAGAAGTCAACCCACCACGCGATATTAGAGATGCGATGGAAAAACAAATGCGAGCAGAACGTGATCGCCGTGCCCACATTTTAGAAGCTGAAGGTTTTAAAACAGCTGCGGTTCTGGAAGCTGAAGGTAAAAAGAGTGCGGCCATCTTAGAAGCTGAAGGCGTGCAAATGTCTCAAGTCATGCGCGCAAAAGGTGAGTCTGATGCTCGTCGCTTGCTGGCGCAAGGTGAAGCAGATGCTATAAAATTGGTGCGAGATGCAATTCCAAACCAAGACCCACTGCCATACATGACCGCCATCAATTACATCAAGGTATTACCAGAAATGATGAAAGATAAAAATGGCAAACTCATTGTAATTCCGTATGAAGCAAGTGCTGTTATGGGTTCATTAAGTGGCATTAAAACACTTTTTAAGGACCTTGATAAATCTTAATTAATAAAAAAAGGAGCTTACAAAGATGGTTAACCGCATTAAAATTCCTGTTATGTTTTTAGGCGGCTTACTGTTTTTTTGGTGGGCATTTTTATTATTTGCACGTAACAACACGGAAGATGCTCACCTTTATAGTAAAAACGCTTACTGCCAAAATACCAGTAAAATTTATGCTGATTTGGGCGAACTTGCGGAAAAAAGGCAAGACTTCCAGCAAGCAATTAGACACTATACAACAGCGCTGAATTTTCAGTCAGATCATGACATTACTAAAAAACTTAATGCATGTTACAAGTTTCTGAATACAACTCATGCTACTTAAAGAATAAACACGTTTTCTTATATTTATCGTAAAAAGGCACGGAACAAAATACCGTGCCTTTTTTGATTATAACCATAGAATCTAGACTATTTTTTATTCTAAAAAACATTATTTGCTTTTTTTTTAGTAACCATGCTACTGTACCTAAACAAGTAATTTTTTAAAATAATCTTTCATAATGCGAAGGAAAAAATGCTTAAAAAAATATTCGTAGCATTGGGAATCTTCGTAAATATTTATGCTCCTTCCAATTACGGAGCAGCACCTCTAACGGCACGTCCCAAGCCCACCCACGAAGAATTAATCAAAAAAATGGTTTTTCTTACCGCGTCAGAAATCAAAATTCCCTACCTGTTATTTCAAGAAATACACGAAAAAATAGTCTACCTTTGTGAAATGTTTTATCGGGCAAAAACATATCACAAGCAAGAAGAAGCAGCTTGTTTGTTAATGTTATTAGAAGCTTTTCATACAAACGCACCAAAGACAGCCTTTTCTGAAAATGTCATCATCGCGGCTACGCGTTATGGCCTTACCAAATCTTGCAAGCAATCACTCTTCTTCATTGGCGATGATAATACCATGTCGGACATGATTTATCACAGCATTCAACTGATACTTTACCAACAACAATCAGGCTATTTTTGGTATAACATGATCTCAGATCTTGAGTATTGTAAAGCTGTGCAAATCTCAGATATCGTCAATCAATACAATCAACCTAAAAAAGAATCACAAAAGAAAAAAAATATTCGAATCAAAAAAAATGCAAAAAAAAGAATTGTCCTAACTAAAAAAGCAAAAAACAAATTCTGCCACAGGTCTTCTGAAAAGCACATAAGATTATGGAAAAAAAAACAATAGCAGCTTTAAGCCTCATAAATATTTTTTATACAATAAGCGGATACGGAACAGCACGCGAACTTTTTCTGTACAGATCTAAAAGCGAATTATCTGCCGCTCAACAAAGCGTCATTATCATTGTTGCAACAAATACTCAAATTCCTTTTTTATATTTTAAAGAAATAGAAAAAAAAATTGATACCATATTTTCGCATCTCGCTCATATAAAAAAATTACAACCACGCGAAGAAGAACGCTTTTTTAATTTTTTCAAACACCTTCTTGCCGCTCGACCAGGCCAAGCTCTTACTCACGACATTATGGTATTTGCTCAAGAATTTGGTTTAACACAATCAATGCATAATGCTTTTTTTCTTATCAAAAATAATGGCATGATAACCGACATGGCACATCAATGCATTCAAGTAATTATTACCGAGCTCATTGAAGATTTTTATTGTCATTTCACTATTAATGAATTAGAAAAAATGAGAAAAATAAAAATTAAAAAAAATAAAAACCAATATGGTAAAAAAGAATCAATTTTTCAACACAATTAACAACAAGACAATGCAGATCGTGAAAAAAATAATATTCATGGGATTAATGACAACACTCTCATGCCGCATAAAAATTCATGGTGCAGCCAATTTACCATTGCAATTTATTACACTTGATACAGAAGATCCTTCGAGCAAAATAGTCAAAATCGTCTCATCAAAAACAAAAGTTCCTTACCTTTTTTTTGAAGAAATACATAAAAAAATAGTTGAGTTATGCACATTGCTCGGCGAAACAAAAAAATTAAGACTTGAAACTGAAACAACAATTTTATGTTATCTGTGCAATTTTTTACTTACTTATCCAAAAGAATATCAAAAGCAAGATACCAAGATAGGGCTCCTTCTTGACAAAATAACCAAGTTTGTAGCCGACAAACTCCCCCCATCACCAGACATACCTGATATTGAAAAAATCTTAATAGATTACACTTTATACTTTTTTGAAGATGATGAAAACATAAGATTGGCAGAAAATGTAGCCGAATGCATACAAATAATTTTATATAACGCCGGCAATAATTTTTATTGGTATAATCTAATTGAAACATTAGAATACAACAAAGAAATCGTTATTTATACGCCACAATCACCCTTCTCTTCGCTCAAACAAGGCAGCAGCCGTATAAGATCGACTTTTTCAAACAGCCCGGTCAGCAGCAGCGGCAATGAATCAGACGATAAAATCAAAAGGCATTCAAGTATGCCAACTACGCCAACGATAGAACATGGATTATCCCTCAAACAACACCATCTCGACAGAATAGACAGAAGCCCAGACTGCGATGGCGACTTCACGCACAACCCTCCTAAACATGGATACTCGTCGCCACTCACACGCATAAGCCCCGTAAAAAAAGTGGCTCCTTTAGAAATTCATCAGCCAAAAAGCAGCCAAAGCAATTCAACTAAAGTTACTATCATGGAATGCTTAATGGAAAAGAAATATCCCCAAGAACTCTAGACGAAGAAAAACCTAAACGTCCCTCTCCACCACTCAAAAAATCAAGCGTTATCAATCCCCGCGGCAGCCTAGATGAAGTTGTGCACAAAAAAGACACAAGCTCGCCTCCTCAAACAAATCCTTTGATAAAACGACTCTCTCTGCGCGAAGATGGACGCCCTTCTTCAGGAAGTCCTCACCGTCCAGGCACGCCATCGCAAAAATCTAGCGAAGAATACCCACCTCATGCACCAAGAAAAATGCTGGGCAATTTACGCATCAGCAAAGCACTTCAAAGAAACAAGACCGAGCTTCCATCGCAATTCAGCAGAAGCAAAGCCTCATCGCCCGCTGCTAACTCACCACACACGCCATCGCCACACAGCCAAAGCTCAACATCATCGCTGCTCACATCAGCATCTTACTCAAAGCCTTTTGAAAGCGACAAAGGAGAAGAGGATGAGCAAAGCCGACAATTTAGTTAAAAAATAGTTGCCAATGAACGATGATACGTAATGGCAAAATGATGAACGTAATCACGCAAACCTATCAGCAATTGGGCAGCATGCGTTTTTTGATCAAGCATTAACCCGTGGGGAAATCGTTTTGAAAAAACGGTTTCTTCGCGTTTTGCAAGGCTGACAAATTCGGTTTGAGGAAATAAGTGTTCTACGGCACTCAGTTGCCCCTTGCCGCCATCAATAACGATCAGGTCAGGTAGCTCGGCAACGTTGTGATAACGCCGCGACACAATTTCACGCAAGCAGGCATAATCATCTTGCCCGTGCACGGTTTTGATTTTAAAACGTCTAAAGTTATCTTTGTCGGGCTGCCCATCTTTAAATCGCACGCAGGCCCCAACCATAAACGTTCCTTGTTTGTGCGAAATATCAAAACAATCGATAGTACGCGGCTCGAGAGGCAGCTTAAGTAACCGCTTAAGCTCTTTACCCAAAGTTGCATGTTTTTTAAGCTCTTCTTCGACATGAATGAGCGCCATGCGCACAATACCCGCGTGATGATCTTGCGTTGGCTTGCTGATCGAAATATCACCCTCTCGCTCATGCCAGGTTTCTAAAAACTTTTCAAGCAATGTGCGCTCATGTTTGGGAATATCAATGTTCGTTAAAATAGTTGAAGCGGGCGGCATCATGCGATAGTAACTTAAAAAATATTCTATAACAATCTCAAGCTGCGCATCTTTTTCGCTAAAAAATGGTAAATAAAAAAGTCGTTTTTTTTGCAACACGCCATCACGCTCAACAAAGAAAAAAAGCACGAGATTATCAAGCGATAGTATCCAAACATGCTTAAGGCCAACTATTTCAACCCGAGTTGGTTTCACATCAAGCGTCATAAAAACACGCTCAAATGCCTGCTGATACCCGTGCAACTCACGCGCTTTTTCAAATTCACGGTTGGCACTATAATCTTTTATCTGTTTTTCAAGATAAGTAAAAAACTTTTTATGGCCTTGTACTAAGGCCTTTTTCGCTAACTCAAGCCGAGCTTTGTAAGCTTCTTGATCAAAATCTGCACGACACGAACCCGCACACATACCAAGATGGTAATACAAACAGCCATTCGCAATTTTTTTGCCACACAATTTTAAGCGAAATGTTTTCATCAAAAAATCAAAAACGCGACGCACGGGGCCCTTTTCAATAAATGGACCAAAATAAGTGCCCTTGGCTTTTTTTTGCCGTACCATAGAAAGCCGCGGCAAATCGCCCGATGAAATCATCAAATACAAAAAAGGCTGCCCCGTTTTGTACATGATATTGTGCTTTGGCTTGTGGCTCTGAATCAGCTTTGCTTCAAGCAGCATTGCCTCAAGCTCAGTATCGGTCGCCACAAAATCAAGCGCACAGCTGGATTCTACAATGGCATGCGCGCGAAAATCTGCATGAGCACTCACATAACTCCCCACACGCGAACGCAAATTTTTTGCTTTGCCAATGTAAACAATATCATCTAAGGCATCTTTAAAAAAATAGACGCCCGACGTTTGTGGTAGGCGTTTTATCTGGTCGAGCAATTGATTTTTTTCTTTCATTTCGAATCCTTGCAATAAAATCATTCTCTCTCTCTTCATTTTATGGTAATTTACAGAAAATAAAACCGTCGGTCGGGAAAGTAGAAAAAGAAATCAAAAAACACCTTTTTTCAATAAACAGAAAGACGCCATGTTCCACAAACTTAAAATTCCATTGCTCGTTATTTTTATTGGTGGTACCAGCTTTTGGTTCGGCAATAAAATGTATTTTTATTACACGCACGAAAGCGCACCTGTCGTCAGTTTGAGCGGCATTACTCAAGACGGAACGTATCAGGGTGTTGTTGCCTGTTCAATCTTTGCCAATAACGATTATAAAATTAGCTCTATCGCCCCATTTTTAGATGGCCAACCTTATAATTTGAATACCAATACCAACGTCCGCAGCCGTACTTTTACGCTACCATTTTCTCTCGATACAACACAATTGGCAGATGGTAAACACAGCTTTGAAATACAGGCACAAGATTCAAGCTATCACGCCAACAAAGCAAATCATCATTGGGATTTTTATGTGGACAACGTACCGCTTAAAGCTGACTTTTTACGTCCAAGTTATAAAGTTGAGCAAGGCAAGACGATGCACGTCAGCATTCAAGCAAATAAAATTTTAGCAAAAGCATCTCTCTCCTTTTTGGGTAAAACGTTCAACTGCTACCAAAGTTCACCAACCAACACAACATACGAATGCTTTATTGGCATCGATTGTGAAGAACATCCAGTGGAACAAATGCTGGTCGCCGACCTTGAAGATGCTGCACAAAACAGTATCAAACTGACCGCCAAGGCAGAAGTAGCCGCCTTCCCATTTCCACGCCAAAAGAACGGCTTTTCAGTCAACAGCAAAAAGCTTGAGCATGAAAAAGAAATCAGCATGAATACCAAAATTTTGGAAGAAGCGGTTGGCAAGTGGTCACAAGATTCTGCCAAGCAAAAAATGTGGAATAGCCCATTTGAAATGCCAACACAAATTCGTCGCATTTCCACGCCATTTGGCGAAGTGCGCGTAACGCCTGAACGCGGCCGCTACCTCCACAAAGGACTTGATTTGGTTAATGATCCCAAGAGCGTTGTGTGGGCAAGCCAAAACGGCAAAGTGATTATTAAAGAACGTTATTTGATGACCGGCAACACGATGGTTATCGACCATGGCCTTGGCGTCACCACGTTGTACGCACATCTTGAAGAATTTATGGGCGACCTTGAAGTCGGCGATTTTGTTAAAAAGGGCAATCCAATTGGCAAGATTGGTATGACTGGTTATGCCAGCGGCTACCATCTGCATTGGGAACTGCGCGTTAACAACACGCCGGTTGATCCAACTGAGTGGACACAAAATATTTATTAAGAGCGTATCACATTAAATAAACAACACGTTAACCGAAGAGGAAAATACATCATGCAAACAAAATTTTTAGGATCATTGTTCGTTGCCTTGGCTTTTGCTACCACCGCAACACTAGCAGCCAATCCGCTACATGAAGCAGCTAAAAATGGCGACAAGGCGAGTATAAGAAGATTTTTGGCAGACACAAATTGCAATATTGAAGATCGAGATGATTTCGGCAGGACGCCACTTATTTTGGCTGCTGAGTATGGCCATTTGAATTGTATCAAAATACTTACATCTTGTGGTGCTGATATTAAAAAAAATGGCACAACAGCTCTGCATGCAGCTGCTAAAAATGGCCATACTAGCTGCGTAGATTATTTGAAAGCTAAAATTACAGCTGATTGTGCAGCAAAAAATCCATATGGCAACACACCACAAGAGCTAGATGGAGAGTATCTTTTTGGTTATGAAAGCTATCTTTTTGACGATGAAGCATTTTAAACTTCTGAAATCAACAAATAAATCTAAAAATTACAAGGGCTGCAGAAATGCGGCCCTTTTTTATTCGTTAACCACACTTAAAAGTTCTTCAAGACTGATAATGCCAGCAGCAACTTTAAGCAGGCCATCATGCAAAAGCGAAGGCATGTTATCACGCAAGCCTTGATGCCGAATAAGATCGGCAGAAGCTTTTTTGAGAACCAGGTCGCGAATGCTGTCATTTAATAAAATTAACTCAAAAATACCCGATCGACCTTTGTGCCCAACATTAAAACATTGTTTGCAACCAACAGCTTTAAAGCGGGTATTAACGTCGATATTATACGCTTCCATAATTTTTTTCTCATCATCAGAAAGCGGCACTTCTTCTTTGCAGGCTCTGCATAAACTGCGCACTAAGCGCTGAGAAAGAACGCCGGTCAAGGTCGCATTAATTAAAAATGGCTCAACCTGCATATCCAACAACCGCGTTACCGCACCGGCCGCATCGTTGGTGTGCAACGTGCTCAGTACCAAATGGCCCGTTAACGCAGACTGCACCGCAATTTGCACGGTTTGTTTGTCGCGAATTTCGCCGATCATGATAACATCCGGATCTTGGCGCAACATCGAGCGCAAGCCATTTTCAAAATCAAAACCGGTCTTACTATTAACTTGGCTTTGCGTAATGCCAGGCAAATCGTATTCAACAGGATCTTCCATGGTAACAATATTACGCTCAGTGCTATTTAAACGCGACAGCAGGGCGTAGAGCGTTGTTGTCTTGCCCGAGCCAGTTGGGCCCGTCACTAAAAAAAAACCTTGTGGATGGTCAACTATGGCCGCCAGCGCTTTAAAAATATCAGGACGCATGCCCAAAGATTCAAGGGCTAGAATATTTGTCGTGCGATCAAGAATTCGCACAACAATTTTTTCTCCATAAATTGATGGAAAGGTGGCAACGCGCAAATCAATTGGTTGAGCATCTGGCTGGTCGAGTATAACTTTAAATTTGCCATCCTGCGGCACACGCTTTTCTGCAATATCAAGAGCAGCCAAGATTTTAACGCGTGAAAGAACTTGCGGCATAAGCTCGTGATCAAACGTTTCGTGATCGTGCAAAAAACCATCAACACGCAAACGAACACGCAAAACACTATTGTCCGGCTGCAAATGAACATCAGAAGCACCCATGGCAATAGCCTTACACAACAAGGTATCAACACTATCAACAACGTGATCGCTCACGATGCCTTGCTTGAGCTTTTGTTCGGCATCAAGCAAAACGTAAGCTCCGTGTTCTTCTCGTTCATTCCCAACCATGCCCCACCCTTTTAATCTTTATCTTTAGCTAATTTTATAGCCAATCAAAAATCCTACGCTACCAGAAACGAAAAGAATGATGTTAGCCTTGATCCATGCAAAAATTATTGATGAGATAGTCGTAAGATCGGCGGTTGGTTCAAGACCGACAAGCGCATTAACACCCGCCCAATCAATGGTGATTAATGCATTGTGCTCCAAAACTTTGATGATTATGAACGCCATGAACAGCGATCCAAAAAGAAACTTAAAGTATTTCTTAAACAAAAATCCTACCGCAAAGGCCCCACCAAAAAATACCGCCGCTTGCAAAGCCTCTGCAGACGAACCCGCCATATTTTCTGACCATTGCTTAAAATCAAACGTTTGCCAATAAGTTCTGATTGTTTCGGTATAATAAGATAACGTATCCATGATTGCCATTGCTCAGCCTCCTGCAAAAAAATTACAAAATCAGACCATTTAAAAAATAGTACCCATACTTACATCATTTCAAATTTATATTAGCAAATAATAATATACTAATACTAGCAAACCTAAACAAAATAAAAAAAGGCCCATACGTACAACTAATTATTTAGATCTTTTTTCGCCAGAATTTGACAAAAAAAAGGGCAGGAATGAAAAACATCCCTGCCAAAACTATTATAAATAGTCGAGAAGGCTTATCAGCCACCTTTAACTATGTCTTTAAGTTTTTTACCTGCTTTAAATTTAGGCACTTTTTTGCCAGCAATTTTCATTTTCTTACCAGTTGCAGGGTTAATACCGGTACGTTCTTTTCTTTTAAGAACTGAGAATGTACCAAAACCTGTGATAACAACTGATTTGCTTTTCTTAAGAGTTGATTCAATACCTCTCAATATTGATTCAAGTGCATCTTTGCATGTCGTCTTGGCAAGCTTAGTGTCTTTTGACATAAATTCAATTAATTCAGCTTTATTCATGAATAAAACTCCTTATTTAAAATCTAGATTACATCCAATAAAAATACTTGTGGCAGTCAACACACAATAAACACACGCTCATCAGAATTGTTCATCCCACAATTTTTGTCAAGCTTATGCAAAACAAAAAAAAGAGCACGCGACATCGCACGTTTTCTGCACTTCACGCAAATAGTTTAACCCTTCAACAAGCTCCGGGCATACGGGGATTCAAATTTATCTGTAAAAACTGACCGGACAAGCAAAGCAGAGAAACTTATATTTTAAGTTTTACCACAGGCTAACTTGCCAGGCATTTTTCACAAATGATTGGTGCCGAGGGCCGGAATCGAACCGGCACGAGTAAAAAACTCGAGGGATTTTAAGTCCCTTGCGTCTACCAGTTCCGCCACCCCGGCACACATATTGGAGGCGGCACCCGGAATTGAACCGGGGATCGCGGTTTTGCAGACCACTGCCTTACCACTTGGCTATGCCGCCAAAAAATTTCAAATTTCATAATAATAAGCGATAATACACAGTTTTGAAACTTTATACAAGCGTTCCAAACATATTTGCTACACCAGCCTCATTAATCTTTACATTAACGAAGGAACTAATGAGCGCATCATCGCCATCAAACAGAACTCGAACATTTCCTTCTGTTCTTGCTAAAAGTTTACCATTTGGGAGGCGTTTTTCAACTAAAGATTTCATTATTTTGCCAATATGTGCATCATTTTTTTCTCGAGAGATAATCCGCTGCCGTTCTTGCAGAGCTTCCAAGCGCTGCGTTTTAACTTCTGCGAGCGTAGAATCAACCAATTTGGCGGCTGGCGTATAGTTGCGCGGCGAGTAAATAAATGAGTAAACCAAGTCGTAGCGCACCTTTTCAAGCAGCGCCATCGTTTGCTGATAATCTTCTTCTGTCTCGCCTGGGTACCCAACGATCAAATCGGTCGAAATCGTAGCATCTGGCAAGCGGCTACGCAGCCAATCGATCTGTTCAAGATACAACTCAATCGTATGATTGCGACCCATTTCAAACAACATGCGCGTAGAACCAGACTGAACCGGAAAATGAACATAGGGCGGAATTTTATCACGATGCTGAGCGATCACATCAAACAACTCGATGGTCATATCTTGTGGATGCGGACTAACCCAACGAATCCAAAATTCTCCATCAATTGCCGCCACACGACGTAACAGCTCAGAAAAATCAGCCCCAGTTTGCGGATCACGATAAGAATTAACATTTTGTCCAATCAGCGTTATTTCTTTAATTTCGCAAGCAACATCGTGCTTCACACGCTCAATAATTTCAGTCATATCATAGCTCACTTCACGACCACGCGTAAACGGCACAATGCAATATTTACAAAACTTGTTGCAGCCGGTCATGATATTGATAAACGATGCGGCCATCTCTTTTTCTGTCTTAAATGGCTTAACATCAGCAGATGGTTTTTTAAAAAATGGCATCGATTTGGCAAAAAGACCCTTGCTTTGCACATACTGCTTCACGTTGCGGTCTTGCCCTCCCGATTTAACAATGGCCGTAGGATCTTCGCGACGCATTTGTTTCTTGGTTTCAAGCTTAACGACCATGTCAGTCAAATACGCCAGGAACGTTTTCATCTCTTCCCGCGCACCATAAACAAAGTTAACTTGATCAAACCGCTTATAAATTTCGTCTTTTTTATAACTTGCAACGCAACCAATAACGCCAATATTAACGTACGGCTTTTGTTTCTTAATTTCGCTCAAGCGACCCAAATATGAAAACAGCTTCTGCTCGGCCTTGTCCCGCACGGCGCAGGTATTTACAATCAGCAGATCAGCCTCTTCTTCGGTTGCCACGTCATCACAGCCCAATGATTTCAAAAATTTCGCTATTTCTTCAGAATCGGCAACGTTGGCCTGACATCCGTAAGTTTTAAAAAAAAAGGTAATCATAAGTTCCCCACGCACACACCAGATGGTACTAAATTCTTTCGAATATTATATCACTTTTTTCAATTCTTACCTACCAATCAAACTAACGGCCTTGGCAGCTGCCCAAAAAAACTATAGAATGTAGAGTATATTTGCATATTATTTCACTAAACGAAAGGTTCTGATGGGCATTCAAGCTGGACTTGTAGGTTTGCCAAATGTCGGTAAATCAACACTCTTTAACGCTTTAACCAAATCAAGTATCCCAGCCGCAAATTATCCTTTTTGCACGGTTGATCCGCACGTTGCCATAACGTACGTGCCCGACGAACGCTTGGACAATTTGGCAAAGATATTTAAATCTGAAAAAAAACTTCCGACCATGGTTAAGTTTGTGGACATCGCAGGCTTAGTAAAAGGCGCGGCAGAAGGCGAAGGCCTGGGCAACCAGTTCCTTGGTACCATCATGGAAGTCGATTTGGTTTTGCACGTACTCCGCTGCTTTGACGATGGCGACATTACCCATGTTCAGGGAACCGTCAATCCCATTAACGATTTTGAAATAATCTGCGCTGAACTCATGCTCAAAGACCTTGAGTCCCTGGCAAAACGCGAAGAGCGGCTGCATGGGCTTATGAAAAAGAAGCTGGCAGCAAGCCCACAACAAGTTAAAGAATGGGAAGCTGAAAAAGAATACATTCCGCTTCTCAAAGACGCACTTAACAAGTTTGACTTGGCAAAAGTGCAAGAACTTTTCCGCAAAGCAAAAGCAGAAAAAATCCCACTGCAACCATTGCTTTCTGGCAAAAATTATATGCTCATCGCTAACTTATCAGAAGATGATTATGCGGGCACTAACTACGAAAACAACCGACACTACCAAGCATTGGTAGCAAAGTTTGGCAAAGAAAACGTTATTCCTGTGTCTGCTAAAATTGAATCTGAATTGGCTCAAATGGACGATGCCGACGCACAAGAAATGATGCACGACCTGGGCATTGTACAAAAAGGCTTGGATAATATTATCGCACGCGCTTACCAAGAACTTGGTTTGATAACCTTCTTTACTTGTGGCCCCAAAGAGGCTCATGCGTGGAGCTTGCATAAAAATACCAAGGTGCCTCAAGCAGCTGGTGAAATTCACTCAGACCTTGAACGCGGCTTTATTTGCGCTGAAGTGTACAACTATCGCGACATCTTGCAAGCTGGTAGCGAACAAAAACTTAAAGAAACCGGCAAAATGCGCACCGAAGGCAAAGAATATATTGTCCAAGATGGCGATCTGTTAAATATCCGGTTTAACGTTTAAAAAAATAGTTATAAAAAAAGAGCGGCTTGGAAGAAAATTCCAAGCCGCTCTTTTTTTATATTTTTCTTTAATTAACGTTTGCGATACAGATAAAATTGTAGGCAAAACAGGATATAAAAAAACAAGCCACGAATTGCCATAAATTGCGTTGGCACGGGCAGTGGCTTTGCAAACGAAACTATCATTTCCAATATGGTACCAAAGCCCACAATAGAGACAAAAACAAAACTAAAGCCGTGCACACTTTTTTGACGATACATTTTCAACACTTGTGGAATCTGATTGGTTGAGAAAAAAATGGCAGCTATCCAACCACACACAGTCCCAAACTCAAGCGGCCACCACAACCCCAACGGGAAGCTGACAACACCTAAAACAACATAAAAAGCGACAAACGCAAAAAATCTTTTGTGCGCTGCTAAACCTTCATACCACAATCGTTGACAAAGAATAAAGCACACGCCCGCCAATTCAAGCGGAACAAACACTTTATATGCCATCATCAAATTGCAATGAAAGACGTAGTACACGCAAGTAATGTAGGCAATAAGAAACGAGAGAAGGTAGGCATCACTCAAGCCGGCGGTCGTTTTAAGCCGATAATTTTTTATAATTTGCGGCAAGAAACTGACGGCATAGGACAACAATGATACCCACGCAAAAATACTAATAATAAAAGGAGACATTAAACACTTCATTTCGGTCTTACTTTGGCGGTTGAAGAGTCTCCCACTCGCCATAAGCAATCTTTAAATCTTTCTTAATCTGCTCAACCAAGTCGGCATTTTTGTCGAATTCCTTGGTTCCATACTCCAGAATGGCAAACTTTTCGCCACATTCTGTAAGTTGTTTTTCAAGCTTTTCAATATGACGCTCAAGCTTAGCCAATTTTTTAGCTGCGTCATATTGCTGCTTATCTTTTTGTGCTGCCTGCTGGCCTTCGGTTTCTGGCTCATCAGCAATGGGTGCATTTTGAGCCATAAGTGCTTCACGCGCTTCTTTTTGATACAAATACGAGCTATAGTCACCGCTGTAGCTAATAATCCCATCTTGTGTTAATTCAAAAATACGATTTGGCAACGCATCCAAGAACGTACGATCGTGAGAAACAAACAAAATAGTACCAGGATATTCTTGCAACGCTTTCAACAAAATTTCTTTAGATTGAAGATCCAAATGGTTGGTAGGTTCGTCCAATATTAAAAAGTTTGATGATTGCAACAGCACTTTAACCATTGCTACTCGGTTCTTTTCACCACCGCTTAACACACCAATCTTTTTGTACACATCATTGCCTGGAAACAAGAAGGCACCCAACAACGCACGAACACGTGCACGTTGCTCACTTGTTTTACATACATCTTCAACGTCCTGCAAAATTTCTTTGTGTTTATTGAGCAACTTGTCTTGATCTTGTTCAAACATCGACCATAGCACGTTGTAACCAAATTCAAACGTACCAGAATCTTGCTTGCACAAACCAGCAATAACACTCAACAAGGTTGTTTTACCTTTACCGTTGGCAGCCACAATAGCAGCTTTATCGCCCCGATTCAGTTCAAACGAAACATTATGAAAAATAGTTTGGCTGTCATACTTTTTAGCTAAATTTTCAACTTTAAGTACCACATTACCAGCACGCACCACATCAGGAAAATTAAATCTCACCGACTTATTCCGTCTGATCGGCTCAAGTACCTCCATTTTTTCAAGCGACTTGATCATACTTTGTGCCATTTTTGCTTTAGAAACTTTGGCACGGAAACGCTCGATCGTTTCTTTCTTTTCTTTTATTTCTTTTTGTTGACGCACATACGCCGATTCATGAGCAGCTTCTTCTTCTTCTCTTTGTTCCATATAGCGAGAATAGTTGCCATAATACAAACGACCCTTCGCGCGATCAAGCTCAAAAATATAATCTACCGCATGGTCAAGGAAATAACGATCATGAGAAACCAATAAAAAGCCGGCAGGACAATTTCTTAAAAAGCCCAAAAACCAATCTTTTGCCACAACGTCCAAGTGGTTAGTTGGTTCGTCGAACAGGAAAAAGTCTGGCTCTTGTAACAACAGCTTGGCCAATACCACCCGCATACGCCAGCCAACACTCAACTGATCAACGGTCTTGTTCATATGCTCAGGCGTAAAACCAAGACCTTCCAAAATATTGCGCGCTTTAAGGAGTTGTTGATCAAAATTCGCTTCAGCATACAAGGCTTGAACATGCGCATAGCGCTCAATTTTATCTTCTGCAAAATCAGTAATGCCTGAATGAAAATAAGCATCCAATTCTTCAAGTTCTTTTTTAAGCGAGGTCAAATCAGCAAATACTGTCATTGCTTCTTCAAGTACCGGCAAATTGGATGAAAGCACTACTTCTTGAGGTAGGTAGCCCACTTTCTTTTTCTTTTCAAAAGAAACGGTTCCACGATCAAGACCAATATGTCCGGACAAAACTTTAAGCAAGGTTGACTTGCCCGCACCATTTGAACCGACAACACCAATTTTTTGATCGTCTTGAAAACAAAAAGAAATGTTATCAAAAACAAGCTTACTACCTAATTCTAAGAAAATATCATCTGCTATAAACATGACTCTGCGCCTCTAATGCTTTAATCACAACTAAAAACCCTCACGGGAATAACCTTGTTTGCTAGAAAAAACCGAATGGCTCTTAAGAAAAAACAACATGTCTGATTGTAGCAGACAAAGGGCTTTTTCGCAAGAAAGACCCTTTATATCCCAATACCGCGCTTTTTGATACTTTTTTGGGAGGCAAAAACCTGCTTATTGCGCTCTATACCAACTTTTCTGATAAGGCTAAAAAAGAACTCCCGATCAGCACCTTTGACCACAGCCTGCTCATGAGCCTCGGCCAAAGCAACCGGATACCCCCGCCCTTTAATGGCCTGATCAATGAGAACCTTACACACAAAATCTACCATCTGCGAATCCTTGACCATCCAGCCAGGCAACTCAACCCGTACCGTTTCTTTTTCAACATTCAAATAAAAAAAGCAGGGCTTTAAAAAACGGGGATAGAACTCGGTAATACTTGAGCGGCTAAAAAAAATCGTGGTTCGATGAAAAGGCGGCAGAAAATTTTGCAAAAGCTGCGTATCAACCAACAACTCAAACTGCTTGCACGGACACCCAGCAACCCGTCCCTGACAGGGAACAAACGATTCTTTTTTATGCTCACACGCCCGCAACCTGATCATGTTCACCAGCTCTTTACTTTTGGGCATACTGATATATCCAGCAATGGGCAACTGCTGCTCATACAACCGGTGCAAATACAATAAATATTTTTGTAAAAAAGCATCGCGAATTTCTTCTGGCTTACTTTCCAAATGCCAAAAAATTAAGCTACCATCAAAGAGCGTGAGTAAGGGCCGCTCAGCAACTCGTGCTTGAGCGGCCCGTTGACTTGCAATCTCGAATTCCAGCTCTTCACGTTTTAAATCTACAAAATCGACAGAAAACGAAAGTTCGCTCGTTGGGGGCACTACCTGCTCGGGCAAAAATAATCGTGGCTCAGAAAAAAAATTTGCCTTACTAGTATCTGAATACGAAAGCAAGACGCCACCACAATTGATCAGAAAACATCCCACGCCGGCAATATGCCGATCGGGATAAATCTGTGATCCATCAACGGCCAAGACGTCATAATGCTTAAGATCATCAACTACGGCAACACGCGCGCCCAACTGGTCCATCCACACGGGCAAACCAGCAGCGCCGCGCGCTTGCTGCAAACGCTCAACAAATGGTTCATCTTTGAGCAAATGTTTCCATGCCTGCTGGCCTAAATTACTCTGCGGCGTATCGTGCAGGAATAATTTTTCGGCCAACCCTGAAACTTCTTGAGCCAATTTATCGTGCTTGAGCATGGTGCCTACTTTTCATAATTTATGAACGACCGCAGCAATGTTTATATTTCTTTGCTGATCCGCACGAACACAAATCGTTACGCCCTACTTTTGGCGCTTCACGTCGTACCGTTGCCGCATCAGGACTGCCTGAATCGTCGCCAATCAACTGAACTTCTGAAAGTTCTTTTTCTTTACGTTTTTCAATTTCATGAATTTGAGCAACACTAAAGTCGTCAGGCTTCATTTTGAAAATGCGGTACACAATGTCCCACATAATTTGGCCCATCATTTTTTCAAATTCAGAAAACGCTTCTTTTTTGTACTCAGTCAGCGGGTTCTTTTGGCCATAACCACGAAGACCAATACCTTCTTTTAAATGGTCAATGTTTTGCAAATGAATCTTCCACGCTTGATCAACCGTTTCAAGCAAGACCCATTTTTCAGCTTCATCGATAATTTCTGGAGAAAGCGAGCCACGATATTGCTCATACTGATAGCACAAAAACTCAGAAATGCTCTGCTGCATTGAAGCATCTTTACTATTTGCTGCATATGCTTGCGTGAAGTAATGCTTCTCTAAGCCTGTCAAGCGCTCAAGTGCGTGCAAAATCTCTTCCAAGCTTTGCTGATCGCACGAACCTTGCGGACAATGAATGGCAAATAAATGATGAACCATATCCGCAATCATATCTCGAACTAAGCCCTTGATCTGGTCAGCACCTTCAAGAATTTCACGGCGATATTGGTAAATAACCGTACGCTGATTGTTCAACACGTCATCGTACTCAAGCAAATGTTTACGCATATCAAAGTTACGTTTTTCAACTTTTTCTTGAGCCTTTTCAATGCTGCGCGTCACCATGCGATGCTCAATGCTTTCACCCGGCATCATGCCAATCCGTTCCATGTTGCGCTTAAGCTTATCGCCCGCAAAAATTCTCATCAAATCATCGTCCAAGGACAAGTAAAATTTTGAAGAACCTGGATCGCCTTGACGTCCCGCACGGCCACGCAACTGATTATCGATACGCCTACTTTCATGACGCTCAGTACCAATAATGCGCAATCCGCCCACTTCACGAACGCCTTCACCAAGCTTAATGTCGGTACCACGGCCGGCCATGTTGGTTGCAATTGTTACCCTGCCCATTTCACCAGCTTCTGCAACAATTTCAGCTTCCCGTTCGTGTTGTTTGGCATTCAAAACATTATGCTTAATGCCAGATCTACTCAACAAATGACTTAAATATTCTGATGTTTCAATAGAAATGGTACCCACCAAAACTGGCTGCCCTTTTTTATTACAATCTTGAATGTCTTGAATAACGGCATCAAATTTATCTTTGGCGCTCAAAAAAACAACGTCCATTTGATCATCGCGCTTCATTGGCTGATTGGTTGGAATAGCAACAACGGCCAGTTTATAAATTTTATAAAACTCAGCCGCTTCAGTTACTGCCGTTCCGGTCATACCAGCAAGCTTTTTGTACATTCTAAAATAATTTTGCAACGTGATGGAAGCCAATGTTTGGTTTTCACGCTCAATGCGCACACCTTCTTTTGCTTCAAGCGCTTGATGCAACCCATCGCTATAACGACGACCTGGCAAAATACGACCAGTAAATTCATCAACAATTAAAATTTCGCCTTCACGCTCAACATAATCAACATCTTTTTTGAACAACGTTTGAGCACGCAAAGCCTGAACAACATGATGCAAAACCATAATATTCTCAGGCGCATACAAGTTGGCAACCGTCAAGTAGCGTTCAATATCATCCGTTCCAGATTCAGTCAAGTGAACAGTTCTGTCCTTTTCATCAACTTCATACTGATCTTTTTTAAGCTGAACAACAGCACGATTGGCCAACTCATACAAATTGGCACCCTTTTCACCCTCGCCAGAAATAATCAGCGGCGTACGAGCCTCATCGATCAAAATAGAATCTACTTCGTCAACGATGGCAAAATTAAGGTCGCGCTGAACATAATCTTCTAAATTAAATTTCATGTTGTCGCGCAAATAGTCAAACCCATATTCGTTATTAGTACCGTACGTAATATCAGCACCATACGCTTTTTTGCGCGCTTCATCGCCAAGATTATTTTGAATAATACCAACTTCTAGACCAAGCTTATTATACAACGGCATCATCCACATCGCATCGCGGCGCACCAAATAGTCGTTCACCGTTACCAAATGAGCACCCTTGCCCGACAAACCGTTAAGATAAAGTGGCAAGGTAGAAACCAAGGTTTTACCTTCCCCGGTTTTCATTTCAGCAATCTTGCCTTCATGCAGCACCATGCCACCAATCAACTGCACGTCAAAATGGCGCATGTTCAACGTACGCTTACCAACTTCACGCACCACCGCAAAAGCTTCAGGCAAAATAGCATCCAAGCTTGACCCTTGGGCAATGCGCTCTCTAAATTCATTTGTCTTGGCAGTCAACTGGTCATCGGTTAATGAGGCTACTGACGCCTCAAGTTGATTAATATAACTCACAATAGGCGCAAAGCGCTTGAGTTCGCGATCGTTTTTTGTTCCAAAAATTTTGGCAAGTATATTCGCAATCATGGGACTTTTCCTAGATTTAAAAAATCAAATACTTATGTCTGAAATTATTTTGATTCAAAAATTATGATTTCTAAGAAAAGATCATTCTCGCAACACTGCCCGCTGCTGGGCTCTGATGGAAAGAACCTGACGAGTTCGGGCATAATCCTTGGTAACCAACAGTGTTTCCGCACAAGCACAATAACAAGCGCATTGAGCAAACAACTGGTTAACATGAGCTCGCGCCACACCCTGCAAACGCTTAACAAACGTCAACATCGATGTATGGCCATTTACGTGCACACGCGCCACACCTCTGACCTGTTTGCTCATGCAAACAGCAACCGGCAAAGAACCCGCCATCAAAAGCATGATGCAAGTTACGTTCACGAGAATAAAATTTTGTCTTTTGTTAACTATCATTGTTTGCCAATTATTTATAAAAACATGAAATTCCTGGCCAGTATAGCAAATAAGAACACGCGAGACAAAAGCTTATAGTCCCGACCCTTCCTGAAGCCCTTTCGGATAACTTATTGTATCAATATCTTTACAAACACACGTTATTGCAATAGCTTAAAATAAAATTACGAAAAAGGGCCTCGTTTACGTTGGGATCATAATGGAAACCAATCTCATAAAAAATAAAAAAAATCAAAATATTCCAACGGACTCAGACAGTCTTCTCAAAGTCGGACTCGTTTTGAGAATTCGCGGAACCATTGTCGATGTTCAATTTAACCAAAAATATGTACCGGACATCCTTTCCAACCTCACAATCATGCTGGACGAAGATAGCAATCTACCCAATAACATGATTAATCTTGAAGTTGCTCAACATTTGGGCGATGGCATTGTTCGATGCATAGCACTGGAACCAATCGAAGGAATTACGCGCGGTCTGCCCGTCCTCAACACCGGCGGCCCAATCATGGTACCTGTTGGCAAAGAAGTACTGGGACGCATTTTTGACGTCATGGGCAGACCAATTGACGGCAATCCAACCCCTATTAAAGCACAAAAATGGCCTATCTACCGTAATGCACCAAGTTTAATTGAACAAAAAACTTCTATTGATATTCTAGAAACCGGCATTAAAGCCATCGACTTACTCTGTCCCTACATCAAAGGCTCAAAAATCGGCCTCTTTGGCGGCGCAGGCGTTGGTAAAACAATTATTGTACAAGAACTTATCAGAAACGTTGCTATCGAACACGGCGGCTATTCAGTTTTTGTGGGCATTGGCGAACGAACACGGGAAGGCAACGAACTCTGGCTTGAAATGAAATCGTCAGGCGTTATTAATAAAACCGCACTGGTTTTTGGACAAATGGGCGAAATGCCCGGCGCACGCTTACGCGTTGGCTTGACCGGTCTGACCATGGCTGAATATTTTCGCGATGAAGAAAACAAAGATACCCTGCTTTTTATCGACAACATATTTCGCTACGTTCAAGCGGGCTCAGAAGTTTCTGCTTTGCTCGGACGCATGCCATCTGCCGTTGGTTACCAACCAACCCTTGCCTCAGAAATGGGAATGCTCCAAGAAAGAATTACCAGTACTCAAAATGGCTCAATTACCTCTATTCAAGCCGTATACGTACCTGCGGACGACTACACCGATCCAGCACCAGCAACAACCTTTCAACACTTGGATGCCAGTACCGTACTGTCGCGTAAAATTGCACAAGCGGGGCTGTTTCCTGCAATCGACCCTCTAGAATCAAGCTCTAGCGGCTTGAAAGCAAACGTGGTTGGCAAAGAGCACTATAACGTCGCGAGCAGCGTTCAGCAAATTTTGCAAAAGTATAAAGAACTGCAAGACATCATTGCCATTTTGGGCATGGATGAACTTTCTGAAGATGATAAAACTATTGTTTATCGCGCCAAGAAAATTCAAAAATTTTTAACTCAGCCACTTTTTGTTGCCGAGCAATTTACCGGCCTTGCCGGACGCTTTGTGAAAGTTGAACAAACGGTTGAAGATTTTGGACATATCATTGCTGGAGAATGCGACAATCTCCCGGAACAAGCCTTCTACATGGTTGGCACCTTGGCAGAAGCACACGAAAAAGCAAAGCTACATTTGTAAGGAACGGCAATGTCAACATTTCTGGAATTGGAAATTATTGGACCAAGCTCCGCAAAAAAGGTATCAATCAAGTGGGTAGAAGTCGAAAGTCCAACCGGTAGTTTTTTGGTTGGGCCTGGGCACATTTCACTCGTTTCCACTATTAAAAAAAAGAGCTTACTTGTGTACCAACTCAAGGAAGCCGAGATCGTAACACTTGAAGTTGATGGCGGTATCTTTACCGTTGCTGACAACAAGGCAATTGCCATCCTCGACTAATCAATTAAAAAATTCTTTTTGAATTTAAAAAAGCACCTCGCTTGACTATAAATTTCAATCTGCTAAAATGATTTTTTGGCTAGCAAAGGTCATTTTTCTAAATTATAACCGAACTAAAAAACAATAGGTTCTTTCGTTATTCACTACTCAACCTTACTGAACGTTTTTATTTTACTTTTTTATGAAAAACCAGTAAAACTAATGCTTTGAACGAATTAACCGCAGAGAGGACATAATAAAGCCATGTTTCACAAGCTAATTAGAACATTTTGGGGCGACCTAAAAGGACAAGAACTTACCAAGTTTCTTCTTCTCTCGTTGGGTTTCTTTTTCTTAATAGGCTCATACTGGCCACTGAAAACGCTTAAAGATAGCATCTTTATTAACATCGTTGGACCAGAATATATTCCCATGGCAAAAATTTTATCACTGACCATTTTCTTTCCACTGGTAATGATTTATTCAAAATTGGTAGACGTTTTTGTTAAAGAAAAAATGGTATATTTGTTCGTCGGTTTTTACGGCATCACCGGCCTTATGTTTGTGTATTTCTTTTTACATCCAACAATCGGCTTGCAAAACAGCATTCAAAGCTCATCTCGCTTAATTGGTTGGCTGTTTTTTCTGTACGTTGACAGTTACGTTTCGTTGATGATTTCATTGTTCTGGTCATTTACACACGATATCACCACGCCAGAATCGGCAAAAAAAGGCTATGGTCTCATTATTTTTGGCACCCAGCTTGGTGGTTTTTTATTGACACTTCTTGGCAATAGGTTGTCAGCCAATCCAGAACTTTACGCTTCTCGCGCTCCGCTCATAGCTTTTATCTCAATTTGTTTATTTTCTTGCATCGCTCTCGTAACATTTTTATTGCATAAAATTGTCGCTAAAGAAATATTGGAAGGCTACGAAGACAATGTTACCGGACCCGCCGTTGAAGAACCAACTTCAGTTGGCTTTTTGGACGGATTAAAACTCTTGGTAACTCATCCCTACGTTGCCGGCATCTTTTTTATCATTTTCTTCCACGAATTCGTCGCCACTATCATGCATTTTCAGTTGATGCTTCAAGCAAAACAAACCTACGTTGCAGCAGGCTTAGTTAATAAATTTCTTTTTGATTACGCATTAGCAGTACAAGGTACAGCCTGTTTATTCGGCCTTGTAGGTACATCATTTTTCCAACGTCGTTTCGGCATAAGATTTTGCTTAATCGCGTATCCACTTCTTTTAGGCCTGTCAATCATTTATTATCTTACCAACCCAACACTACTCAGCATTTTCTACGTTATGCTTATTGCAAAAGCAATTAACTTTGCTTTCAATCAACCAGCCAAAGAAGTCTTGTACATTCCAACAACCAAGAATATAAAATACAAATCTAAAGCATGGATTGATATGTTTGGCATGCGTTTTTCCAAAGCAGCAGGCTCTACTGCTAACAACTTTATTGTAACTATGTCGCAGCTCACTGGCCCTATTGTTTTGTCCCTTATTGTTTTATGGGCAATACTGGCAAGTACCATTGGAAAAACCTTTAACAAAGCAATTGCGGACAAAAAGATTATCGACTAAACAAGCAAAAAACGACAGCCGAATAGACTATTTGCCAGAAGATAAGATATGAAATATACTGGTCCCCTGGATAAAAAAATCGATTCGCAATAAACACTAACGAAAGGATATAGTGTCTATGAACAAAAGTGGGTAGGTACTTATTCGTAAAAGACATTGAGAATAGAAATTTATGGTAATTTTTGTAAGGAGCTTTTTTTATGCTGAGTAAGATAAAACATATCCTCTGGGGCGATTTAACCAAAGACGAAGTCAAAAAATTTGGTATGCTCTCATTCACATTCTTGTTCATTATTGGTACTTATTGGTTGATGCGTCCTCTTAAAGACGGTCTTTTCATGGACTTAGTTGGACCTTCATCATTGCCTTATGCCAAAATGCTTTCA
Organism: bacterium; assembly: GCA_016699045.1. NCBI lineage: Bacteria > bacterium. Next base: position 479,803 of record CP064957.1, read on the forward strand.
TTCGCGTTTATTGTTCCTTTGATTCTTGTGTACTCAAAACTTGTTGACTTGGTAGAAAAACAAAAGTTGTTCTATGTATTGTGCTCCATTTACGGCGTTTTGTTTGCCAGCGTTGCATTTTTGCTTTCACAACCAGCATTTAGCCTTAACGGCCCAAGCACTCCATCTAAACGTCTGCTTGGCTGGTGCGTGTACCTCGCCATTGAAAGCTTTGGTTCATTATTGGTAACCTTGTTCTGGTCTTTCGTTGCAAGCTCCACTGATACAACTTCCGCAAAAAGAGGCTATGCGCTTATTATTTCAGGTGCGCAAATTGGGTCCATCACTGGTCCTTATTTGGCAACCAACGCAGAACATCTTGGTCTTTCATTACTTACAGCTATTGTTGCTGGCGGTATTTTGTTGGTACCATTGTTGATTAAAACTTTCATCACGTTGTATCCATCATCTGCTGAAAAAACCGTTTCAACAAAGCCAAAAACTGGACCCGTTGAAGGTCTTCGCTTGTTGTTGACCAAGCCTTACTTGCTTGGCGTACTTGGCGTTGCAACATTGTACGAAATCATTGGTACGGTTGTTGACTACCAACTTAAGTTCCTTGCAAAAGAAACCTACGGCAGTGCAGAAAAAGTTACCCAATTCTTGGGCTACTTTGGTTTGACAACAAACGCACTTGCTTTGGTATTCTCGTTGATTGGTACAACATTTTTCATCAACCGTTACGGCCTTACCTTCTGCTTGGTTATGTATCCAGTAAGCGTTGCCATCGTTTTGGTTAACATTTGGGCATTACCTGGTCTTTGGGTTGTGTTTGTTGGTATGGTGGCAATTAAAGGTTTCAGCTACGCATTGAACAATCCATGTAAAGAAATTATGTACATTCCAACCAGCAAAGACGTTAAGTTTAAAGCTAAAGGTTGGATCGACATGTTCGGTTCCCGTTCTTCAAAAGCCGCTGGTGCAAGTATTGGTTCTATGTTCCCAAGCATGGCAAGCCTTGCTCTCTACGGACCACTCCTTTGTATGGGTATCGTTGGTTTCTGGATCATGGTTGCCTTGTACGTTGGTAGAACAAACAAGAAGCTTGTTGATAGCAAAACTATCATTGAGTAATTGATTCTTATAAAAAAAACGTTAAAAAGGGGTCGATGCAAAGAGCATCGACCCCTTTTTATTGATATCTTCAAATTAATAGGCATATTGCGTTACACTAACAATAATTCGTAAAGCTCATTCAAAACAAGGAGAAACGTACAATGCTTAGCTCTCTCAAACAAGCTCTCTGGGGCAATCTAACGCGCGAAGAAGTCAAACGGTTTAGCATTTTATCGATAACGCTCTTGCTCATTTTAGGCAGTTATTGGCTCATGAAGCCTCTCAAAGACGCTATGTTTGCCAAAATGGTTGGGCCTGCTTACTATCCGTACGTTAAGATTCTGTCATTCTGGTTCACCATCCCCCTCATCCTGCTCTACTCCAAAGCGGTTGATCTGTTTGAAAAACAAAATCTTTTTTATATTTTTTCAGCCTTTTATGGCACCTTATTTTTCATCATTGCCGCCCTGCTGGCACACCCAATAATCGGCCTAGCCAACCCTGTAGCCAGTAAATATCGGATTTTGGGCTGGGCGATGTACGTGACCATAGAAACTTTTGGCTCGCTCATGGTTGCCCTTTTTTGGGCCTTTGTTGCAAGCTCAACCCAAACAGACTCAGCAAAGCGAGGATATGCCTTAATTATCGCTGGCGCTCAAATTGGCACCATTGCCGGCCCCTACCTGGCACTGAGCGCTCCAACGCTTGGCATTCCGCTGCTCATGTTTTTTATTTGCATTGGCATTGCCGGCATTTCTCTTTTGATTAAAATTTTTACGATCTTTAACCCACGCGCAGCCGAACATCACGTACCAGAAACGAAAACCGGCCCCATTGAGGGCTTGAAACTTTTGCTGACAAAACCCTACCTGCTGGGCATCATGGGCGTTTCGGTTTTATACGATATCATTGCAACCATCATTGAATTTCAAATGGTTTCGCTGGCAAACGCACAATTTGCCACAACTGAAAACTTGGCACGCTTTTTGAGTTATTTTGGTTTAATGACCAACGGATCAGCACTCTTCATTTCGCTCGTAGGAACAAGCTTTTTAGTGCGCAGATTTGGCCTTACTTTTTGCTTAATTCTCTATCCCGTCATCACCGCCATCGCGTTACTCAATATTTTGTGGCTTCCTGTTTTGTGGGTAGTTGTTGGCGCACTTGTCGTTATTAAAAGTTTGAATTATGCCTTAAATAATCCGTGCAAAGAAATGCTCTACATCCCCACCAGTCGTGATATTAAATTTAAAGCAAAGAGCTGGATTGATATGTTTGGTAACCGCTCGGCCAAAGCTGGCGGCGGCTTTTTAAGTACTTTTTTTACACAAACAAATGAGCTGCTTTTTTATGGCCCACTGCTCTCGCTTGGCATTGTCGGCGTTTGGATTATTATTGCGTTTTATACCGGCACTACGCATCGCGCACTTGAAAAAAATAATCGCACGATTGAGTGATATTTGAAAAAAAATGATCGAATAATCTGAATAAACTTACGAGCTGTTTTTTCGTAAATTTATTCAGATCAAGGAAGTCGCACTATTTTTTGAGAGAACCCCAGCCACTATTTTTTTGCAATTCTCGCAAAAGCTGTGTAGTTCTCAGGAACGCTTCGTAACTGTTTTCAGATGAAAGATCATCGAGCTCTTGTACAATTTTACGATGTTTTTCGGCTCTTTCAGCTCTTTCAGTAAGAATACCTTCTGTCATAAACAACTCCTTTCTAATTTTGACAATGTTTATATTATACGACATCACATCTAACACGTAATTTTAACGTGCAGCAGCCGCAAAAGCAACTTATCATATTCTGAGAAGCGAGCCTAGAGCCCTTCAACAAGCTGATCTCGCCCAGAAAAATAACCACAATATTGGCAACCATCACATGCTGCAGGAATTATATTAGATTTAAGGCACTCAAAAATATTCATGACAACGCCTTCAATCCAGCCGCTATCACCTTGAACACAATGTGGCACCAATGAAAGGTCAAAATTTAATTGATTATTAAAAAAGTCTGCATCGTTTTTCGCATTAGCATAAAGAAAATACGAAACCTCAGAAACTTCATGGCCATTTTTTCTTAACAACCAGCGGTAAACCTCTAATTGACGCTCATACATTGCTTGCCATTGACCACCAAAAGAAATGGCACCATCCTGCGACGTTGCTTTATAATCAACCACAATCAGTTCTTTAGAATTGACGTCAATCCACACATCATCAAGAGCTCCAAACAAAACAATATTGGTATTCGGAACCGCATACTGAATACCTTCATAACGATTCTGCCACTTCAGTAACGATGGGTGAGCGAGGGGCACTATACGACCTAGGCCATATTTTAATAACAGCGGATGCGGTTTTTGAGCATCACGATAAAGATTGAATTCTTTTTTTAACAATTTATCAACGGCATTATTCAATGCCAACGAGTAGCTATTTGGACGCCGAACGCCATGCTTACATTCAAGATAAAAGCATTTTTTACAATCTAAAAATAATTCAAGTTTGGTTCGACTAACTTTAAATATGGATGAAGAACCCCGAGCTTGAGAAGCCGGCGTAGAAAGATAAGATTGCATAAACTCAATCCAATGTAACAAAATCGAAACCAAACATATAAACGGATTTATCTTGAAGGTGCTTAGCTGCGCGTTTTCTAGGCACCTTTGTAACCCGACAAAATTCAGAGAGAGAATTAAACCTATCGCGCCCCAATTTTTTAATTTTGTCCTCGTTAGTCAATAATATCCTCTGGTCGCCGCGCGCTGCAAGAGTCGTTGCTGAAAGATGATGAGTCGGCGTTAACTTTGGCTGCCCCTGATCGTCAGAATAAGCAAACAATAATCTCTCTTTTTTTTTCAACCCATCATTCAAACGATAAACAGATTTTGCCCTTCCATTACAGCACTTTGCGACGCCCTGCGCATCTACCCCATAAAACTTGCCCGCTTCAGCCACTGAAGGAAACTTCCTGCCCTCATCATTTAGACAAATCACGCTTCTACTCACTTTGCTTGGCTTATCAAAATGCTTTTCTGTCAAAACAGGTTGTTCGCTTTTTTGGTCCCATCGAGCAATTCGCCATTTTTCAACATGCGAGCGAACGCCATCAAGTACGCTTTTCACATGACTTTTTGATTTTAACCCCAGCTTTTGACACATTTCGTCAAGCGTTTTAAATTTTTGCAAGCCCTCTCTTTCTAAATTATCAACACCCCACGCACAGTAATTGAAGCCTTTTTTCAACTCTAATTTTTGTAAGGCATCATCGTGTCTAGCTAGTCGTTTCTCCTGCCCTTGATTGTCTAAAAAACAAAAGACGTACCGGTCCTTGACAATAGCATACTCGCCGCGAGCACCACCATCTACAACGCTCGAAGAAAGGTTACATTTTTGGGCTGCATCAACCACGCTGTCATAAATTTTACCACTAACCAAATCTTTAACTTTTTTGGCATTTTTTCCAATAAAAATTTCTTGCGAATGCCCTGGTGTTAAAATGGGTTTGTTATCAAGAGAAATAAAAGCGTAGCGCACACCCCCTGGTAACATTTTTCCAGTTTTCGATGAATTTCTTATTTGATCAACACTGACTTCATCAATTTTTGCGGCAATTTGCAAGCTTGAATGAACCTTCTTCGTAAGCAAATTAACCACCGGCTTCAGGCGCCCGGCTTCTCTTAACGACAATTCACCAAGCTTCTCTGACTCGATAACTAACTTATTATTAATATTTTTCAAAATTTCGTTACTTTTATTCTTCCGAGAACCTGAAACATTCAATATCTCCGTATACGGATCGCAAGCAAAACTATCAATAAAAAATTGTTCCTTTTGCTCCACTTCTTCGTCCTTGCACCAACACAAAATATCCCAGACAAAGCTTTCAAAACCATAATTTCGCAAAGCGTTGTAAAACGGCGTTGATATATTAGACGCAACCTTTTGCTTATGTTGTTCAATCCTTTGCTCAAGCTCATTCTTGGTTTGGCCAACATAAACAGGCGTTTTTTCATCTTTGCTTTTAACATTACACTTGGCGCGATAAATTATTGCCATTCTGATGACTTCCTTCTAATAAAATGCTTAACACTGCGGCTATCGATCGGGTTATTATAAAAGATTGCAAATCGCAGTCAAGTAGTTTTTTCTTCATGCATGATACATATTAACTTTGTTTAGGATAATATTATATTTATATACTCACATATGAAAACAATAACTTAGCAACTTAATAACTTAATAAAACCATGCGCACAATTGGATAAATTGAGCACATTCACGCGATTGCGGGGAATTTGCGCAACAGGCGGATCTAGTATTTTGAAAAACTAAAACAACCCACTTTGAGACGCTCTCCTTCGCTTCCTACTACGCCCTTACCTGGCTTCGTAGGACAAGAAAGCTTCGAAGAGCTCCTCAGTGAAAACGGCAATACAACGCCATTTTCTTCTTCAAAAAAATAAATTTTTAGATTATACTGAGCAGACTAGCTATGCTAGTCTGCTCGTATGGGTTAGGCTCTCTCAATAATCCTTTTGCTTCCTCATTTTTTTTGCTATCCTCACCCTCATTAATCACTTTTTTGGGGATAGCGTTAATCACATGAACTACAAAGCAGCATTTAATAATTTTCTCTCGCACGAGCTCAACAAGCCGCAACAAGAAGCAGCCACGCAAAAGTCCGGCACCTTACTCGTTATTGCTGGCGCAGGGTCGGGCAAAACACGTGTCATTACCGCTCGTATCGCCAATTTAATTATTAATGAAAACGTAAGCCCCAAAGCGCTCGTTGCCCTAACATTTACCAACAAAGCCGCCGAAGAAATGAAGGAACGGTTGCATCGCTCGCTTGATGGCAACCACGAACTACCTTTCGTTGGAACCTTCCATTCTTACTGCCTGCTACAGCTACGCACCAATTTGCAGTACCTTTCAGCACCCTATTTTTCTATCTTGGATGGCGACGACCAACTCGGCATCATTAAGCAAATTATAAAAAAAGGCAGCCTTGAAAAGCAGTTTACCGCCTCACAATTGGTGTACCAGCTTTCTCAATTTAAAAATAAATATTTCATGAACCCGGCCGAAGCTGAAAGCACCGTCAGCCCACTCGTAAAAGAGATTTATCACGCGTACGAAGCAGAAAAAACGGCGGCTCGCAGTCTAGATTTTGACGATTTAATATTGCAGGTTCTTAAACTTTTTAGAACTAATAAAAACTTTAAGCGCGATTTTCAGGCAAAAATTAAGCACGTCCTGGTCGACGAATATCAAGACACCAGCCATACGCAGCACGAACTGTTGCGACAAATGGCACTGGATGAAGATAAGGATTTTATTCTCGAGTCCCTGTGCGCGGTTGGCGACGAAGACCAGTCAATTTATTCTTGGCGCGGCGCAACCGTAACCAACATGCTCAAAATTAAGCATGAATTTGCACCGGTCACCATTGTTAAAATTGAACAAAATTATCGCTCAGTAACGCCCATTTTGGAAATAGCCAACCATGTTATTCAGCACAACACACAACGCAATCCAAAAAAATTATGGTCTGAAAAACAAGGTAAAAATAGAGTGATGCTGCTTACCTGCCGCTCGGGCGAACAAGAGGCAGATGCGATTGCCATACTTTTAAAAAATCTTCCTGAAAATAAAAAATTAAGCGATGTCGCGATTTTGTACCGCACACATTATCAATCTCGCTCGCTTGAAGAAGCATTAATTTATCACGCCATTCCTTACCGCATTATTGGCGGCATACGATTTTATGAGCGCAAAGAAATTAAAGACGTTTTGGCGTACTTGCGCTTAATGATCAATCCATTCGACCGCATCAGCCTGCTCCGCATTGTAAACTATCCGCTACGCGGGCTTGGCCAAAAGTTTGAAGAACAATTAATGGAAAGCTGGCAACAAAATCCGCTCCTTGATTTTCAACAACTAATTACATATTTGATCACGAACGAAAGTATCAGCTCATCAAAACAATTGGCACTCAAACAATTTTTGGGCATTTATACAGGTATCGATAAAAATTCATCGCCTTCAACATTGGTCAACCATGTCCTGAACAAAATTGATTATCTCAATTATTTACGTATCACGCTGGACGCACAAGAAGCAGACACTAAAATTGAAAACGTACGCGAATTAGTCGAATCAATAACTTCATTTGAAAAAAACTTTACGGGATCATCAAACCAAGATCTCAACCCCAACGACCCTTTTGCCAGCAATTCAAACGCGCCAACGCTTGAAAATTTTTTATACGAAGTCACGCTCATGCAGGAAAAAAGTAATAACGAAAATCGTGACGACCAAGTCTGCTTGATGACACTACACGGCGCCAAAGGCCTTGAGTTTGAAACGGTAATTATTACCGGCCTTGAAGAAGAAATGTTACCAAGTGGCAAAGCGCTCAATACAAACGAAGAACTGGAAGAAGAGCGACGCTTATTTTACGTCGGCATCACGCGCGCTCAAGAGCGGCTCGTGCTAACGCATGCGGACTACCGCAATCGCTTTGGCACGATTGTGCACCAACTTCCGTCTCGCTTTTTATCAGAATTAAAAAAATCACTCGTTCAAGAATTTAACGCAAGCAATGCACACGCTTCGCAATTAAAAACACACTTTCGTCGCTGGTTTGGCCTTTCAACTCAGTTCGATCAAAATATTATGACCTTTACCAGCTTCATCCCGCCCGACCGACTCAGCACAAAAAATGAAACACAAACATCTGCCGCGCCAATGCGTGTTACGCCAAAATCGCACAAAACTACGGGCATTGCCAAGGCAACAACACACCACAAAGCTCCCGCTTTTTCTACCAACGCCACTACACCGACGGGCACTTGGTATAAAAACCAACTGGTTGAACATGTAAAATTTGGCAAAGGAATTGTAACGCATGTTGAAAAAGCTGATGGCGATACGTATCACGTTACCGCCATCTTTCAATCTGGATCTAAAAAAATTCTTTCAAGCTTTTTGAAAAAGGCATAATAAAAAAACTTAAAATTTATGCAGTTGCCAGCTTTTGCAGCGCGCTTGCTAACGTTGCTAATTTTGCTTTGAGTGCGATCAACGCACTTTTAAGTGGATCAGGGTTCATCTTTTCCTATAACATATGTTTGATTTCTTGATCAAGAGCAAGATCAAATGCCGTTTTGCCATATTTATCTTTTGTATTAACATCCGCATCGCTGTTAAGCAAAAAATTAACTATTTCTTTATTGCCTTTTTGAACAGCTAGGTGCAAAGGAGTTAAGCCCGCTTTGCTTTATACATTAAAATTAGCTCCACGGCTAAGCAATAAAGCAACCATGTCTTTATCCGCACATCCAACAGCCCAATGCAAAGGTGTCTTGCCCACAACATCTTGTGCGGCAATATCAGCCGAAGAATCATGATAATAAGATAACAATATCTTAGCTACCTCTCCAAGCAACTAAATGTAGCAAGGGCCCATCTTTTTTACGGTATTTCTTATTAATATTTCCCTTGTTTTTTATGCATTGTTCCAATTCGCTCTTGTTGGACTCTTGCAATCCCTTACTACTATTAATTAATTCTTCAATTTTTTGATTAAATTTTTTTTGAACAGAACCAGAACTCTCATCAGGACTACTTAAAATCTTAATTATTTTTTCGAGACGCGCCTTAATTACCTTATCTGTAGTAAGATCTGCAGCCGTATTTTTTTTGTTATTTTTAAGAGCAACATCAGCGTCGTTATCTAGTAACAACTGCACTATAAATTCATTATTCATTTGAGCTGCCAAATGCAAAGGAGTTAATCCATCATTATCTTGTTCGTTAACCCTCGCTTTTTTTTGAAGTAAATGCACAATGGCATCTTTATCTCCTTTGGCAACGGCTATGTGCAAAGGAGTCAATCCATTACCATCCCCTTGATTCACATCAACCCTCTTATCAGTTAGCAACAATTGAACAATATTACTATGTCCTTGCTCAACAGCTACATAAAGTGGCGTCTTGCCATCATCACTTCTCACATTAATCTTGATACCTTGCTGACAGAGCAACAACCTAACAAGAGCTTCATCCCCTACATGGGTAGAAAGATGTAAACAAGTCCAACGACTTTCATCAACCATTGTGTTAGGATCAGCGCCACACTCAAGCAATAACTTAACAATCTTCTCATTTTTATCAACAATAGCAATCATTAAAGGAGTAAGACCTTTGCTATTATTATCATTAACATCAGCTTTATTCTTAATTAAAATCTCGACAATTTCCTTATATTCACCAAAAGCAGCTAACTCTAAAGGCATTCTTTCATCATTATCTCTCTCACTTACCTTCGCACCATTCGTAAGCAAAAATTCAACAATTTTTTTATTTCCTTTCTCAGCAGCTATATGCAAAAACGTTTTACCAGTTTTATTACTTTTGAAATTAATATTCGCTCCAGTATCTAGAGCGTTTTGCAATTCTTGCCTATCTTTTGATGTAAAATGACCAACATTGAGCACATCAAGAATTTTTTTATTAAATTTTTCTTGCGCCTCTTTTTGCCCATCTACAGGGGCACCAACCGCATGATGCCAACCAACAAGCATCATCGCCGCCACACAATACTTCACAACCTGCATACCCCAACTCCCTTTTTAAAAAATACATCTCAACGCAAACTCACCTAGAAAACGCTAGCATAGTGAACAATCAAAAAGAAAGAAGAAGAAGAAGAAGAAGAAGAAGAAGAACTTTTTATGTTAATGCAACACTCGCTTGAATTATCCTCTTTTTATGCGAAAATATTCTTTTTGTTATCAGTCCTATTTTCAACGGTAAGGAATTTTCGTGATACGAGCTCACAAAAAAATGCTTATTCTCGGCTGTGGCAGCATTGCACAATGCTCATTACCGCTTATGCTTGACTTGATCGATATCAAGCCAGAAAACATTACCATCATTGATTTTGTTGATAATAAAAATCGGATAGCATCATCGCTAGCGCAAGGAATCACGTACCTTCAAGAGCGGCTACACCAAGAAAATTATGTAACAATTTTAGCTCAACATTTAAAAAGCGGCGATATCTTGGTTGATCTCGCGTGGAATATAGAAACCGGCGTTCTGCTTGACTGGTGCCACCACCATGGCGTATTGTTCATTAACACATCAGTTGAACAATGGGATCCTTACGGTGATGCAGAGCAGCGGCACCCAACAGAATTTACCTTGTATCCACGACAAATGGCTTTGAGAAAACTCGTTGCAAACTGGGACAAAACTGGCCCAACCGCTATGGTTGATCATGGTGCAAATCCTGGTCTTGTTTCTCATTTTACCAAACAAGCACTCGTTGATATTGCGACAAAAATTATTCTCGAAAAACCAACCGACCAACGCACCAAAGCACTTGAGCAAGCAGTTGCAAACCACAATTTTGCCACCCTTGCTCACCTGACCGGTGTTAAAGCGATACATATCGCAGAACGCGATAGCCAGATTATTTCAGCACCAAAGCAAGTTAATGAATTTGTTAATACCTGGAGTATTGATGGGCTCCTTGAAGAAGGAATGGCACCAGCAGAACTCGGCTGGGGAACCCATGAAAAAACACTCCCAGTTGGCGCGATGCACCATGCCACGGGCCTAAAAATCAAATTTGTCTTGCCTCGATGGGTATTTCAACGTTGGTTCGGTCATGGGTACCATCAGGACCAATCATTGGCATGGTTATTAGACATGGCGAAGCGTTCAGTATTTCTGATTATTTAACTGTTTGGGAAAATAATACCGCCGTCTACCGCCCAACCGTTCACTACGCTTACTGCGTCAGCGATGCAACATGGGCCTCGTTGCACGAACTGCGTATGCGAAATTTTGTACCGCAAGACACTCTGCGCATCTTGAATGATGAAATCATCAGTGGCACTGACGAACTCGGCTGCCTTTTGATGGGACATGATTTTGATGCGTGGTGGATTGGCAGTGTCCTTGATATCCATGAAGCACGCACACTGGTTCCTGGTCAAAGCAGCACAACCATCCAAGTTTCTATCGGCCTGGTTGCCGCCATCAAATACATGCTCGACAACCCAAATCTTGGCTTTTGTCTGCCTGATCACTTTGATCACGAAGCAATTCTTGCGGTTGCAAAACCATATCTTGGCAAATTTATATCAACACAGGTTGATTGGTCACCGCTAGGCCAAAAGAATGAATATTTCAATTTTGGCAAAAAGCGACCAGCAAAAGAAGATGAATGGCAATTTTCTACACTGCTCGTTAATAATAACGTTTATCAGCAGTAAAAAAATATACTCTTTTTTTGAAAAGCAATGGCGATAAGATAGTGCACTATCTTATCGCCATTGCTTAATTTTGCTTAAAAAAATTCTTTCACGCTTTTATTTCTTCTGTATTTTTTCCAATGCACCGGCCAACGCGGCCAATTTTGCTTTAAGAGCCGTTAATGCTCTTTTGAGCGGTGCCAATTGAATCATTTGATCAATTTCTGGATTTTTAGTAAGAGCATCAGCTGTGATGCCTTGATTATTCTTAATAAAAATATCAGCACCACCATCAAGTAAAATATCAACACTTTCTGTGAAATTACCTTCCGCTGCTAGATGCAGAGGGGTCCAACCTTCATTGCTTCTTGGATTAACATCTGCATTTTTATTAAGCAAAAACCTAACTATATCTTTGAATCCTTTTTTAGCCGCAAAATGCAGAGGCGTCCACCCTTCATTAACCTTTTCATTAACTTTTGCATCTTTATCAAGCAATAATTTAACTATCTCACTAAATCCGCCATTAGCAGCAAAATGCAAAGGGACCCAGCTGTCATCATCCTTTGCATTAACATTTGCATTTTTATTGAGCAAAACAGCAACAATCTCTCGATATCTTTTTTCAACGGCAAAGGACAAAGGAGTTATTCCGTTATTAGTTTTTTCATCAACATTCGCGTCATAGCGAAGCAATAACTTAACGATCTCTATATGTCCATCATGAGCGGCTATATGCAGAGGAGTCAAACCTGTACTAGTTTTTTCATTAATATTTGATTTACTATGCTGCAACAATATCTCAACAATATCATCATATCCCTTTTTAGTAGCTAAATGCAGATAAGTCCAACCAGAAGTATTAATATGCTTATTAATATCCGCCCCATTATCAAGCAAAAATTTAACGAGCTCAGGATAATTTATATCAATCATAAGCTGCAACAAAGTTCTACCATCGGTCGTTATTTCATCAGCACGTGCACCAGCTTTTATAAAATTTTCCATACTTTTTTTATAAGAATCGTCAAACATTTTAAAACGATTGTCTATCAAATGCGCCAACATTTTATTAAATTCGTTTTGCGCCGCCTGTGCAGCAAATAGGCTCATAGTGCTATTCAAACTAAATAACATCACCACTACCAAAGACCATCTCATCAACGACATACCCATTCTCCTTTTTTTAAATACTGCAAACATGTCTCCTTTTTGTTTTCATTTATTTTTCATTTTTTGTAGCAACCCGACCAACGCGGCCAATTTTGCTTTAAGAGCCGTTAATGCACTTTTAAGTCGATCAAGATCTGTTATCGGTTGCTTCTGAAAAAGCTGTTTTATTTCATCGGTCAAAGCAAGATCAAAAGCTGTATGCCCTTGCGCATCTCTCACGGCACTATCAGCCCCATTTTTTAATAACAATTTTACCAAATCGACCATTCCAGATTGTGCTACAGCTAGAAGTGGCACAAGATACTGTTTTGCGCCCTTGCCAGAAATATCAATGGGCATATTAATATTCGCACCAGCTTTGATCAGACCATCAAGTTCTCTTTCAGTAAAAGCATCTCCAAGCATCAGGGCTCGTTGCAGCTTTTTCGAAAACTCTTGTTGTGCTTGTTCTTTGGTTAATGAAGCAAAATCTGTCGAACTATCACCAGCACTAGACTCTGATTCAACAGAAGAAACTGGTTTTTGCGAATGACTTGCATATTGATTCAAAACATTCTTGATCGCGCTTTTTTTACTATTTAATTCAGCCAGATCAAACGGCGTCTCATTGGCATTATTTTTTATACTTATATCAGGATTTTTTGATAATAACAGGTTAAGAATGGCATCTGTTTTAAACATAACAACCGCAATGTGCACAGGCGTATCACCGTCATTATTTTTAATATCAATCTTAGCACCCTTATTCAACAATAACTGCACCAACGGCAATACCCCTGCATTAACAGCACTATGAAGCGGTGTATACCCATCAGAATCTTGCACATTAACATCAGCACCATCCTGAATAAGCTGCTCAATGTTCTTAAGATTACTATGAACGCCCTTCGTAACTTCTTCAATCAGTTGTTCATTTTTCAAAGCAACATTGGTCATCGCATGACAACTAACAACCAACGCATTTACCAACAAAATCCATTTCACTATCTGCATAAAATGTCTCCTTTTTTTTATTTGCAAAACAAACTAAAAGCTCAACTTATCAAAAACATTAGCACATTTGAAAATCAAAAAGTAAGAAAAAAAAAGAAGCGCCTTCAAGCCTTTAAAACTCGAAAGCGCTTCCTAAAAAATATTTAATCGCTATTTTTTTAGCTCACCAGCAAAAACTTCTCATTGTGTTTTGAGAACGATTATTTCGTTATACTGCTTTTCTCTCTTTCAATTTCGTTTAGTAATGCAGCAATGTTTTTATAAAGCTCTTGCTGCTTGTTTTCATTAGCCATTCTTTCTGTAGCGTTCAATTGTTGATTTCTTATCGTTTCATCCAATATTTGCAGCTCTGCCAATTTTTTATGAGCTTGATCTGTTATATGTTCTGCTGCATCTGTATTTACTTTTTCAGCAATGCGGTCTATTTTAGCAACAAGATCCAAGGCTCCCATATAACTCAAATATCTTCTTTTTCGCTTTTTATGGTGGGTATCTGTTTTTGGTAATTCCAAATCTGGCATAGGAGTTTTTTTAGATTCTGCTCTTTCTAAAGCATCTTTTATTTCTTCATGCGAGCTAAGATCAGCGGCCTTATTTTCTTCATTATTTTTTAAGGTAACATCAGCACCTTGTTGCAATAATAAAATAACAATCTCAAGATTGTCCTTCAAAACAGCAAGATGCAATGGCGTGTTGCCTTCTTTATTTTGTGCATTAACATCAATCCCTGTGCGTAATAACAAAACTTTTACTATTTCCTTGTCACCATTTTGAACGGCTAGATGAAGCGATGTTGAATTATCAGAATCTCGTTTCAGATTAACATCTGCACCATTTTCCAATAATAAGGAAGCAATATTCTTAAGTCCCTTATTAACAGCCAGCATAAGCGCAAAAAGTCCGTTCCAATGCTTTACATTCACACCGCCTAGGCCACGCTCAATTAATAACCTGACCATCTCCTCATTTGCGCTAGAAACGGCAGAAAAGATAATAGGTGGCATTTTTGTAAAATCAGCACCCCTATCAAGTAATAATTTTACAATCTCTATCATACCTTTCCCCGCAGCAAGCGAGAGCGGCGTATTGCTTTTTGCAAGAACATTAAGCGAAGCGCCTTTATCTAAACAAAACCTCACAATCTCTTCACGTCCACCAAAAATCGCAAAATGTAACGGCGTGTAATGCTGAAAAGTAGGAATATTGACATCAAGGCCTTTTTTAACTAACAACTCTACAACAGAAAGCAATCCTTGACGCGCCGCCTCATGTAACACCGTACGCCCTGTTTCATCTTTGGCCTCAATGTCAATTCCTTGATTAATCAAGAAGCTTGCAACGTCAGGATTTTTTAACTCGATAGCTTTAAAAATTAAAAATATCGGATGAGGATTAATATTCTTAATATTCATACCTCTATGAGCATTTAAAAAATCTTTAATCGTTTGTACCGATGTATCTGCATCGATAAGATTAGATAACTGATGAGCAGGAGTCAGTACTTCTGGAAAAACTACATCATTTTGAGCTACTAAAACAATCGTCATCATGAAAAAATAGCGTAATATGTGCATAAAAAATTCTCCTTTTTTGATAAACCTCACCAACCACACAGATAAACAACCGTAACACATACGACATCCAAAAAGAAATAAAATGAAAAACTCAAGCCCCTCAAGCCTTTTGACAAAAACACAACCACTGAGTATGCTTGGTTGGCAAAACGTAGTAAAAATAAGAATAATCATCCATTGCAGGCTTTGAACATCATGGAAATAACTTCATTCCGCCACTTTTTTCTAAGCATTCTTTTATGCGCCCTGAGCCTGCCATGGCAGATCCAAGCAACTACTCCTGCACCTCAGCAAGAGCCAATCTCGCAAACTGAAGATGAAATGGTGCCCATTGGGCCGGTTCTTAAAGCACTTGTTGCCATCACGATGCTACAACTTTACTACGTGGGCACTTCCAGACACGGTCAAGAAAAACTGTTAGATCAGCTTAAGCCTGAGAATTTGGCGCTTAACGCGGCCAGCGAGTTTTCTTTTTATTTTTTAATGACCCTGATTCATGAAGGCGGGCATGCACTTGTTGCGCGCTATCTCAACAACGATCCGATCAATATTCACGTGGGCGGCAACGGCACTAATAAATTTGAAAAACCTCTCTTTTCTAGCAAGCATTTCACTCTTGATGGCCTGAGTCCACTTGAAGGTATGACCATCTACCGTCTTTCAACCGAAATGAGCGACAAATTGCTATTTGTTGAATATCTGCAAGATTGTCAAAAAAATAACATTCCTCTTACTGGCATTTCTGTCCAAGATTTTGAACAATTCAAAACGAATTTTATTACCACGCCAGCATATCAAAAATTATTAAAAAAACTTAACAATAACCAATCAACGGAAAATGCTATTTTGGCCGCGGGCGGAATTGCTGCTTTATCTGCCAATACATTAATCAAAATCATACATTCGTTGGCAAAAAGTTATCAGACAAATACCGCACTTACTCAAGCACTAAAAGACTCATGCGAGGCTACTTTTTCAATCGATAAAATTGTGCTAAATCAAGTACTCAGCGCCTTCTTGCCAATCAGCAGCAAAAGCGATGGCGCCAAATTGTGGCGCAATATTGCCGGCGTGCCTGAAAATGTTCTAGAACATTGCTATCAAGTCGCGCCCTACGTTGACATGCTTGGCGAATGCTACCTTGCTTGCAAAGATCCACGAGCTCAGAACGCAAAACTACCCGATAAACTTATGATCGGTTTTATTAATTATTTATTGCGCGGTTATCTGCGTTTTCATGCGTAATATTTTGAACTATTTCTATAACAAAATTCACGCATCATTTTCGAGATTTTTTTGTCGCTTTTAAATACAAAATCCAGCTTAAAAAAATCATCCCGCCAGACACTCCAACCGGCAACGCGGGATTAAGCATCGCCAAAAAACCACCAAAAAAGGTCCCCACCACCGTCACCAGTGCCTGCATTGACCAGATCATGGCAATTCCCTGCCCCTGTTCGCTACTGTGCACAGAAGTTGAAATAATCGCCATCATGTTCGGCACAATCGAGGCAATGCAGCCAATATAAATAACAATAAAAATATACAACCCTATCGTTGTTGGCGGCAAAAAAACTGCACTACTCAAGCATGCAAGGATCGGCAACGCGCTCAACACAATAGTCCGCGGAGCTGCAATGCGCGACAATGGCCGCACCAGTAACAACTGCAGCACTAAATAAATGATACCGGCATACACAAACATCATACCAATATGCGAGGCATCGTAATGAAAAACTTTCAATAAATAAGTCGAAAAAAATTGCGTACTAAACGTCCAACCAAAAATAAAAAAAGCAGATGCTAACACAATATTGCGCAACACAGGATACTGCATAATCTGCTTCAGATGGCTAACGGTGATCTCAAATTTTTTGTGCGATGATTTTTGTGGCAAATGGTCACGCCATGATTGGTAGGCAACAACCGTAAAGTTAAGCCCAGTTAAGCAACTTAATAGTAAAAATGGCAACGCCAAATTGATACTATCGCTCAATAAATTTGTCGTAAAATAGCCCCCCACTAACCCGCCAGCAATAAAACCACACGCTACCGCCACTTCTACCATGCTCATATTGCTCACTTTATTTGCACTATTTTTACCACTCACATCAGCCATAAAGGATTGCGCAATCGCAACATTTGCAGCACAAACCCCTGCACAAAAACGGCTTACAAACAAGAGCACAAACACAGAATAATGAATTGAAAGCGCCGTTAATAACAAACTAGCCGTAGTACCGGCAAGTGTTATCAGCATCGCCAACCGTCGTCCGTAGACATCTGAAATTTGCCCCCAAATAGGCGCCATAAAAAACTGTCCGGCATAGTACGTCGTCAGCAAAAAACCAACAAAAAGCGTACCGTAATTTTGCGCAATCTGCTCTGACAAAAAATGAGCCTGCGTATCTGCCAACAACACCGGAAAAATAACGAGAGACACAACAATATTTAAATAATCGAGAAAAGCAGCCGATAAAAATGGTACATATTGCATTATTTTATGCTTCATTAATTCCCCCTAAAAAAAGCCCCTGCAAGCAAACTATGAATTTTTATAAACGTTTAATGATCGCGCTTTCGGTAAAATACCGATTTTCATTTTTTGCAAATGGCATCGCATCGTTAAACTCTTTGAGATATTTGTTAGCGCGCTTGAGCAGCTGATCATCCATTTTTAGCGGCGAATCCCACTTACCAATTTTAAACGTCAATGGCACGGCAAGCTTAATCCCTTTATAATTTAAAGGCCCATCTGTCGCCAACAATTGTCGCATGGACGTTTTTGTATCAATTGTAAAATCTTTACCCACCACATAATTATTGGGTAATTTAACACCATGCCCAGGCACAACAAAATATCCTTCCAAAGCCCTCACTACTTCAAAAAAATGACCATTAAAACTTGGATTACTACTCGTGTAGGGTCCGCGCCATTTTTTTGGATACGCAAGATTAAGCCCACCAATAACAGAGCCTTCAAAGCTTTTTGTCGTCAAGAAATCAACAACAATGTGATCTTCATGCACACTTAAAATATTGCAGCTTTGATTGATATCACTCATCACTGCCTGAATGTTTTCTAAACTACTCGTAATCACTGAAGCAACAAAATACGGCTGGCTATGATACAATTTACCAAAAAAAGTAAGCACAAGTACCATCAAAACGGTCGTGCTAATATAAGTAAAATAGGATCTGAAAAACCTAAAAAATGATCCTAGTTTTCGATCAACTCGACGATCGACCATATCCATAAAATCATCAAGCTTTTTCATAACGTTCTCCTTTTCAAGTATTTTTAGTTTATGCTCTAAAGCCTCAGGTTCTTACGAACCCCCCAACGCTCCTTCTTGGCTCATTGTATAAAACAATCGGCACAAAAATAAACATATTACTTAAATAATCGAGGTCGTCCCGGTTTGCAAATGATCAGCCTTCAGAATTTGATATTCCCCTTTTAGAGAATCCCACACAACAAAAACGGTATCGGGAGTGAGCCATTTTGAATCAAAGATAAATGAAATATCAGTAATAAATCGTCCATCAATGCGCTGATGAATCATAAAGGCTCCCATAGAACATTGGTACCATTCGCCTTCTTGATAAGACTACGCACGCCACTCATAACCAAAATCGCGCGCATTCCACTGTAACGGATGGTTGGAAAATTGCATCCACCACGCACAATGCTGCGGATCATCTGAAACTAAACGAAAGCCGCCAGGTATGGGCACAATTTGATAACTTACGCCAACAACTTTGTAGTCACGATCACAACCAAAAACGCCTAATTCAGCCAATGACGAAAAGAGCTCAAAGGCAACCTGAACATTCAAATCATGCAAAAAATATTGCACAATGCTTTGAATATCTGAAACAAAAGGCGAGCTAAAGAAAATATAGCGCGATTTGGGATTGAGTTGATTATGCAGAAAAAATGGTTCGTAGCGCTGTTTAAGTTCATGCGTAGACTGCCCTGCAATGCGCAAAGCTTTCATGTTGAGCAGCGTACCGCGGTATATTGAAAAAACGATCCCAAAACTCACCAATAAAATGGCATACTGACCGTACAAAAATTTGCGCGCATTGAGCAACGGTATGCCTACCACCACAATCGTCACCACTACCGGATACGCTGTTTCAAGATAACGAGCACAGGGATAAGCCATAACGCCTTGCCACGCAAAACACCAAAAACCAACGATAAAAAAGAATAAAAGCTTTTTGTGATTTTTATACGCAAATGCACAAAACAAAACTACCAGACCCCACAACATCAAAATCAAGAGATGTCGCTTGTCATTAAGAACAAAGAGACAACTACTCCACGCAAAAAATTTAGTAAAAAAATAATCCAATTTACTCGTTAAAACCGCATACCAACTCGGTTCTATCACGGGCGATGGTGGAACCGTAGAAACAATATTTGCTATCACAGAAGTCGATGTTGTTACCGGCAACAAAACAGCACCTTTGTTTTGAATCAAAGAAGCAAGAAAAGGCATTCTGATTAATAGATTATTGAACGTTCGTTCAAGCGTACCAATGCCAAATGCCCACAAGCGCCAAAGAACATACACAAAATGGACCACAAAAAAAATCCATGTCATACACACGGCATACCAAACTGAACGCCACCAACCACGGTCTTCAAGTGCATACAAGCCCATGCCAAGAAATAACCAAAAAGGGAAAAATATGCCATTTTCACGAGCCAACAACGAAAGTAAAAAACTAATTCCTGAAAAAAAATAATACCACCAACTCCCATGCCGCTGCCAAAAGAAGCAAAACAGCAGCGCAGAAAGAAGCAGGAAAAAAGTAGCGAGCGAATTATGAAACGTTGCCAGCCAAGCAAGCCAGGCAACATCGGGATAAAGCCCAAACATCAGCCCACCCAAAAAAGAAAGCCATAACGAAAGCCATTGCGAAAAGAGATAAAATAATAAGGCCGCATTAAGTGCATGAACAATTACGTGTGCGATATAATAAGCTTTTGGTTCAAGACCAAACAGCACATAAATAGCGGTAAAGAAAAAATGTTTTAAAGGCCGCAAAAAACCAGCAATCACATTTGGCTTTGAGCGGCGATAATTCATAGGAACAATAAACTCACGCTCATCAGCTTTAATAACGCGCAATGCATCTTCTTTTGAAAAAACAAGGCCATTAATAATTTGTCCCAAATCATCTTCACGATACCAAATTTTATCGACAGGCAAAGCCCCAACACAAAAAACAATAATAAAAATAACTAGCGCATACCAATGTTTTTTGTTCATAACGTCAGCTCTTTTATTTTTGCAGGAACTTGTTTTACTAACTCTGCCTTATCTTTTTTCACAATTAATAATGCATCATCTGTTTCTACAATACAAAGATCGTCAACGCCAATACATACGACATATTTTTTTTTCGAGTAAGCCAAATTTTTCGCGGCATCAACATTAATGATCGCTGCATTATCGTGCGAATAGGTTTCTTTTAATTGTAAAAAAGTGTACACATTCCCAACATCATACCATTCTAAATCAACGGCAAATACCACGGTATTACTACTCTTTTCCATAACAGCATAATCAATCGAAATATTTTCAAGATCAGCATACGAGCAAGTACCTTGCAAATACGCCCGCATGGTCAGATCAAGCATGGGCGCACACATTTTAAACTCTTGTAAAAAGTTGATACCTTGGCAACAAAAATACCCATATTCCATAACATATCATCACTCGCGGCATACACTTGCGCAAGAGCAGCAGATGGTTTTTCGTGAAATTTTACAACAGAAAAAAAATCTTGTTCATTTTCTGATGGATTAGTTTGAATGTACCCATAGCCGATCGCTGCATGGCGGGGCTTAAGCCCAAATAGAGCGATATTGTTATGCTTCTCAACATGCGCAATGGCTTTGGCAACAATAGTAGCAAATGCCTGAATTTCGGGCATAAAATGGTCTGCCGGCAGAAATATAACAACAGCCTCAGGATTTTGTTGATAAACTCGGTAGCAGCCCAACAAAATTGCTGGCGCAGTATTGCGCCCTTCTGGCTCGCTAACAATAAAACCAATTTTTTTACCAACAGACTGCTTAATTAATTCCTCTTGCTCGGCACTGGTAACCACAAAAATTTTTTCTGGTGTGGTAACCAGCGGCATAACGCGCTCAATTGCTTGGTCAAGCAACGAGTTGTTATTTAAAAAAGGCATGAGCTGCTTAGGTCTATTTTTATCACTCAATGGCCACAAACGAGTACCTGTGCCACCAGCCATGATACCGGCATACACGGTTGTCATACTTTTTTCCGTGCTGATTTTTTCACGGGCTTACGCGTTGCATACATCCACACAATAAACAAGCCGGCAGCGCTCAGCATGATGAGTAAAAACTCAAACATCATACGAAAACGCGCGCAACCATCATGCCCGGTAATCATCGAAAAATAAGCAATATACGAAATAAAAAAGTAAAAGAGCACATATCGTTGCTGAACAAACATAAATATCAGTGCTATCAAACACAAAAGATAGCGCAACGGCAACAAAACAGCCTCATAATACGCAATAGCACGAAGCCACCACGTATTGGCCCCGGCAATAATATACCGATGTGCTTTTTGCAGCCATGAGCCCTTCATCTTAAAAAATGAAATGTCCCCACCATGCACTTTTTCATTAAGCAAGACTTTTAAATTGGTTGTAAAAAGACCGCAGAATGTCTTGGCAACATTGGCAAACCAAACGTACACAAAGAGTTTAAAATTATCTTTCATCTCGTCAAAAAATTGATTTTTAATCTCTTGCATGCCACCTTCTTTTTGCGCATGTTTTTGTAACATAACACGCTCATAATCTGACGTTGTGCCATATTGCTGGGCACGCACATTTGGATAAAACCAAAAATAAAGATTAATATCATTCAATTCAGTCAAACGAAAATTACCAAACGCATACTTATTATGAGCCATGTGCATCAAAACCGGCACACAAAAACATAAAACAAAAAAACTCATCAACTGGATAGTTACTTGCACTGAAACACGTTTTTTTAATAATACAAAAAAAATAAACGACACAGGAACAACAAAATATAGCGCAGCTGCTGGCTTAATAAGCATCGAAAGGCCCAGCGCAAGACCACTCTGCATTAATGGCCGCTGCTGATAATTTTGTAAAAAGAGCGTAAATCGCTCAAAAAAAAGCAGCAAAAAAAATGACAAAAAAATTTCAGTCAAAATAAATTGAGTAAACGTTAAATACCCAAGATTGATCACAAAAAGCACACACGTGGCCAAGGCAATTGTGTGATTGAAAAAACGCCCCGCCAAGACAAAAAGCAACCAGCCTGAAAGCAATGAAAGTAATAATTGCAAGCAAATCAATGCAGCATTTGCTTGCCCAAAAATTTTGTATAAAAAGCCAATAATGAGAGGATAGCCAAGCGTATAGTACGGCGTATGCTCACTTTTTACCAACATATTTTCTTCAGCAAAAAGCTTACCATGATACACATAAGCCTTAGAATCAATATCGTGATGCGCTTGCAAACCCGCCGGCACCTGCTGATATAAAAAGTAAGAACATCCAACAAAAAAAACTGTACAAAAAAATAATAGTAAGCGCGTTCTCATTGGCTCTCCCCTTTTATTAGTGCCAACACATTTTGCACCACCCACTGCTGCACCGCACGCACAGCAGGAGCACTGGTTCCTAATGAATTGATCATTTTTATTTTATCTGAAAACAATGGCGATGCTTGCATATTCAAGCCGGCAAAATAGCGCGGAAAATAATTGCCGGAAGCAAACCAACGAACCGTTGGCGCAGCAAATCCAACTTTTTTGCGAAAAACAATTGATGGCGGCAAATAATCAAGCGCTATTTTTTTGAGCAAATATTTCGTAATACCATCTTTAAATTTTAGCACTGTCGGTACATGCAACATAAACTCAACAAGTTTATAATCAAGATAGGGCTCTCGCGCCTCAACACTGGTGGCCATTGCCATTTTATCAGCCCGCATGAGCAACAACTCGGGCAATCGCTGCTTCAACTCCAGATACATCATTTTGGCAGCAAAATCAGCATATGGAAGGTCTGCTTTCAGCCTATTGCTATGAAAAGCAACGATCGCATGACTGTCAAACTCTTGCCGTGCGCCTTTCAAAATTTTGCTTACCACTGGATCTTCTTGCATTACTGAGGCTTTAAAAATATTGTCATGCACAAGCACACGCTTTTGTTGCTCATTAAATGCCAGCGCACCACCCCAAAAAAGATTCCGGTTACCTGCCCAGTTGGTCATCAGTGCAGCATAATTTGAATGTTTATCAAAAAAAGATTTTGCCACAGAAGTAATACTTTTTTTTAAAAAACTTGGCACTATTTTTTGCGATGGCCGCCACAAGCGATCGTGCAAATTTTTATACTGCGCATACGTGCTGTAACCAAAAAAAAGTTCATCAGCACCCTCACCCACCTGCACCACATTTACGCCATGATCGTGCGCCAATTTTGCTACATAATAAAAAGGGATACAGACACAGTCAGCTAACGGCTCGTCCAGGTGGTACACCATCTTTTCATAAAAATCGAACGCTTCTTTTTCCGTAATCACCACTTCATGATGCTGCGTGCCAAACTGTGCAGCAACTTGACGTGCCCACACAAGTTCATTAGATTCTGGCCCGTCAGCAAAGGCAACGGTAAACGTTTTAACTTTTGAAACCGATTGTGACATCAACGCCACATTCAAGCTTGAATCAAGCCCGCCTGACAAAAATGCACCAAACGGTACATCCGACATCAGTCGTTTTTTTGTTGAATCAATTAATAACGCTTTAATATTTTCTAAACAAAATTGCTCATCGTAAAACTGTTTATGCTCAGCTGGCGTGATGGTCGTTATTGGCGAGTACCACTCATGAAACGTTACTACTCGATGCGCATCAACCTTGAGATAGTAACCTGCTGGCAGCTTATAAATATCATTATAAAAAGTGTATGGCGCTGGAGTTACCATAAAAGTTAGGTAATGATAGAGTGCTTGAGAACTAATCGTTTTTTTATTCCATGGCAACTGCCAAAGCGCTTTAATTTCTGAAGCAAAACTGATCATGCCGCCCTGCAAAGAAAAATAGAGCGGCTTAATCCCTAAACGATCACGTACTAAATATATTTCATTTTTTTCACGATCAAATAATGCAAACGCGAACATACCATCAAGACGCTCCAAACATTTAATACCCCACGCTTGGTAGGCATACAAAATTGTTTCGGTATCAGTATTTGAACGATAATGGTACCCAAGAGCTTCAAGCTCTTTGCGCAACTTGTAATGATTGTAAATTTCGCCATTAAAAGAAATAGCAACACTTTCATACTTATCAAGCATCGGCTGAGAACCAGCAGGCGACAGGTCAACAATTGAAAGCCGACGGTGAGCAAGCCCCATACCTCGTTGCTGATCTATCCAAACACCAAAACCGTCAGGGCCACGATGTGCTATGGCTTCATGCATACGCACAAGTAACGAATGATCAATGACACCGCCTTGCGCACTGAGCATTCCATAACCGGCAATACCACACATACGCACCCCTCAACATTTTTTATAGTGCGCTTGGCATAGTCGCTGCATCAACTGGATGTACAGCACTTTTTTCTTTTTCAAGCACTTTGTCAACGGCAGACATGGCCGAGAGCATTGCAATGTCCATGTTATTATAACGATGTAAACCATTACGCCCCATGAGCTCAAGATTGGAAAAAGTTCCTAAATAATTAAGAACGAGACCCAAATGTTCTTTATAGTGCTCATCGTAGAGGGGATATGCCTCGGCCGTCTTCATTACCATGCCGTCCAACACTTCATGTGCTTTTACCAAGCCAATTGCTTCAAGCTCTTTTTTTGCTATTTCAACTAATTCCTGATCTGAAAGTAACCAAAAGGCCTCGCCAACAAATGCAAAATATTCCAAACTCAAGGCAGTGTGAGCAGGATTATCAACCATGTCCATAGAAAAATTGTTCATGTTACCAATGCGACCCATTTTAACTTTTTTTTCATGAACATAAAGCCAATGATCAGGACAGATAGATTCTTTGTTCACAATTAAATTAATGGTAATCAAACCCCGATACTGCAAAGCATTTGCCGCACGAATAATATCTCCTGATGGCAGCGGATCAAGCGACCTAATAAGCGTTCTTAAAGGCATAGTTGAAAAAAAATAATCAGCTTGATGACATGCCAACGCTTTAACCCCGCTCGCAGAACGCCTGTCTTGCGCATGCACCGCAATAATTTTTTTGCCATCGTGTTCCAACGAAATCACTTCTTGATTGAGCAGCACTTGCCCACCATCAAAACTTTGTAGCCAGCCAGCTGCTTTTTCCCACAAGGTACCAGCACCTTTTGATGGATAATAAAAATCATCGCGAATGGTTCGTGGTTTATTTTTTTTATAAAAGCGCCCAAAAAAAGCAAAATATATTGCTTTGGAAAGAGAAAAGCCACTAATACGTTGTGCGGCCCAATCTGAGGAAATTTGAGAACATTCAATGCCCCAAACTTTTTCTGTGTACGTCTTAAAAAAAATACTGAAGAGTCGGTAGCCAAATTTATTGGTAACCCAATCTTGAAATGATTTCACTTTTTTTATGGGAAACAAACGATAGCGAATGTAACTGAGCATACAAATAAAACATTCCCACAAACTAAGTCCTTCTAAAACATTGAGTGGTTCAAGTGGATAGTTAAAAAAATGGTTGTTATAATAAATGCGGGTAAAACGCTTATGCTCAAGAAAATCACCCTGCATCAAATCTTTCCACCATTTTTCAATTTTTTCAGAGCTTGTGATAAAATGATGCGGTCCAATATCATACCGACAGCCACGATATTCAGTAGTACAAGCAAGCCCTCCAATAACGTTTTCACGTTCTAAGACGGTTGCCTCAAAAGTACCTGTTTTAAGAAGTTCAATGCCAGCAGTCAAGCCTGCCGGACCCGCACCAATAATCAGCGCTTTATTTTTTTTTCCACTCACCCTACGTCCTTTTGTTTAGCACATAAATGCAAACTCTCAAGATACGATAGTTTAAAAAGATCTATTTTGCAATGCGAAAATGCATCCGTTCATCATCGTAAACAAACTTTGGAATATAATGCATATGAGGCGAATTATTATTAAATTTATACAAATCATCAATATCAATTTTAAATCCAATCAC
Source organism: bacterium (assembly GCA_016699045.1). Classification (NCBI taxonomy): domain Bacteria; species bacterium. The sequence goes on from CP064957.1 coordinate 506,153, forward strand.
AAAATCATCGAGTAATTCTTTGGTAGAAAAAAACTGCATATTACGCATGCCTTGAGTCTCTTGTACCAAGTTCAACGGAATGTTTACCATCTTTGAATGCTCATAACAAATACCTTTCCACGAAGGATCAGTACAACGAGCCCATGCCGCATCAAGTTGGTTAGGCGTCACATAATCAATTGCCGCAATAACAGGCAATACCTCTTTTTTTCTAAAAATACTCATGTCCAAAGAATTAGGATAATTCCAATCATAAAGACTTTGATTCACCGTCCACATAAAAAGACCTCTCTCAACTTCTAACAGCGGAGGATTTGCAAAATCTTCATGGACTGAAAGGGTGTAACATTGCGTAATATTTTTACCAAGTCGTAAATAGAAACTATACGCGCCATAATCGTCCATAGCTCTTACGCAATCTTGCACATCAACTTCTTCCGTTACTACAATATCATCAACGCCAAACATAAAATATGAAGCTTGCGATTTTTCAAAAATAGTACTTAATTGAGGCTTAATATTAGCAACAGCACCAGGCTCAACAACTTGACACACAAAATTTGTTGTTGGATACAATGCAACAAGCTCGTCATAAGCTTGCGCAAACAACTGATCACTCGCTCGATACAAAACATACGTCTTATTAAGCCCGCACACACGCTTTTCGAGTGATTCTAAATAAGCCCGCAATTGCAACGGTCTATCATAAGAAAAAATAATCAAATCAACATCAGTATTTTTTTGGGCAGAGGCCACGCGCATTAGCTGCCGCAATTTATTAAACTGGTCATCTTGAGCAGAACAAAAACTTACCCACAATAAACTCAATAATGATAAAAGCTTTAAACGCTGTACGATCATTTCGCTCCCCTTCTTGCTTTCCTTTGATTCAAACATGACATTTGATTTTTTAAGAACACGTGACTATCATTATATTGTCAAGAAAACAAGAGAAATCAAGGAGAGAAAATTATGAAAAAAATCATAGCGCTGATTGTTGCGATTATTTTCAGTCAAAAATGCTCAGCTCTTTCGCTTCCCAACAATATTACTCTTTCACTTAACACAATTCCGGAAGAAACTATCAACAAATTTATCTCGTACACCAACCGCTACTTTGAAAAAGAACGCGCAATGGAATTTCCAGATATTATTGTAAGTGAACTAGCATCTGAAGAGTTCGCCTCAAGTGAGCTTGAACTTTGGCAAATCTATGCCCTTGCCCACCACGTTGATTATCCCGTTACCGCACACATCTGCGCACGCTACCATCTCAATCATACGCAGGGCTTACCTCTTGAAAAACGGTTACAAGCTCCTTTCAATTTACCATCAGACACTATTCGCAAGCATTATTTTTTAATGACTAAAGACCCTTCCGTTATGACTTATACTGACTCAAATGGAACTACTAAAACATTGAGTTTGAATCTCTTGGAATATATTTATGTCCGTCGACTTGAAATCAATAATTCCATTCTTGAGCTTAATAGTTTTTTTTTAGCCGATATTTCAGGAATTGAAGTATGCCTTGACGATCCACTTGCACTTGTTTTTGATTTTAGTGATAATCTTTTGAAAAAAATTCCAGAAGGAATATCATGCGCCAAACAAGTAACCGCCATTAATCTTGCCAATAATAAGCTCACCGCACTGCCTCAAGGCATATGCTTGCTACCAAATCTTGAAAAACTTGATATCAGCAATAATCAAATTACCGAACTGCCAGAAAATATAGGCAACCTCTCTTCGCTGTGGCGCTTTGATGCTGACCGTAACAACTTAACAAAGCTACCCGAAAGCATTAGTGATTTAGAAAACTTGCACTGGCTATCACTCAAAAATAATAACCTCACACACTTACCAAGCGATTTGTGCAGACTTGAAAAACTCGAAAAATTATACGTAAACGGCAACAAAATCAAGCGCTTACCAGATACTATCAGCTGGATTGAACGTTTACGCATTTTTGATGCACAAGACAATCCTCTAGAACGCTTGCCAAAAGATCTTACGCGCCTAAAAAAGATACCACTTCTCAAACTTGGAGCACTTCATCAGACATAGTTAAAACTATTTTTTCAGTGCCTTAAGAATATTGTGACACGCTTGTGCGTGAACAATCGTGTCAGCTGAAATCAGTTTATTTTTTGTACTTTGTAAGGTTAGCGAACATTTTCCATAACTCAAACGAACTTCTTGCAGCTGCGTTCCAATGTTGTTTAGCAAGCAACATCGTTGCAAAGCATGCGCCGCCGCTAAAAAATCAGGCGCCACACAAGAAAAAATCAATATTGATCCATTGTTATCAACTTGCCAACCATTATTCTGAGCAATAAAAGAAGCTATCTCTTCAGCCGAACAAGGCAACTCATCATACCGAAACACAAGAGCAACCTTCTTTTTTGTATAATTAAAACCCCTTTTATAAGCCTGAACCAACGATACATCTTTAAACGTTACTTCTTTTTGAGCGTGGGTATAAATAGAAAGCGTTAAGCCATCAGGCGTTAGAATAACATCAGGATGATGCTGATACTGCTCTGCAGTGACCGCAATAGGAACAAGAGCCCGGGCAGAATTAAGCCAACTACTTGAAAAAAAAGAAGAAAATTGTCGATGATTATCCACAACTTCAACCCGCCATTGCGGATACATAACCAGCAATGCAGTAACATCACTCTGCTCCAAAACTCGTTCATTTTTCAACGTGCAGGGACAGTTTGCGTACAGTAACTTTACACTCAACAGCATACAAACAAAAAATACAATTTTCATAGACCATCCATATTGTTAAAAATCACCATAAAAAATATATCTAACGTGATGAAACCAAAAATAACTTCCAAAAATTATTAAAAATGGTTCGATAGGAAAACGCAAACGCGCGTAGCCACACGCAAGCGACAAGCCAACAAAAAGACCTGAGTACGAAAGCGCAATCAATACCGGTTTACCAAAAACTAACCCGCGAAAACAACAAAACAGGTAGCCACAAAAACCACACAGTAGTAAAAAAAATAACAGCATCTCGAAATAAATTACCGCATAGATTTTTTTATTATTAATCTCGGGCTTTAAAAAACGCATGACCATCTCACGCAATGTCCGCTTGCTCGAATAAGCCGGTAACTGCCCACCAGAATCGATAACTAATAATTCTGATGAATACAACCCAAAGGTCGTTTTAAGCATATTTCGTACGGCGTGCATTCCCATTCGAAATGGATTTTTGATCATATAATTTTTAGCAATATATTCAGCAACATTAGACTCTTCGATATCAAATAACGGCCGACCAACGAAATCTTGCTCGGCAAGCAGAGCAGCTGCATAATCTTTTTGAATAATGCTTTGCGCTTGCTGATAAGAAACATCTCGCACTTCCATGCACAAACGAGCTGCCACATGGTTTAAAAAATGGACACCAGAAAGTGTATGAAAAAAAATATAACCAGTCAGTATATAATTACGCACCAACCAGGGAAGCACAACAACAAACCAACTCAAAAATAATCCAAGCATGCACATCATTTTTTGATACAAAGATTGGCCCGTCATGAAAAAAAATAACAATAAAGATGATGCCAAGACAAAATGCCCAACCGGCCGAATAAGCGACGCAATGCCTAAAAAAAAACCGGCGCCAATAATTATACGCAAAGAATAATCACGTAAGCTTGTAATAAAAAAAATAAGAAACAGCAAAAAAAATATCAGAAATAAACTTTCCGTCATCACAAGGCCTGAAAAAATCAGCAAGCCAGGATGCACTACGCCCACCAAAGCAGCAATTAAAGCAACCGTTAGATTGCCAGGAAACAACGCAAGAGATAAAAAAAATAATAACAGAGAAATAAAACTTGCCAGCACAATTTGTACCAACAATGCCCCGTGCGGCCCCGTTCCCCAAATTTTATAGCACGCGGCCAAAAAGAAAGAATATCCCGGCAACCGATAAAACTGTGCTGCGCCACCACCATGCGTAATACCCTGACCGTTGCTTATTGAAAGCGCCAACTCATGGTAATGTCCAGCATCGTAAGCAAGCTCGCACGAATTATTATCCAAAAAAATATAAAAAAAAATAAGTCGCACAATTAAAGAAAAAATAAAAACAATCGTTAAAAAAAGCGATTGTTGTTTAATGTTGTTCATGAAAAAAATGAGACTTTATAGCACCAAAAAAATACAACCAAAAATGCCAGGCAAACAGCATAATAAACGGCTCAATTGGCAACCGCATACGTGCATACCCGCCAGCCAAAGCGATAACTATAAAAAATTTCATAAACGGGACCACCCTGGCCGTAACACACAGCAGCGAAATACGTCGCTTTACAAAAGCAGCCAAGAAAAACAACATACAACCAAGCCACATAAACAACAGACTAACAATGTCTATCAAAATGACCGCACGAAGCCACAACTTGTCGGTTGCAGGAAACAAGTAGCGCTTAATCATCGAACACAACGATCGACTTGATGAAAAATAATCAAACTCAGGTCGGCCAGATTCTAAATACAAAAGTTCGGCAGAATACAATGAAAAAGTAGTTCGAAAGATATCGGTCAGCCATAATTTAAGTACCGTTAGGGGATACTGTTTAAAGTAACTAATCGCAAGCTTTTCTTGTATAACACAATGCTCAAATTCATTAGGAAAACGATGATGCTCTTTGTTAAAAGCATGCTCACGTTTTTGTACTTTTTTATGAATTACTTTGCGGGCTTGCTCATAAGAAATGTCACACTCCTGCGCAATAACACGCGCCACAGAAAAATATAAAAAATGACCACCAGGCAACGAATGAAAAAAAAGATGCCCCATCAGCATGTAATTACGCACAAGCCAAAACGAAACAGGTACTAACCACGCCATGATAAAAAAAAGACTTTTTGCGCATTTTTCACGCCAATAATCATGCGAAAACAAAATCAAAAGGACTGCAAGCGGCAACAAATAATGACCCACCGGCCGCACTAACGAAGCACACCCTAAAAATAGGCCCGCCCACACCAGATACTGAAAAACTTGCTGCCGATCTTTAAAAATTTGTTTATCTGCACGCGTTATCATAAGCATCTGCTCAACATCATCCCCATACATTTTTTCATAAAGCTCTATAAACGGCGTACTCGTGCAAACAGGGTTTGGTAAGTACAAGTTGCCAGGATACTGATTTAGTCTCATTTTTTCATATGATACCCAGCCCGTTTCAGGACTTGGGCAAAAAAAGAGATGGCAAACTGGCATAAAAAAAAGTATGAATAACAAAAAGAAAAAGAGAAATAATGTCTCAGTCATAAAAAAACCACTATACAAAATAAGTCCAAAATGCACCGCGCTGTATAAAGAGGCTATCCGCGCCAATAATAAAAATTTTGGAAACAAAGCTAAGCTCAGTAAAAAAATTAAAAGCGGCAATAAGCTTGCGATAAAAACTTGCAACCAAAGCACTGTTGTTTTTTCATGCCCAAAAAGGGAATAAACAGCTGCCACAAAAAGAGGATATCCTGGAACTCGATAAAAAACTGGCGAACCATCAGTTTTAGAAATACCCTGACGGTGAGCAATACTGGTAGCAACGCAATGATACGTTGCAGAATCAACCTGCCAAAAGCGATTTTCTTTGCTTAAATAACAACCAAAGACCAATGCCCTCACCAACAACGAAAACATAAAAAGAATCGTCAGAAAATTTTTTTCTTTTTTGATTATCGCTATCATACCGTCCTCCGCTTTAGGATTACACTACCTCACGCTTAGCATGAACAGGTTCAGTGGTTGAAGCACTGATACGTATCTTTTCCCACGCCAACGCCGATGACAAAATAGTTGATAAATCTGAATACTTCGGTTTCCAACCCAAAACTTTTTTTATTTTTGTTGGGTCTGCAAGTAAAATTTCAGCATCTCCAGCTCGGCGAGCTTGAATGTAAACTTTTGCTTTTTTATTGCACAAACATTGCGCCGCATCAATCACTTGTTGCACGGTGTACCCACACCCGGTACCAAGATTAAAAACATCAGACAGCTGCCCATTATTCAAATAAGATAGTGCCAAAGCATGCGCTTGCGCTATATCGGCAACGTGAATATAATCTCGCAAACAAGTCCCGTCTGGCGTATTATAATCATTCCCAAATATCGTAACCGGCTCATCATACGCAATTGCATGGAGCAATCGTGGAATCAAATGCGTTTCGGGCTGGTGATGCTCTCCCAACGACACCTCGGGCAGCGCTCCTGCAGCATTAAAATACCGTAATGAAACATACCGTAAATCATACGCCGCTGCATAATCTTGCAGCGCCCACTCAACCATCAGCTTGTTACGACCATAAGGACTGACCGGAACCGTTGGATGCGTTTCGTCCATTGGCGTGCGCACGGGGTTGCCATACACAGCACAACTTGAAGAAAAGACAAATTTATTGATACCATGCTCGAGCATAAGCCTGAGCAGTTGAAAAACCTTACCAACATTATTTTCATAAAAGTCGGCCGGTCGCGTAACGGATTCGCCAACTTCAATAAAAGCAGCAAAATGCATTACAGCGTGAATAGAATGGTTTTTAAAGATAGTAGTAAGAATTTTTTGGTCGGCAAAATCGCCACGAATGACCGTAGCCCACAAAGGATTAAAAGCTTGGTGCTGCACAAAAGAATCTAAAATAACAACGTGATAGCCTTGCTCGACCAAGAGATGCGCGGTGTGAGAGCCAATGTAGCCCGCCCCACCAGTCAACAAAATTGACTTCTTCATCTCGCTCTCCTTATTCTATTTCAAGAACTCGTGATAAAAAGAGCCTACTAGATTTTTTTATAAAGGCAAAAAAATAACTATTTCGAATCAATAAATTCAACTCTTGGCTCGCAATCAGCAATAATATCAATCACATCCTCTAGACCATATAAGCAAAAATGCTTAAGCGAGGCCATATCCCCGACCCCATGCAGCTGCTCTGATACCCACGATAAATATTCTGAATCAATAACTTGAAAAAAATCACACTTAGTATAAAAATCGCTACCATACCTTTGCTTAAGCATATGCAAAGTATGCATTCTGAAAGTCTCATAAGTATATCTATACGCCACCACCGATCCCTCGAAGATAATACGTATCTTTTTTGCATTTCCTTCCATATCCGACAATACAATCTCTAAAACTTCTTCTACATCAATAATACAATCCAATAGATACCTTTTAGGCGCCACCTCAAGAGGTTTCCATTGCTGCCATGTCTCATTTACCATTGTAACCCTTTATTTATTCACCAATAAATTCGATTTGTGGCTCTTGAGCCACAATAACATCAACTATAAAATTTAGACCTTTAAAACAAAAATGTTGCCAACACATATAATCTGCAAAGGTACATGACTGTTCTGAAAGCCACTGTTGATAAGCCGAATTGGTTATTTTAAAAAAACCACATTCATTGCTTTCTTTTTGAAAACTTTCAAGAGCATGTTCTTGCACATCACGTTTGGTTTTTCTATAAGCATCTGAACAATTTTCAAAAACAATCCGAATCTTATCGTTCCTATTCGCAGCATCTGATAAAAGAATCTCTAATGTTTCTAAATTATTAACAATACTGTCTACATAATATTTTACAGGTAAGCCACTCATTGGCTCCCATTTTTTCCATTGTTCGCTCATAGTATGTACCTTTTATTTAACACCATAACGTATCTTCAATGACGTACCAGTAACACGATCATAAATCTCCAGCGTTGCCCTTGAATCTGAACTCTCAGGACGCACATTTACGATTCTACCATCTGATAATGTACCAATTTTTATGCGCCCACGATCTTCAATATCCTTTAACTCCAATTTTTCAAAATCTTCGTCCGCTTCAGGCATCCCGCCAGGCTTTTCAAACTGAGGTGATCTGTCCTTAGTTGATCTGGCATCAGGCTTTAGCACTGGCTTAGCCTCTTTCAAAATATCTTTAACTGCTTCTTCTGCTTTTTCCTTTCCTTTGGCTTTATCTTCATTCGTTGCTACTTCTGGGATTCCGTCCTCTTTATTTTCTTTTGTTTGTTGATCGGTATCAATGTTAAAATATTCATAATTATGCTCAGCATTGGTAAATTTCTCGAATAATTTTATGGTATGATCACGAATCCTGACATCATCATGAACAGTAGAAAAAGATAGATTCAGCCGTTGCTTATCATCTACCAAACCATATCCATCAATCGTTTCAATATCAAAAAATGATGTATATTGATGGACTTTATTGGTATTAAAATAGCCGTCATAGTTTTCCAAACAAAAACCAATAAGCGCACCAATTACCACACCACCAACCAGACCAATGGGTCCGAAATACCCACCAATACGCCCGCCAGAACAAGCACCCCCAAAAGGTACACTAAATCCGATAGTGATAGACCAAGGCAACGCTACATTGTGGGTCAAAACAAAATATTTTCCTACAAAAAAATTATGGTGCTTACTAACTTCTAAGACATAAACCCTTAGTGGCTTTTTGGCCAACTCTACCCGAGTAATTGGTATCAATCCTTCTGAATCACTTTTTAGTACATCGCCTACTTTTAACTGGTACGCTGGCTTCCAAGAATTATTGAGAGGAAGATAAAACTCCTGGGCAGGGGTGCACAAAAGATCAGCACAAGATTCCAACCCATGATCAAAACCAATGCGCATATAACAGTTTGATTCACTTTCGCCTACTGCTCTTATATAACCAGACGTACAGCGATTTTTCTTGAAACAATGACAAACAATTTTCTTGTTTTTTGAAACTTTTTTAGCAATATCTGAAATATTTTTTGAACCATGCCAATTCTTGATTGGTGTATCAGCACCAAAGCCATGCCCACAAAGCACCCCTGGCACACTCAAAAAAATAATCATTACATAACGAAAAAGAATCGTTGAAAAAACCATGATGCTACTCTCTTTTTTAAAATATCGACTCCAAAATTCCCCCCGACGGTATCATGAAAGAAGCTTGAAAGCAATCAAAAACCAAGGATATTGATTTGCTTTGCAATATACCATTTGAATTTTTAACGATTTGTAGTACTTTTTATACAAAGAAGGCCTTATTAATACGCTTGAACAAGGAATGCTATGATTACTCGTGTCCGTGGAACTGAAGATCATCTCGATCTCACACTGTACAACTTTATTGTCAGTACTACCCAGGAACATTTTGGTCGTCACAATTTTAATCAAATTAGCACGCCCATCCTTGAACATACACAGCTCTTTGTCCATTCATTAGGAACTTCAACTGACGTTGTTTCAAAAGAAATGTACATCATTGACGGTGACCAAGAAAACAGTATTTGCTTGCGACCAGAAGTCACAGCCGCCACTATTCGTGCTTGTTTTGAAAATCGCGTCGATCGCTTTCCGTGGAAAGTTTTTAATATTGGCCCCATGTTTAGACGCGAACGCCCACAAAAAGGACGGCTGCGCCAATTCCACCAAATTAATCTTGAAATTATTGGCACCAAAGCCATCGCGCACGATGCGTACTTTATTAAAATGCTCGACACGTTTTTTAGTACCGGCTTAAAACTTGAAAACTATGCACTCAAGATCAACTTTCTTGGCTGTTCAATCGATCGCGCAACGCACAAAGAAAAACTTCTTGCTTTTTTGAACACCAAGCTTGATCAGATTTGTGCAACGTGTACCGATCGCAAAGATAAAAACACGCTGAGAATTTTTGACTGTAAAAACGAAACATGCAAAAAAGTATATCAATCAGCGCCACGCTTGACCGATTCTTTGTGCACCACGTGTGGAACAGAATGGGAAACACTTCAAACTTTACTCCAACTGACTGGCGTTAATTATATCATCGACACAAACTTGGTGCGCGGCCTTGATTATTACAACGGCACGGTATTTGAATTTTTCTCACAAGACCTCGGCGCACAAGATACTTTTTGTGGTGGCGGGCGCTACAGCCTGGGGCGTGAAGTGGGCGCCAAAGAAGATTACGAAGCCATCGGCGCCGCAATGGGCATCGAACGATTACTGTTGCTTTTAGAACCACGCCAAAACCAACTGGCACTCGCACAACAACCAACGCTGCACGTCATTGTGCCGCTTAGCGAGCAACAAAACGCACTCGCGCTTTTGTTAGCAAACACCCTGCAGTACAGAAAATTGGCTACTGATATTATTTTTGAAAAAGCCTCAATGACCAACATGCTTAAAAAAGCAAACCGCACGGGCGCCAAATATGTATTGGTTTTGGGAGATGAAGAACAAAAAAATGGCACTGTTACCATAAAAAATATGATAACAGGCCATACTGAAGTTGTTAAACAAACTGAAGTAGCAAATGCGTTAAAATAGAAAAACGCTTATTGCTTATGTTGTTTGATATAGCTTTGAATATAAAGAATCTTTTTGAGTTGGTTGTCAAACCCAAAACAGTAACGAGAGAAGCTAACGTTAAGATCGCGTTGCATATCTCTTATATATTTTTTAACAAACTTGATCTTCTTTTCGATCAACTCAACAACGTCATCCGTATCGGATTTTTCAACAATAACGTTTGAAGCTTGCTCATCAGATAAAAAATACAAAAGTTGAGAAGCTTCACGTTCAATTTCTTGCGTCAAGATATCAAGGCTTGCCGTATATTGCGCAATACTTTCTTCTGAGCGATTATATTCTTCTTGATCAACTTTAATGGTTCCAGCTTGCATAAGCTCATTAACTTTGCCTTTGATCACATTACTTTTTTCCAAAGCCAAATTCTTTTTTTCAATAACATCTTCATGCAAGACATGCAAAACAGTCAATGTTTCAATAATTTTTGCACGCAGCTGGTCTGAAGGAGCACTTTTCATAGTCAAAAGCTTCTTTCCTTCTTGCTCTAAACGTGCCAAAAAAGCTTCGTGTTCTGCTTTTTTTTCTTCAACGGTTTTGACAGGCTTGTTATGGTCGGCGTTCTGGTCAAGAGAAGCAGCCCCCTGCTCAAGATTTTTTTTATCAGGTTCAATCATGATATCGTCCAATTGTCCAAAAAATTAACAATAGTTATTTCCCAAATTGCAACACAATCCAGTTTAACTTTTCAATCAAAAAATAGCAAAGGCATTAGCGCATTAAATTAAGGCATTTTTATCCAAAAAATAGATTTCTTGATTTTATCAAAAGATTTCAGTCATACTAATTTTCAATTCAAAAATCAGCACCTGACATACGTAGTTTGCATTACTAGATCAATCAATATACGTATAAAAAAATATTTTTTTATCAACAAGACAAGAAAAAAATATTTACTCCAAACTGTAACAAAAACTATCCAACCAAAAGTCACTAAAGCCTTTATAATTCAGACTTTTTTAGCTTATTATCCAATACTTACTCACAAAGGTGTTAGTAACTCGTACCAAAAGGCATCCATAAGTTCGTACTGAAACCATTTAGAACACATTGTCCCAATCTAGAACAAGACAAAAAACACCGTCTGAATGCTCACTTTAAACAATTTGACATAATACACAAACTTACGACACAGATTTCAGCCATCATAAGTAGTCTAATTAATAAACTATCAACCTACACAAAACCACGTCACCCTTGCTTAATAATTTAAAAAAACGCCAAATAGAAACAAAAATCAATCACTCACTCCCACACTAAGCACCCTTTTAATTTCTGCTATAACAAGAAATCGATCATGCCCATGTATCTATCTTTTAACTGCCCTTGACGCACATCGGTACATTGCTACACTTTTTATAGGAACTGTTCAGTATTTTTCTTATGTTGTTGATAATAAACTTTTGTAGGAATTCAAATCATGAATAGACGTTTTTTGCGCTTTTACCTACTTTTATTCATTTTATTTACCAAGAGATCACTTCAGGCAACCGATATTACCGCCCAAGAACCTCAACAAAAATCGATTCACGCATGGCTTGAAAAAACAAAAACAAAAATTTCAAAAAAAGTATTTGCCAACGGCCTCACCGCCATTCACTACCCAATCCCTGGCAGCAATAATGTTTATGTCGGCGTAACGTATCATGCCGGTGGAAAAAACGAAGGACCAACCGAACACGGCCTTGCACACATGGTAGAGCATATGATTTTTAAAGGGACGGACAAAATGTCTGAACGAGACCTGGACGCTATCGCTGAAAAGTTTTGCATTGGCGGCCTTGGCCAAGGCTTTAACGCTAGCACAAGCTATGACGTCACCAAATATTACTTTCAAACCGATAAAAATAATTGGCCCGTTTTTGTTGCTATGCTTGCTGACTGCATGGAAAACGTCTCGTTCAAAGAACATCATTTCGCATCGGAAGTAAAGGCCGTCGCACAAGAAATAAAAATGCGGAACGCCTCACCATTCCTTCGCATTTTTGACAGCTTAGGCCAAGAAATTTTGCCACTCAACAATCCCTACAGCCATTCACTTGGCGGCGATCTAGAAACCTTACTTGGGGCACATGCCGATGACTTAAAAAAATTCTATCAGCGCCACTATGCCCCCGCCAATGCTTTAGTAACTGTCACGGGCGACTGCGACGCTGAAGAAGTATTTAAACAGATCGAAGAACAATTTGGCCACATCAAAAATACCCACTTTAAGCAATCCGACCAACCCGCCGTCAATCCTGTTCATACCGATTTCTTTCAAAAAAACATTCTCTACCACAAACCAATTCCTAATCCTTTCGCATGTTACTGCTGGGTTACCCCCGGCTCATCTCATACAAGCGAGATGGCTGGGAACGCGATAAGTTATGCCCTTTCGCTACGATTTGAAGAAAAATTCAAGACGCTCAAAACCTTGTTTATTCAATTGGTACAAATGTCATTAATTTCGACAATGTTGGTTATTTTTTGATCTATTTTGAGCCCAAAGAAACGGCCGATGGTCGCACGCTTCAAGAATGCAAACAAGCTATTGAACAAGAACTTAAAAACATCATGAATAACGGCGTTACTGACCAAGAACTTACCTGTTTTAAAAAATCCTCAATCACCAATACTCTCAAAGTTTTCGACCAAGCAAACAGCGCGGCCAGTATCTTTGAATCGCTATTTTTTAAAAACAATAATGAACTTCAACTTTTCAGCAACATCTCCACACTTGAAAATCTAACACAGCAAGACATTAAAGATTTTTGCGCGCATAATTTACAACACTATCTCACACACACCTTCCTCGTCATGCCGCTGCCTGAGGAACAAAAAACAGCATGGCAGTCATTGCAAGATTCGCTTGATGCGTACGAACAATCAGCTCTTACTCAAAAAATACGCGACAGCGAAATTGAAGAACCACGGCTTTCAGACCAACTCCCAGAACCAGCCTTACTGACGCTTGCCTATGAACATCCCGACAAAAAAATTACCCTAGCCAATGGCCTTGAAGTATATTTAAAATATCGTGATACAAGTCCATTTGTACACGCATCGCTCCGTTTTAAAAATTCAGAGCAACTCAGTCTGGCGCTCCAAAACACCAATCAAACTGAGCTAGCCGAGCTCGCACTCAACCTATTAAGTGAAGGCAGCCAAGATTATTCAAAACAAGACAATCAGGCTTTTTTTGACCTGCTGGGCGCATTGTGGAACCTCGGCTCTTACGGCGGCTTTTTTTCATGCCTACCTGAAGATTTAATGCTGGTGGCAGAACGCTTTGTTCATATTCTAACCAAGCCAACCTACCCAGAAAATATGTTCCTCCAAATGCAAGCAGATAAGATTGATCGCATTAAACAAGCCCAAGAAAACAATTTTTACCAAGCACAAAAATTACTCAACGAACATCTGTTTAAAAACTATCCGTGGATCAAAACCGACGAGCAAACTATTGAGCGCCTTGAAGCCATCAAGTACAGCGACTTACGTGAAGCACACAAACGCTTTACTAATCCAGCTCTTATGTTTTTAGCCCTTGTCGGCAATTTTGATGAAACAACTATCACCGAGCAACTTGAAGAAACATTTGGCGTATGGCAACAACAGTCAAGCGACAACCTTGTAGCAAACATGCCAATCATTCCAGATTTAGAAAATCCAGAAGCAATCGCCGCCCATAAATTTTTACCCAAAGAACAAGTTGTGCTTGTTGCCGGGCGCATCACCACAACATTTGATACCGACGACCGTTTTTGTTTAAAACTTCTTGAGCTTTATTTAAACAAATGCCTTTATGAAATTCGTGAACGCACGGGACTTTTTTATTCGTGCAACGGATCACTCAGTCTTGCTTCATATTTAACCAAGGGAAGTAGTTCAATCAGGACACTCGTTTCTATTGATAAAGTTGATGAGGCACAAGCAGCTATAAAACAGGTGTTGCAAACAATTTGCGATAAAGGTATCGACGAAAAAAACTTGCTAGTTGCAAAACAAAATTATCAGGTTAATCTAGCTAAAGGCTTTTCTACCAATGCTTCATTGGCCGAAAGCTATGCATCTTTAGTACAAACAAATAGACCATGGACAGATTTCAATGATTGCATCGACCGCGTACACCGCTTGTCATGTAATGATGTAAACAACGCGGCAAAAAAATACCTTGATCCAAACAGCTGGAGTTTTATTACTGTAGGAAGGACTCTTCAACATGCTCGTACCTGAAAAATTTGCAGTAACCTGTCACACTCGTCACGTAGGACCAGGATCAACATTTGTTGCCATCAAAGGTCATAAAACTGATGGGACATTATTCATTGATCAGGCACTTGAGGCAGGCGCAACAACTATTGTGGTACAGCATCCCTTCAATCCATGCAATTTTTTACGACAACATGAAGCAAAAAATATTATAATTTCTATGGTGCCAAATACCCGTAAAGCACTTGCCACCATCAGCAGCAACGCACTTGGCAATCCAGCTGCTTCATTAAAAATTATCGGCATTACCGGCACTAAAGGTAAAACAACGACCACGTACCTTATTGAACACATACTGCGCACCAATGGTCATAAAACTGCCATGCTTTCCGGTGTTGTTAATAAAATTTTAGATCACGAAGAAGAAAGTTCTCTCACCACTCCGGAAAGTGATTATCTTCACATGTTTTTTACTGAATGCGTTAAGCAAAACATTGAGTATGTAGTTATGGAAATCTCTTCGCACGCACTCAGTTTATATCGAACACACGGCATTATGTTTGATGCTGCAGTCTTTACTAATCTCGCACTTGAGCACTTGGATTTTTACGAAACAATCGATCAATATTTTGCCGCAAAAATGATGCTCTTTGAACAAGTAAAACCAGAAGGTCCCATTGTTATTAATGCTGATAATGGATGGGGCATTCAGGCACTTGAAAAAATAGACGTACGCCAGCCAATCGCCAGCTCACTGGAAGACATTATTATTGAACACAATAATCTTGACGGGCTTATCTTAAAAATAGAAAATCTTGTAATTAAAATACCAACACTTTTTGGTGAATTTAATGCAGAAAATATTTATCAAACTTACGTGCTGTGCACAAAACTTGGCATCAACCCAGAAATTATACAACAAGCACTCGCTACGTTTCCAGGCATTCCCGGACGCTTGCAAACACACCGGCTTGCCAACGGCGCCTATGCCTTGGTTGACTATGCACACAACGGCTCTTCATTCGACGCTGTTTTAAGCACGCTACGCCCACTTACCGAAAACTTAATTGTCGTTTTTGGTTGTGGCGGCAATCGCGATAAAATGCGCCGCACTCTACTTGGTCACTACGCAGCGGCATATGCTGACACTATTATTGTGACTGACGACAATCCACGCTTTGAAAAAAGCGAAACAATTATTAATGATATTCTTGACGCAATTCCAGCTGAAAAACGCTCAGATGTAATCTGCGAGCCAGACAGGCACAAAGCAATTGCACGCGCTGCTGCATTGGCAAAACCTGACAGCATCATTGCTCTTTTAGGCAAGGGACATGAAACGTCATATCAAGTTGAAGGCAAACAATACTTCTTCAACGACTTACAAGAAATTAAAAAATTCTAAATCAAACAATCAGAAATTTTTGATTTTCATAATCCCACGAAACAATCACTAAATCTTCTTGCCCAGAAAACATATCAAGAGGCATCGAAACAACAGTTGCTTCTTGTCTACTATTTTTTTCACTAAAAAAAACCTCCAGCTTGGCATTATTAATCGAAAGATTTTTATAAAAGAAAAGATTCTCAGGATCATGCGATCGCAACTCAAGACGACCATTTTTTATACCAACGGTCATACAATGAGGTTTAATATCATAAAACGGTTCTGTTTTGAACAAAAAGGTACCCATATTATAAAATACCGGCATACGCTCAGCATTGCTGCCCAACAACCACAAAGCTTGTGCATTGCCACTGCCAAACCAATGCGCCGGCAAACCAACAAACCATACCGCTTTACCTTGAATGACTTGATTAGTTGTAAGTTCTTTAAACGCGGACAGAATCGTATCTAAAACACATTCTTTCGTACGCTGCCGAAAAGCAAAAGCTCCTGCGTTAGCAGCAAGTAAAAAACACAAAACGATATAACTATATTTTTTGCCTGCTGTAAAAAACGCAAGATAGTAAGACATGGCACACAAAACAATCCCGAAAAAAAACGGCAGACCAATATACAAATAGCGCGGCTGATAAAACAAAAGCCATGCAGGCCAAGTAAAAAGAACAATACTACCCGCCAAAAACATAAACTCTTTGTACTGCTTGCGCGCAATAAACGGCCAAACCAACAAGCTGATCAGTACAACAACCAAACCGCCCTTAAGTAAGCGATTGCCACTCGGCACAAGCCCAACGTACAAATAATCACACACATAACTAATCCAGTCACCCAATCGCTCTTTTTGCCGCGTAACAAATGCATCAGCGATTTGTTTCAAACTACTTGTCTCCAGACCAGCACTCGAAAAAGGAAAAAGGGAAGCACGCACCACCAAATAAAAAAGAGCACCGGCCCAATAACCAAACGAAAGACGCAAAGCTCTGCCGGCATACAGCATCAACGCCCCACCTTGCCTCATCGAATAATAAAACATCGTTGCTGCCATAGCCCACACCGGAAAGACAATTAATGTTTCTTTAGCAAAAATACTCAATGTCATAATACCGCAGGAAAGCGCATACCACGCCAATTTTTTACTATCGAGATAACGCTTTAAAAAATAAGCCGCGCCCAGCAAATAAAGTACATCAACTATATAGATTTGGCAGGTAAAAACACCAACCCAATGCTCAAGCGTTGGATGCAATGCAAAAAACATAGCACCAAAAAAAGCAAGCGGCATGCCAAAAAATACTGCAAAAATGTTAAACAATGCTACAGAAACAAACGCATGCAAAGAAATAACACACACCAACAACGCGTACGGATTAATCCCCAACAACCAGCTTTCCAAACCAAAAAGCACAAACTGCATGGGACGGTACAATGCCGAGCCAAAGGTTAACGGTATACTATGATAATTTGAAGGATTAAAGGCATGACCGATATCGTGTGGCGCAAACAAAGTAAAAATATCACGCACGCTTGTTAGTTGCGAATACAACAAAAAGCCATAATCATCATTAATAAAGCCCCAATGAAAAAAAGGTAGGGCAAGAACAGCAAGTACAGCACAAAAAATACCGCCTGAAAAAAATATTTTTTTTGTCTCCACGCCATGGCCCCTTTTTTGATTTAATCTTTACTCCTTAGTTTAATCCTATAGTATTTAGGCAGAGAAAGAAAGGAGTAGATGGGATGAAAATTTTTCATATAATTAAAAAAAATTATTTTCTAATTACCCTGATTTTTATAGTCAAAATAATAGTTTTTGGTTTTTTTTCATCAGACTATCTTAATCAGCTTTTTGTACCTTTCATTCAACATTTTATTAAGAATTTTGACAATCCATGGCAATACTTTTTTGATTATAAATCAATTGTAGAATTTCCCTACCACCCTCTTATGCTTTATATTTTATCGCTGTTCTACCTGCCACATCGACTCTTTGGTATCGATTCACAAGCATTAACCACCATCTCTCTCAAAATACCAACACTATGCGCTGATATCAGCATTACATATCTCTTGCTTAAAACATTTCCAAATCGCACGACCGAAGTAGCGCTGTTGTATTCTGCATCATCCATCATTTTTTATGCAGCATACCTCCATTCGCAACTCGATTTGGTTCCCACCGCTATTTTATTTGCCAGCATTTATCTCCTCAAACAAGAGAAAATTTTACCTGCAGCACTCATGCTGGGCTGCGCACTAAGCACAAAAATGCACGTTATTGCCGCCGCACCACTGATGGCAATTTATGTCCTTAAAAATTATTCCTTTAAAAAAATGGTTACGTTTAGCACTGCTGCATGCGCTGTTTATTGCTTTTTTGTAGCTCCTTACATTTTAAGCACCGGCTACTACCAGCTTGTCCTCACACATCCAAAACAAATGCTTCTGTTTGATGTTTTTGCACAATTTGGCAGCTTCAAAGTATATCTACCCATCTGCGCCCTTTTGACACTATACGGTCGTTTTTTTTCTTATGAAAAAATTAACAACGATCTTATGGACGCTTTTTTAGGAATCGTTTTTTCTTTCTTTGTACTGCTGATTATTCCAGCACCAGCATGGTACATGTGGATGCTACCCTTTTTATGCACCGTGTTAATTAAACAAGCACATCACAACCAAACCATGCTGTGGACCTATGCAGGGCTCAATATTTTATACTGCTTATTTTTTATCTTTTTTTATCAACCACCACTCAATGATTTGTTATTTTTAGGTAGACCAATCAGCTTTAAAATATCTCATGAAATAGCATGTAATATGACCTTCACACTCCTTGAGGCAACGCTTTTATTACTTATTTATTGCATGTACAAATTTGGCGTGCGCAGCAATGCGATTTATAAAAAAGGCAAAAGTCTTATTATTGGTATTGGTGGGGACAGTGGTGCCGGCAAAAGCACCTTCATGCATGATCTACAAGTTATTTTGGGTGCCAAAGCAACCATGCTTGAAGGCGATGGCGACCACCGCTGGGAACGAAACGATACGCACTGGCAAGAGTTTACCCACCTCAATCCCAAAGCAAATTATTTGCACCGCCAAGCAGATAATCTTTTAACTTTAAAAATGGGCCAGCCTATTTCGCGTATTGATTACAACCACACTAGCGGGACGTTTGACCCCGCACGCTTAATAAAACCAACTGATTTTATTTGTTTAAGCGGCTTACATCCGCTGTATTTACCAAAAATGCGCAAGCTCATTGATGTTAAAATTTATTTAGACCCAGCACCAGACATTCGCGCACATTGGAAAATAGTGCGCGATATAAACAAACGTGGCTATACAAAAGAAAAGGTTATGGAGCAGTTAAACAAGCGTGCCCTTGATGGCCAAAAATATATAGAACCCCAAAAACAATTTAGCGACTTAATTGTTCATTATTTTACTGATCAGTCTTTTGAAATAGGCAATCCACACGAAAATCCACTAATTAAACTAAAACTAATCCTGGATTCAAGTGTACGCATTGATCATTTAATTCAAGAACTCAGCAATAAGAATATTCCTATTTTTTGGGATTATGCCGCCGACTTAAGTTCACAATATTTAATTTTGTCACAACCAATTGCTCACAACATTTTACCAGCAATTGCTCAAAATGTTTTAATAAATCTTGAAGAATTAACAGTACAAAATAATGTGTGGGCACAAGGATACCGGGGCTTTTTACAATTAATCACACTCCTCATCATGAGCGAAAAAATGAGAGAAAAGGATCTGTATGAATGAACTTAATAATTTTGTACATTTATCAAAATATGCTGGACAACGTTTTGATTTAGTCCAAGCTGGCGGCGGCAACAGTTCTGTCAAATTAAAAGACGGTTCATTACTTATCAAAGCTTCTGGCTTTGCTCTTTCTGAAGTTGAAACAACAACGGGCTATGCCATTGTTGATAACCAACAACTTATTGCCACCGTTTTTGATCCCATTATTCTTACCATGGTTGACAAAAAAGAACGAGAAGAAGCGGCAAAAAAAAGAGTCGATCAAGCACTCATTCAAGCAACATACCGACCATCAATAGAAACATTACTGCATTCACTTCTTGATAAATACACACTTCATACTCACCCCATCGCCATAAACAGCCTTGCCTGCAAAGCACAGTGGAAAGAATTATTTTTTTCGCTCTTACCCGATGCTCTTTTGATTGATTACTACACGCCCGGCATTGACTTGGCACTAGCACTCAAACAAGCAATTTTAGATCTTGGCACGTCACCAAAAGTTATTGTCCTACAAAATCATGGCCTTATTGTGACGGCCACAACCGTTGAAGAAGTTATTTTTTTAACTGAACAAACATTAACAATTATTGAAGAATTTTTAGAAATCAATTTTGAACCATATAAGCTTACCACGCAAATTGCAGCACGGTGCAACAAAATAACTAATACTATAAATAAAGTTGCCTATCTCTCACGAGATCGTGAACTCACCAACCTTGTGCTCAACAACAAAGAAATGCTTTTATTGCCACCATTTTGCCCTGACACACTGGTGTATTGCGGCACAAGCGCTCTTGAGATAACAAACATTAATGACGCTGCCACTTTATTAAACTACGTCCAGCAATATCACGAGTTGCCCAAAGTTATTGTGTATCAAAATCATTTATTTTTCATTGCCAACAATGTTAAAAAAGCAAAAGAAATTGAAGAGGTTTATAAATTTCACCTTCTCGCACTACACTCGGCATATCAAATGCCTGGCCCCGTTAATCATCTTTCAACTCAGGAGTTACATTATTTAAACAACTGGGAAGCAGAAAAATACCGACAAAAAAGAACGTAAATAAAAAGAGGCCTGTTTTTCAAAACAGGCCTCTTTTTATTATTCAAAAATTAATGGATATTTTTACTCATCACTTGATGAATCTACTGGTGCCTGACGTACTGATTTGTTGCGACCACGTCTCGCACGGTTAGCACGATTTTTGGCAGAACGCTTGCGATTGTTACGACGAACTGAACGTTTTTTAGCAATAGGCGCAGGTTTTACCGCCACATCATTGCTTGTTATATCAACCGCAGATTGAGTGTTTAATGGACCCGTACTAGCAAAATCTACTGATTTATGAAAATCTTTGCCATGATGACCGACACCAAACAAATGGCGCGATTTACCAAAATCTTTCATAAGCTCATCAAGGTACTGATCAATTTTAATTTTGTTATCAGGACTTACTAGATTGTTATTAGAAAGATTAATTAAAAGAGCTTTAAATAACATATTCTCAAGTCGAGAATGATTCACAGCTTGACGTATTTTTTCCTTGTTCATTAATGCCATGATTTTTATTTGATCTGGATCTGCCAGAACTTTGTTTTGAGCATTTTTTATAACGGTTGCCATTTCAACCAAATTTTCTACACTATCGCGACCTTGTAATTTTTTCTGAATATCACTCAAACTCATATTGCCTAAAAACTCTCGCGCGGCTGATTGCATAGAGGTAGCGTGCCATTCTTTGATAGCCTTTTTAAGTTTTTCTTGTTTATCATCTGAAAGTAGTTTATGACTAAAAATATAACTAAAGACCGGCATAGCACCACGTACTTGAGTTCCAGCTTTCAGGACAACTACCTTGTCATGCATAATTTGTGTTAATAGCTCAACTACTTTATCTTGATCAGCACTTGCTAAAGCCTTGTCGCCAGCTTTTTCAAGGATCGTAATAACCTGACTCAACTGTTCACTTGTTTTCTTGGTAGCATCAAGCCACTTACTCACGCCCTCTTTAATTTGCGCTATAGTAAGATTTTGATTTAACAAAGCCCGCAAAGCACCATGCCCAGCCACACCCCAACGACCTGGACAAACACCTCTGAAAGGACGAGCATAGGGATTAGCATAATGATCGCCATGCGCCATTGATCGACGACCGTACTGACGCTTATACCGACCACTCTGACGAGAAGAAACAGTTTGAGCCGAATCATCCTTTTCTGTATCGGAAGCCGCGGCAACCAAATGCATAACGTTTGCCAAAAGCACAAAGCTTGTGAGAAGAACCAGTAAAAAAATATGTCTTGAAATCTTCATAAAAAACCCTCTTTTAAACCATTTACTTTATAAAACACTCTCTAACCTAATTTGAGCATAAACAATCAGATTTCTATTTGTCAATTAATGTTAATTTTTTTCAATATACAAAGGCTGGCCGCCATTATCAATTGTTTTCATAAAGAACTAAATCTGGCAGCCTTGACCTATTTTTTACACGAGCTATGCTGCGTCTGAACCAAAAAATAGCATAAAAAAGGAGAATCTATGCTCATTATTATTCCCATGTCCGGTATCGGAAAACGCTTTATAGAAGCGGGCTACACCGACCCCAAGCCATTAATAAAAGTTGACGGCAAACCGATTATTGAACATGTCGTCAATCTTTTTCCCGGCGAACATAACTTTATCTTCATCTGCAATCAAGAACATTTGCAGACAACGGCCATGTACGATATCTTACAAAAAATAGCTCCAACCGGCACCATTGTCGGTATTCCAAAACATAAAAAAGGTCCGGTCTACGCCGTTTCCCAAATAACGGACTTAATCGATGACAACGAAGAAGTTATCGTTAATTACTGCGATTTTTCAATGGCATGGGATTATAACGATTTTTTAAGAAACACCAGACTACGCAACGCAGACGGCGCCATCCCTGCCTACAAAGGCTTTCATCCTCACATGCTCCACGACCCAAATTATGCTTTTATTAAAGACGAGGCAGAGTGGCTTTTAGAAATCAAAGAAAAAGCTCCCTTCACCGACAACAAAATGAATGAGTATGCCTCAACCGGCACCTACTATTTTAAACGTGGTGCACTCGTAAAAAAATATTTTCCAGAATTGATGGATCTTGATATCAACGTTAATGGCGAATATTACGTAAGCCTGGTCTACAATCTCCTCAAACACGACGGGCTTAATGTTTCTGTCTACCCAATCCAACACATGCTTCAGTGGGGCACACCAAGCGATTTGGCAGAATACCAAAAGTGGTCGGCATATTTTGAACAGGCAATAAAATCACCAAAACCAAAAAAAACACTACACGACCTCATGCTTATCCCATTGGCGGGGCGTGGTCAACGTTTTGCACTAGAAGGCTATCATGACCCCAAACCGTTAATTCCGGTAAGCGGCAAACCCATGATCGTACAAGCGGCCGCAAGCTTACCGCCAAGCACCGACCATATTTTTGTTTGTTTAAACGAACATCTTGAGCACTATCCACTTGAACAAGCAATTAAAAAAGATTACCCCAACGCGGTTATAAAAAAACTCGACCAGGTAACGCAAGGGCAGGCATGCACCTGTGAATACGGCTTACAGGGGATTAATCCTGAAAAATCCTTAATCATTGGCGCTTGCGACAACGGCATGCTCTGGAACCAAGAAGCGTACCAAAAACTTATGGACGATCCGGCGGTTGGCGTTATTGCCTGGAGCTTTAGAAATCATCCATCGAGCAAAAAAAATCCACAGATGTACGGCTGGCTGGGCGTTGACGACAACAACGTGGTAACCAAGGTTTCGGTCAAGGTACCACTTTCATCTGACCCATCAAACGATCATGCCATTGTAGGCACCTTTACCTTCAAAAAAGCTGCTTATTTTTTACAAGCAACTCAAAATTTATACGCAAAAAATATTCGCATTAACAACGAATTCTATGTAGACAGCTGCATCGGCGAAGCGATAGCTATGGGCTTGACGGTAAAAGTTTTTGAAGTCGACCATTATATTTGCTGGGGGACGCCCAACGACTTGCGTGCGTTTAACTATTGGCAGCAATTTTTCCATCAATGCTGGTGGCACCCCTACCGCATGGAAAATGACCCGACGATCGAACATGAGCAACTAGCACCAACACAAAAAAAGCACGTAGTCAACGTAAGTCAAACTATCTGAAGGTTAGATCTCTATACAACTATCGCCAATTTATTTACCCTCGCTCTAAGCACCAATGCCACTTTAACATGCGTATACTCAGACCCCGTACGTCCTGAGCCTGTCGAAGGATTAGGGGTCCCTTTGCAATTCGCAACTTGCCATAACCCTCACCCTTCGACAAGCTCAGGGCATACGGACTTAAGAGCAAAGCCAGGGACTCAAAACGCAAACCACGTGAGTTAGTCAATTATCTTAAATCGAGATTTTTGATAATCCCACGTTACAAAAATAGTCTGATTCATCAGCCATTGTTGATCAAAGCGCAATGAAATATGGCACGGCATGCCGTCCACATTTGTTTGATGAACAATGCGCTGACCCATTGATATATGTTCGCTTTCGCTCTTAGCAAAAAATAATTGCTCAGGCTGATGCGAAATAATATGCAACGCGTCATCAATCAATTCAGTAGTAACATCGTACCGAGCATAATCATAGCCATACCAGGGCAATGAGCCTTCGTACTGACGAATTAAGCAGGTTACAATATCATAATAAACTTCATTTTTTTTGCCGCCCTGCAGCAGCCAAACAGCCTGTGCAACGCCAGAACTCAGCCAACGCATTGGCAAAGCCACAAAAATCATTGTTTTGTTCTGGCAGCGCTGATCATTAGCCAGCTCATAAAAAGCCGTTGTAATCGTATGATAAACAGTTTCTTTTTTCTTTTGAAAACAAGCAAACGTTCCAGCACTCACGCCAATTAAAACACAAAAGACTGCGGCTATGGGAATACGCAACGTACGATATTTTTCAACGTAAAAATCAACCGCGTACGCAACAGCAAACATCAAGAACGGCAAACCAATGTACACATACCGCAATTGATGAAAAAGAAAGATCGACGGCCACGTAAATATCAGCATGCTGACAATCAAAAACAAAAATAACAACCCTCGTTGCCGCACTACAAACGGTTTGAATAACAATAAAAATAGCGCTATCAGCAATCCTGTTTTTATCATTTTCCCGTGCGAAAAAATAAATGATATCCCAAAAACATCGCAGGCATACGTTACCCAAACAAAGAATCGCTCTTTTTGTCCAACCACAAAAGTGATAATTTTACTGCTTAAACTTCCTGTTGGCTGAACGTATGCAACGTGTGAAAAAATCCACCAACGCAAGCCAAAGTAGGTTACAAGCGCAAACCAATAGCCAACTGAAAACTTGAAAGCACACTTAATCTTTGTGATAAAATCACTACTCTTGTGCTCATAGGTCTGCCACACAAAACTTGCCAGCATGACCCACATCGGCAACACCACCAACGTTTCTTTAGCCCACAATTGCATAAAAAAAATGCCACAGGAAAGCGCATAGCACCACCACTGCTTAACGAGCATAAATCGCCACAACAAAATACCTGCCAGCAACAAACAGAAAAGATCAATTATATAAATTTGATTAAATAAAATGCCCATGTCTTTAAACAATGAGGGATGAAAAGCAAACAGTAATGCCGAGCAATACGCCGCTCCAATACCAACAACTGATGCAAAAACATTAAAAATAATAGCGGCATTCAGCGCATGCATCAAAACCATAAATAATAAAAAATAATAGGGATTTATGCCAAAAAAAATCTCTTCCAAAGCAAAATAAACAAACTGCATGGGCCGGTAAAAAGCCGCAAGCCATGAAGGACACGTAAGGCCAGCATTTGATGGAAAGAACGTTGCCGCAACATCATGCGCCGTAAAAAGATTTAACAACGTACTATTTTTTACATGATACAAAAAACCAAAATCATCTGCAATAAAACCCCATTGCGTAAACGGCACGGCGACAATGCCCATTACTAAAAAAATAATACTCAGCGAATACCATATTTTTTTCATGAATTGAGCACCCTCAATTGATTTTCTTGATAATCCCACGTTACGAATAATGGATTTTTTGCGAGCACTTCTTCTTTAAGCTTGATGGTAACATCGGTTGCCAAGCCATCGTTATTAACAGCATTAACTTGGAACGTTCCCAGGTAACCCACAGGATTAAGACCATTTAAAAAATACCAACCATCGAGAATCTTAATCGTAATTTCATTTGCCTGCAAGGTAACAAAAACAGCCGACTTTGGCATAACAAATTCAAAAACGCCATCACTAACAAGAGCATTTTTCATTAAAAAATCATTGCCATCGTAATGAACATCAACCGGGCCTCCGGTGTATAATTCTAAAGCTTGTGCCGCGCCTGAAAAGAAAAATTGCTTAGGCAAACCCACAAGACATATGGTACGCTTATTTATATTTTTATACGCACTCAATGATTGTAATTGCATTGTTACAAGACTCAAAACCTCTGCTTTTTGCGATTGAAACATCACAAGCCTGAGCGAATTCAAACCTAAAAAAACCATCAAATAACAACAGACAAACGTACTCAAAACTACTTTGTTCTTTAAAAAATAATCTAACGCATAACCAAAAAGCGCACAAACAAACGGCAGCCCAACGTAAATGTAGCGACACAAATGAAAGAGCAGAACCGACGGCCAGGTAAACAATAATGTACTGATTACCAAAAAGACCGCCACGCCTTTTTGTTTTTTTGCCCAAAATGGATAAAACAACAAAAGACCTACAGCAAGAAGCATGGTGCCTTTAACAAGACGCATATTGTTGGGCATCAGAGCGATACCAGTAAGGTCGCACAAGTACGAAACGTACATAAAAAACCGGGCTTGAATAAACTCAAAGACATGCGAAAAACTAAACGAGGCAAGAAAAGAAGGTGCTGCTGCCGGTCCTGGTAAAACATACAAACGAATTAATGTATAAACTCCCACCATAAACCCATAACCAACAGACGCCGCAAATGCTTTCATAAATGATTTGAATCTCAGATACGTTTCTTTTTCTAACGACTCATAAAAATAAACGGCACAAAATACCCAGGCAGGTATTATTATTAACGTTTCTTTTACCAACAACTGCATCAAGAAAAGCAGACACGAAAGTACGTAATAAATAAATCGTTTTGAGCGCAAAAACTGCAGCAGCAATAAACTTATCAGTATTAAAAAGAAAAGATCGAGAACATAAATTTGGTTATAAAAAATACCAAACCAGCGTCCAAGGCTGTAATGCAAAGCAAATAGTAAAGCCCCCCAGCACGCACCCCAACAACCCATAAATGCTAAAAAAATATTAAAAATGGCAACCGTATTAAACGCATGCAATGCAACAGTCGCTTGGTAATATGAAAACGAATTGAGGCCAAACATCAGCTGCTGGATGCCAAAAATAACATACTGCATGGGCCGATATAATGCTGTGATCGCAGTAGGCGCTTCAAAAGAAACGTCGGGCGAAAGATAAGTATAACGAATATCTTGCAAAAAAAAGATGCGTTTAAGATCAGCAAAGCTTTCAAGTTTGGCATGCAACAAAAAGCCGAAATCATCGTAATAAAAACCCCATTTGCCAACCGATACAAAAAAATAAAATGTTACTACAAAAAGGAGGCAGGAAAAAAAAAGACGCTTACCCAAACTTGTCATGACACATACCCTTCAACGATGTCAAATTGAAATAGTCGCCGATGTTTCTTGCTGTTTTGTAACAAGCTGCCAACGATTTATGTTATACGACTTGGTACAAATGGCATCGAACACAATACCTTCACGCATCAAATAATCGCGATACATTTCAATATCTTGATCACGACCTTGCAGCTCTGGCGAGACCAAGCACAATTTATAACCAAGGCGCTTGAGCAAGGCATAATTTTGTTTGTTAATAGGCAGCTGAGTAAAACAATCAACCCATACCCACTCTACTTTGCCGTGCATAGCAAAAATACTATCAAGCCCTTCAAATTCAGAAAAGCGCATCGCAATCTTATGCTCGCCCTGCTTGCTCAACAAAACGATCATTGGAAACGATGAGTCTAAGAAAAAATATTTTTGAATATTATATTTTTTCAAAAGCTCCAACACTCTCAATTCAATACGCTCACTTTTAATATTTAAAATCATGAGACCATGACGATAATGCTTGAGGTAATCTTCAAATTTTTGACCGGTAGAAAAAGGATCGTGCACCAAAACCAAGTCATTGCCAACATCACGCAAATCGAGCTCAACGCCCACATGCTGTGGTAATTTTACCAGCTCTTCAATCGTATTAATTCTATGTGCTATAAACAACATATCTATCTCCTTGCTAGGCAAGCTCTTGCTCATGCTTTAAAATAATCACACTTACATTTGGGTACTTAGCACTATTGCCAAACTTTGTATAAACCACAATATTATCTTGGGCACAATAATCCAACGGCCTCGGCCCATCACTCACAATAGCCTGGTAACTGAATTTTTTAAAATTCCGAGTTGAACGGCACTCATCGATAAAAACCAGTGGTTTTGCTTGTGTACTAGCATTATGAGATTTAATCATCGCTACCAATGGATAACTTCCTGCATAACGACCCAAATCAAGAGCAACGTTGGTTATGCCATACTGCTGCAAAAGTTCAACGCCTTGCCGATATTGTTCATAACAATTTTCAGAAATACTAAGCGCAGTAAAATAATTTGCCTCACGTTTATTCATAAAAACCGGTTTGTTCAACAACAGCGGTTTTAGCGTGTTACAATAAACATACGGCAGGCTGGCAATAATACATAAACAGGAAAACCCAAAAGGCATAAAATCATTAAAAACTCGACGCTTAAAAAGCAGCAAAAAAAGTACAATAATCAAACAAAAAAAGAAAAACATCCGTTGATGCACTTGATTTTCACCAACTAAAAAAGAGAGAACAAATAAAGCAAAAATACCTAAACTAGCAGTACGAAAAACAAATTTTAAATGCTGATTTTTGCGTGCCCACAGATCGTGTAAACAATAAAGCACCAACGGCAGCGCTGCAACAAAGAGAGGCAACTGCAACCGTGCGTGCCACGGTTGCCATTTGAAAATGCCACAAAACAGAACAAAGCCACTCACGAGCGATAGCAGATACCACACAACCCACGATTGATAGGCCCAAAAATAGCGACCTTGAGCGACGATATAAAAAATCGTCATCACCAACAAAAGCAATAATAAAAAATTATTGGCAGAACCTTCATCCATTAAAAAATGTGCCTTAAATTTTATATCGCTAAATGTAATATCTTCTTCATTGGTATCAATATGCAAAATATGTCGATGAAAAGCGTACACAAACTTGTTAATTAAACGGTTAAATGCAGGAATTGGCAGGTAACAATGAATGGCAATATTACGTACAACATTAGATAAAAAATAAGGAACATTCATGGTTTTATTTTTCATCATATCCACTAACGCCTGACTGCCCAACACATCGCCCGTCATCGTAAAATTACGGACATAAAATGGTACATTAACACCAATAATAAGTGCGGCACAAAGAGCTCCAATCCCAACTATCTTAGGACCATAGCGCTTGCAATACAAAATCCCAAACCATATGCCAAAAGGCAGAGCAAAAATACCAACAGAAAGCTTGGTTAGAATCCCTAAACCAAGTGCAAGAGCAGCCAAAAAAACACTCTGGTTACACTTCTGCCAAAAGCCATGCCAACAAAAAAATATGAATGCCAACAAAAAAAATGCTGCGACATAATCAGTTTGTGTACTCGTTGCCTGTACAACGCCCATACTGATTAACAATGGTAAAAGACCTGCTAAAAACTGGTACTGATAAGAAAAGCCAAACAATACGGCAAACAAACTCACCAGCACGGCAACACCAAGCATGGCGAAAAACTGCAACAAATTAAATAAAACATCACTGTTTGTTAAAATACGCAGATGCAATAACATAAATTCTGCGAACGGCTGATGATACAGCTGCCGAATATCTTCCGCAGGAAAATGGTCAACATTCTCATTTTGTACCCACTGCTCAATACGCGGCAAATGATGCACCATAGCATCGCCGGTATTTGGCGGGTAGTACAATGCAGAAAAAAAGAGCGGCACAAAAACCAATGAAAACGTAACTAACGCTAAAACAACATAATGCCGGGCCAGTACCACCGGTGGCAGTTGCCAAAATTCAGGCATTTTACGACAACAATAAAAAAATATTCCTGCTAAAAAAACGGCAAGAGAAGTCCACGCAAGGCTCACATAACGAAAACTGATTGCATTAACCAGCGACAAAATCTCAGTAAAAAGCCACACAATACCAGCAAGCCAGATCAATGCTTTAACAAACCCATAACGCAGCGCGGTAAAAGAACAACATGATTCTGACATAGTAAAAATAAGCCATAAAAAAACAATTGAACAAAAAAAAGACACTATAAACAACATACCGATCTCCTCAAACCATTTATGGTGTTCACTCTTTTTTTAACGCACGACTAAACGACATAGTACGTTTAATTAATTTCCATTTTGATGCAAGCCCGGTATTCCACGAAGACTGTCCGTGAATACGCGGCGGAAAAGTAACATCAAAACGCACAATGGCTAATTTAAGTTGATGCGCTTTATAAAGTGCGTACAAATCGAGGGAAAAATCATGCGACGGATTATGCCATTGGGCAAAAAAATTTTTATGAAAAAGGTTTGGCTGGGCGTTAATATCCCACAATTTTTTGCCCAAATAAACCGTTTCAAAACAACTCATACCCAGCGTAAAAACGCTATCAAAAAGGGCTCGACCTTTGCGGTTACCTTTGACATAGATATTCGTTGGATTACCACGTCGCTCAACAATTTCAAACGCCCTGATCACGTCGTACGGATCGGTTTGCATATCGGCATGCGTCCAACACAAATAATCGCCAATTGCAACATTAAGCCCTGCCAAAATACCAAAACCATAGCCCTGATTTTTCATAACGCGCGTTGTCCGCGCAAAAGGATAGAGTGGCAACAATAAATCTAAAACATCTTGTGAATCATCCAGAGAACCGTTATTCACCAAAATCAGTTCAATATCATCACGCGTCATAAAAACGGCAAAGCGCTCTAAAATTAAGGGAATATTTTTTGACTCATTAAAACAGGGAATAACTATGGAAAGTTTTTTCATGCATCACCCTTTTTTCTGATACATGCCGTACACCGACAAACCAAAAGGAAAATGAAGCCCTTTACTCAGTAACCAATTTTCAAAACGCAGCAAAGAAAAGCAACAATAATTCAAGGGCTTGGGCACCGGAGGCAACCCACACGTCGCTGTATTTTTATTCATTAAGCGCTTAATAGCAGCCGGCATAAATAAAAAGCAAAACCAATAGCCAGCATCAAACTTAGTAAACTTTTGAAAAAGCTTATGAACACTACCTTTGGTATAGCGCCTAAAATGGTACAGCGCTCGATCGTGTGCGCTAAAAAGCATATTGTAGGCAGGCACGGTAAATACAAAATAGCCGCCCGGCTTGAGAACGCGAAAAATCTCATCAACCATTTTTTGGTCGTGCTCAACATGCTCTAAAACATCAAAAGCCACCACCACATCAAACATTGCGTCGCCATACGGCAAAAAACAAGCATCTGCTTGTTTTTTTTCAAAAACTAACGAATCAGGAATCATATCAAGAGCTTGTTGATCAATATCAACCGCATAGATCTTGCCAAATCGTGCAAGCGTTGCAACGTCTTCGCCGGTGCCAGCACCAATATCCAAAATTTTTTGTGATGAGTTATGAGGAATTTTTTCAAGAAGAGTACGAATAAATTGAGGCTTTGCTTTAAACCAAAAATGTTCTTGGTTGGCACCTGCCTGATAATCTCGGTAATCCACGAATCTCCTTTCTTTACTTTTTATGTGGACAGTATAGCATTGAAAATGGTTTTGTCCCCCACGAAATGGCAGAGGAGATGTTATGGAAAATAGGATACTATCACTCGTTATTCCTTTACTTAATGAGGAAGGGAATTTAAAGCCTCTTTACGACGAACTCATACCGATTTTAACATCACTCAAACACTTCACGACATACGAGCTCATTTTCGTCAATGACGGAAGCGCCGACCAATCTCTTGCAATTTTAAAAGAACTGGCAGCATACAATCCACAAGTAAAAATTATCTCATTCACTCGAAATTTTGGCCACGAACATGCTACGTATGCCGGCATGGTACATGCGCAAGGCGATGCCGTTGTGCTCCTTGACGCCGACCGCCAAGACCCACCTGCTCTCATTGTTCAGTTTGAACAAGAATTTTTAAAAGGAAATCACATTGTTTATGGACAACGCTCAAAACGTCTTAATGAATCGTGGTTTAAAAAATTGACCTCGAAAGCTTTTTATCCGCTGTTTAAATTCTTAACTAAAGTTGATATGCCACGAGATGTTGGCGACTTTTGTTTGCTCAGTCGCAAAGCAATTAATTGCTTTAAACAACTACCCGAAAAAACATTGTTTATTCGCGGAATGATTTATTGGTCAGGGCTTTCAAAAAAAGCGGTCCCTTTTGTCCGTCGCAGCCGTGGTGAAGGTACATCAAAATATAATTACAGCAAGCTACTTATTTTTGCACTTGAAAATATTATTTCTTTTTCAACGTTTCCCATTTACGTCATGCTGTTTCTGGCGCTGCTAGCCATTGGGTTTTGTTTGGTTGGTACCTGCCTGGCGCTGGTCATGCATCTGTATGGCTATGTCATTATGACGGGCTGGACATCACTCATGATCTGCATGCTCTTTCTTTTTGCATCAACCTTATTTTTTATCAGTTTAATTGGTTTGTATGTTGGCAAAATATTTCAAGAAGTTAAAAACCGTCCCGTCTTTTTAATTGACGAAAAAGTAAATTTTACTCAAACAAAAACTTTGCCTCATGACTATGCTCAATCGTTTGAACAAATCATACGTTAGGTTCAATCATGATACAAAGCATTTTAGTGCAAGGAACAACATCCAAGGTTGTTGTAAAAAAAAAGAACAATTCAACACTCATTTTTTCATTATTACTTTTTGGCCTCACCATGACAATTTTAGGCCTACCCTTTACCAAGTGGGGTTTTAAAACAGACGACTTTGGCAATATCTATCATTGTAAAATTAACAAACTTTCAGACATTGGTACTTTTTTTACTGAAGGCAACATGGAGCGTTTTAATCACGCATCAAACAGCCATTCAACACCTCAAGCCTTTTTTGCAGGCTTGTATCGCCCCATGTCTTTTCTGTATTATTACGCCCAGTACCTCTTATTTGGCGCCAACGCTTATGGCTATTTTTTAACAACCATTGCTTTTCATGCGCTCAACAGCGTTTTACTTTTTAATATTTTTATCCCAATCGCCGGCACGCTCGGGGCATTTTTGACAGCTGCTTTTTTTGCTTTTCATCCAAGTTTATGGAATTGGCTGGGCTGGATTAGCGCTCAAACATATTTCATTGAACTACTTGTTTTATTGCTGTTAATACTC
Source organism: bacterium (assembly GCA_016699045.1). Classification (NCBI taxonomy): domain Bacteria; species bacterium. Next base: position 539,553 of record CP064957.1, read on the forward strand.
GCGCTCAAAAAATATCTCGATGATAAAAAAATAATTTTTTATCTGATTTCGTGCACACTCTTTGCCATGAATCTTTTCTTAAAAGAGGCAACTATCATTCTGCCGCTCTGGGTTATGCCCGCACTTTATTTATACCTTGAAAAAATTAATAAACGCTTTTTAACAACGCTACGCCTATCGCTTGGCTATTGGCTGGTTACGGTAGGTTATGCCGTTGTACGTTTATCAATGTTTCCATTAACCAAAGACACCAGCTCATTAACGTTTGAACCAACGCTTGCATCATTTGTAGCACGCATGAAAAGCCGCCTGTTTGACTTTGTTACTTATTTTAATGATTTGGTGGGCCTGACGGCGCTACCCGGCAATAACCGTCTCTTAAAAGGCGCACTCTTGCTCGTTTTTTTTACCGCACTTGCCTGGCTTTTTATTCACAATCGCGAAAAAAAATGGATTCTTTTTTTATGGTACAGCACCATAATTTTCAGCTGGCCCGGGCTTTTAATGCACTATCAACCACGTTATTCCTACATGGCACTACCATTTTTTATGCTTTCTGTTCTGATGAGTTTAAGATTTTATGAAGCATCGTATGAATTTAAACAACACAAAATTTTTACTTGTGGGCTGTGTTTAATCATTGCCACTCACGCTTACTTTTTGTTTGGCAAATTAAAAAAACGAGAATATGTTTTGCATCAAGTCACAGGAGCTTTTCAAACACTTGTACAAAATCCCACCATTCATAATCGCGCGCTCTGTTTTGTGGGAATTCCATGCCACTGGTTTCATATGGGAACAGCCCAAGCAATGTGGCTTTTAACGAACAATAATTCTTACCCTATTTACCAATTCAACGCAAAAATATGTCTAAAAAATAAAGATAATTATTTAGCCGTTCCAGCGTTAAAGAAAAATTATTTAACAATCACTCAAAATACTGACAACTTTGTCCTGAGCTCACTTGAAGAAAAAAAGCTGTGGTTTCTTGACCAAAGCGATAAAAAAAATACCCACGCCACCATCGAAATTCCTGAAGAAACACGAAAACAAAATCCGCTTTACATAACGTGGGATTATCAACTCGCTCGCTTTAAAATTTTATCATGACCATGACAAAAAGAAGCATTATTACCATCATACTTTTTTTAGGCATCATTCTATTTTTTGGTTTACCATTTACTTCATGGTGGTTCTTTGGCGCCGATGATTATGGTGGAGTTTTAATTGGTTATAAAGCAAGAACCTGGCACGATCTTTTAAATTTTTTTTATGATGGCCACATCAATAATTCCTTTGGTAACGGCCCAACTAATAGCGCCTGGCTTAATGAACGCCCTCCATTTTTTGGTACCTACTACCGCCCACTTTATTGCGTTTTTTTAACGCTCCAGTACTGGCTCTTTGGCAGCTATGCCTACCCCTATTTTTTATGCAACGTTGTATTCCACGCTTTCAACACCGCCGTACTTTTCTTGATATTTTCACAACTTACCAACTTGTTTCCCGCAATGCTTGCTGCTCTGCTTTTTGCTGCTCACCCACAAATTGCTTACCGCTTTGGCGCTATTGTCAACTTTCATTACTACGTTAACACGGCACTCGTGTTACTCGCATTTCTAGCGTTTAAAAAATATCTTGATACGGAGCAAGAACGTTACTATGCTGGAGCCTGCACACTTTTTATGATAAGTCTTTTTACTCGCGAATCATCAATCGTCTTACCCAGCATTGCTATGCTTGGCGTGTATGTTTATACCAACGATTATGCTCTGCTCACGATAAAAAACTTTTTTTCGCAATGGTGCACAGCACTACAAAAAACTGTGGGGTTGTGGCTTATAAGCCTTTCATTTTTAGCATTACGTTTGTTTTTATACCCGCTTGGCGCGCCAACAGCATTACAACAAAACTCACTTCTCTCTTTTTTAATAAAAAAAATTCCTGAGTTTAAAGTTTTTATTTTTGACCTTTTTAATCTTTCATGGCTGCCGTGGGGCCACCCACTTATGCGCGGTACAATACTTTGCACCTGTCTTACAATCTTCGCTTTATTTTTTTGGAACAACAACCGCAAGCTTTATGTTCTTATCAGCTTTGCTGCCGGCTTCTTGATGCTCTGGCCAGCATTAATGGGACCGTACAGTCCACGCTACTTTTATGAAGCACACCCTTTTTTTCTAGCAGGTTTTATTATGTGCTGCTCATTTTATACCGGCACATTGATACGCTTTAAAAAAATATTTCTGACTTTGCTAACGTGCCTCGTTATCTTTGAAATCGGTTTTGTTATGCACAGCTTTGCACGCCGCTCTACCAAGCACGGCCTCCTTGCACAAGCAACCTACGAACTTACTACAAACCCTGCGATTAAAAATCGTGCACTCTGTTTTATTGGCCATCCAACCGATGGCTTTGCCGACCAAAATGCCGCTATATTTTGGATTCTTTTAAACGACCTTTCTATACCCATTTTCTTTGATTCAGCAACGGCAATTACACAAGCAGATGCAAATATTGTACAACCAACAAAATGGGCCAATATTGTTAGCAATTATCATGATAAAAATTATTATACCACCATCCCAGTCCCTGGCGGCTTTCGCTTTACGTCGCTCAATCCGGCAAAAATTCACTTCTTTACCGAAAACTGTAATTACTCGTTTGGGGAAAAAATTGTTCATGAAAAACAGATAGTGGACGGGCAACGTGTCGTCACTGACTTTACGCTACTTATTAACAAAGAATATCTTAAACAAAATCCTCTCTTTGTCAGGTGGGATTTTGAAACTAAAAGTTTTATAATTGAGAAAAGCATGATTTCAAAAGAATAGTTGCCGTTCAAATTCTTTGACAAATTCAGAACGAACGGCCGTTAGTATCAACTATTACGAGAGTATTAACAGCAAGAAAAAATTTGTGTCTTTGTTTAATAGCCGTTCACCCTGAGCTTGTCGAATGGGTCGAACGGCATCTCGCAAACAAGTATGAGGAAATCTGCAAAGTCACCTGTCGCGAAGCGTAAAAAAAGCACTAATTTTGCGCACACCAGCTTTGTATTTCCAGCCAACCTGCTCAAGAATTTTTGCAGAAAACGATTTGCCTTTAACAACCTGCGGATGAAGTGCTACAACTTGTTCATGCAAAGTTTCAAATAGCTGACCGACATTGGTTACATCGACATAATCTTTGGCAATAATTTTGCCTAAATTATTTTGTTTTCGATCATAATAAATCCCATCCCACTTGGCCAGATAGCGATTAAGATCGTCCTTCATTTTTTGATAATTGGTTTTGCGCACATCAACGTTAGCATGTGGATAATGCTCAACATACGAATCTGGCGCATCAAGAATTTGATACCCAGCCTGCCACAATTTTAAACACAAATCACCATCGCCGTTATAAAAAAAGAACGTTTCTTCGTCAATATAATCAACTTCTTTGAGCGCTTGATTTAAAAACATGCCATGATTAACGTACAATTTTTCGCCAAGTGTACAACCAACGTGGTAGCTTGCTGACCGTGACCACTCGCGCCAATAAAATGCCAGCGCACCAATTTTTTCGCCTCGCTCACGCAACTGATCAAAATAAGCAACGCCATTTTTTAACGCGCCAGGAATAAAAATGCAGTCATCACTGATCATACAAACATACTGCCCTTGCGCAGCTTTGAACGCAAGATTCATAAAATAGCCCCATGTGCGTCGCTCAATTTCTTTGCCAAGCCACACTCCGCGATTGTGCTGCACGATGGTAATAACATCTTTTTGTTCGCACAGCCACGCGAGTGTGCCGTCAGTTGAGCCGCCATCAACGATAATAATTTCATGCGGCACATTTTCAACTTCAGCACGAATGCTGGCAAGCGTTAATTGTATAAATGCTAAACGGTTGTACGAACCGAGAACGACTGAAACTTTTGGGTTTTTCATAAAATTTATCCGTGAATATAGCGCTGCGTGCTGCTCCAACAGCGACGAACTGGCGCAAATTCATCAAGAATTTTTATAATTTTTTGTACGTAATCATCACACGTCCAACTATTCGCACGCGCTAAACCTTTGTTAATTAACTGCTGCCTCAGATCATAATCGTTTAATAGTGTTTGAATGTGCTGCGCTAACTGCTCTAAACTGCGCGGGTTAAAAAATAAAGCAGCATCGCCCAGCTGCTCACGCATGCCATCAACATCGGCAGCAATAACGGGGCAACCAAGCGCAAACGCTTCCAAGGGAGGAATATTGTTCGGGCCAAAAAATGACGCGAACGTTAACGCACAAGCGTTCCGATAGAGCGCCACCAACTCAGGAATTGAAACAAAACCAAGAAAATGAACTTGATCCTGCAAGCCGAGCGTTGCAACTATTTCTTGCACATATGCCAAATTTCCTTTGTCAGAACCGGTCAGCACCAGATCTACTAAGCTTCCCTGTTCCTTGAGCTGTTTGATGGCGTACAACAACGTTATATGGTTTTTGTGTGGCCAAAACTGCGCAGGATAAAAAACATACGGCCGTTTAAAATCATATTTTTTGATAACATCAACCTGCTCAAGTGTCTTATCAAAAACAAAGTCTGGCGTCGGCAATTCAAGCGTTTCAACGCGCTGTTCAGACATGCCATAAAAACGCATAACCTCTCGTTTTGCCGTTTCATTACCCGCCAAAACGTACGCAGCTCGTGGAATGACATTGGCATAGTGCCGCTCGCGTTCTTCAAAAGTACTGCCAGTCACACTGACTTCAGGAAAAAATGATTGGTGCCGGTGCTGCAAATCCCACACCGTGTACAAATACGGCACCTCAACAAATTGGTGTGCTGGTGTTACAAACCAAACCATGTCGATATTATTTTCAAGGACTGCACGATTTAATAAACTTTTATATTTTTTTTGAACCTCTCGAGTATCAAAATAGCGCCAACATTTGAGCGCAGCTTTTTTCAGTAACGAATCTTGCGGACTGCTCAATTTTTTTTGTAACGAATCTAAGATAACAAATTCATGCGTACTGTGGCTGCGTTTAATTGCTTGCAGCAAAGAATACTGAAAGGTGTAGCCCCCACCAGATTTTGGATCTGATAACACCCCGCCAAAATAAACACCAATTTTCATAGCTTCACCATGCTTTATTTTTTACGCCCAACCGCACACACGCCCCACGACCTACTGACCTGCTGCTTGCCCGTCAACCATTCTTCAAAGGCCACCAGCTCAAAACCATGCTGCTCAAACAACGCCTCAACTTCTGGTTTAAACAAATAACGCATGCAATGATTTTCATGCAATTCAGTCGTCGCATCCTGTTTTTTGTCATGAACAAAAATCGTAAATTTAACATTAACGCAATTGTTTGCTTCCTGACTTTCAGGCTCGGCAACACGCGTTACTTTTACGGCATCAGTTTCTATACGCTTAACGCGTACGTCTGAGCCAATCGTTAACACCGCCGGCCCATACCAAAAATCAAATACAAATAAACCGCCGGCATTCACATGCACGGCCGCCGTTTGAAATGCTGCTTGCAAATCAGCATTAGTTGTTTGATAGCTCATGACATGAAATAATGAGGCAACCACATCAAATTTTTTTGCTAACCGTACAGTGCGTAAATCACCAACAGAAAAAGACAGCCGGCTTGCATTTTCAGAATTTTCAGCGCGCAACGCCTCTGCTTGCGTAAGCATCTGCTCACTCAAGTCAATGCCATGGACGCCATATCCCTTACGTGCTAGCGCCAACGCATGCCGGCCGGTTCCACACCCTAACTCAAAAATTGAGCGCGCCTGCGGGGCAAATTTTTTGATCAACGCATCAAGATAGTTAGTTTCGGCATCATAATTTTTATCGTGATACAACGCATCGTAATACTGGGCGTAAGCGCCAAAAACTGTCATGAAAAAATCTCCTTGATCGCGCAAACCACACGATCCATCTGCTCTTGCGTCAACGCAAGACCGCTGGGAATATAAAAACCTCTGCGCGCCAAGCGTTCAGCCACAGGACATGATTGCATCACTTCTCTATTTTGGTTAAACACCGGCTGCTCATGTAAACCCCAAAAAAATGGGCGCGTTCCAATACCGCGCTCCGCAAGAAGTCGCATCATTTCCATCGCATCAAATGGCACACTATCTTTGAGTACCATACCAAAAACCCAGTAAATGTTAGTGGCATACGCCGTCATTTCAAGCGGTAACTCCAGATAGCCAATGCGGCGCAAATGCGTGGTGTAAAATTGTCCAATCAATCTTTTTTTCTTAATAAAAAGATCAAGCTGCTCAAGCTGTGCCAAGCCGACGGCCGCTTGCAAGTTAGTCATACGAAAATTATAACCAAGTTCATCATGCACAAAACGACGCTCTGCTTTAAAACACAAATTACGTAATGAACGTGCACGCTCAGCCAAATGCTCGTCATTTGTCATAACCATGCCACCCTCGCCTGTTGTCACATGCTTATTGGGATAAAAACTCACGATACTGATATCGCCCAAACTACCACACGGCTGACCGCGATACGTTTGGCCAATCGCCTGGGCAGCATCTTCAATAATTTTTAAATTATATTTTTTTGCCAATTCAATCACCGGATCCATGTCGGTAGGCAGGCCATAAATATGCACGACCATAATTGCTTTGGTCCGTGGTGTAATTTTTTTTTCAAGATCAGTAACATCCATGTTCCACGTCTTGGCATCAGCGTCAACAAACACGGGCTCACAATCAGCGCGCACTATGGCAATAGCACAAGAAATAATGGTGAAGGTGGGCACAATAATCTGACTACCAGGCTCAAGGTCAAGTGCACGCACCGCCACTTCAAGCGCAGCTGTGCCATTCATAACGGCAATACCGTACTCACAACCCATGCGGGCTGAAAAAAGTTCTTCAAATTTTTTAACAAAAGGACCGTCGGAAGAAATCCAACCGGTATCGATACATTCATTTAAATATTTTTTTTCATTCCCATTCAACAACGGTTCATTGACGGGAATAAACACATGTTTTGCGTCTTGAGTTTGTATCATGTCATCCTCAACTTTTGCTCATCGACCTTGGCAATAATAGTTTTATCATTCCCACCCACATACGGCCCCTGCTTAACTTCAAACATTTCAACATCTTCAATAATTTTAAAACCATGCCCGCCACGCGCCAAGAGCACCACATCACCAGCCTGCAAAAGTCTGCTTTCAACATAACTACCGTCTTCGCAATAAAAATCAGCACGCAAAATTCCTTTACGAATGAAAAGAACTTCTTTGGTAAGCACAACCTCACGGCGGACTTCGTTATGAATATGCGGCTTAATTTCATGCCCAGCAGCATGTTGCATGTAACCAAGTTGTTGTGAAAAATTGTCAGGCGTTAAAAAAGAAATGCCGGGCTTGCTAAACGTATGCCGCACAATAGTTGCTAAAAGTACCTGCCCATGAATAACATGCTCGATCATGAAGATACCTCAGGCTTTTTTAAAACACAGGCTTGCATATGATTATGAAAAAAAGGAATTTTAGTAAACAGCCAGTTGAGGCATACCCCAAGCTTGCTCATCTTAAATTCCCAATTTTTAAAGGTTACTAACGGCGCACCGAAACAATGCAACAACCCATCAACATGCGCAATCGGATTACTTTCAATAATTTTAAACCCAGCACGCGTGCACACGCGATCAAATTGTCGTTTGGTAAAACGATATTCAAAAAAATTACCATGTTGCGGATCAATGTAATAACCAAGCTGCTTACCATTGGCCACAAGCTTTTTTTTGCCACACAACGCGCGCAACCAACCCCACAAGCGCGGATCAATTTTTTTAAGCCAATAACTAATGCGACGCACTATGTTGAAACTGGGCACGGTTATGATAAGCGTACCGCCCGGCTTTAAAATTTTAAACATAGCAGCCATCGCTTGATCGGGACCTTGCGGAAAATGCTCAACAACACCATAACTCAAGACGACATCAAATGAATTCTCAGGATACGGCATATTGAGAAGATCACCCTGCACTACTTTGAGCGCTGGAAATGTTTTATTGAGCCAGGCAACCGGCGCTGGATTAATTTCAATACTTTCTAAATTATTGAAACCTTTGTTATCAAGATATTTGGAAACACGTCCAATCCCACAACCAGCTTCTAAAATTTTGAGATTTTTTGCTGGCAAATATTTGAGTGTGATAGTAACTTCATCATCAACATCACAGCTTTTTAATAATTGATCGAAATCTTTTGGATCCCAAGAAAAAACGGTACTACAGCCGATATTTTCTACTTTTTGATTGTCTATCATCACTTACTCCTCTTTTTTGATGGATAGCCCCCAGCTTAGCGCAAATGATTATAAAAAAAAAGTAGCCCCTAATAAACCCCGGCAAGTCAAAAACACCCCTTTTTACCCCCTAATTTTAGACCCCGGCAAGGGCCATATAATGGCTTTTAAACTAGGCCTTTTCTCAAAAATAGCCCTTTTTGGCCCTTTTTGAACATTTCTATTTGTAAACATATTGACTTTATTATTTTCTATTAGTAAGATAGATATAGAATGGAGCGATTGCTCTAGTATAAGTTCAACCTCGTATTTTTCAGAGGAGCAAAACTTATGAAGAAAATAGTTAAAAATAATCTTCTAGGTTTGATGTTGTTATCATTTGTATTTGGCGTAGCTTCAAGTAATCTTTTTGCAGAAGGCGAAGAAACTTACGAAGCACCACAAGAAGAAGTGATTATGCCTTTGGATCCAGCGCCAACGCCAGAAGAACCTGTCGTTGCACCTGAAGAAGGTCAAATTTCCGAATAAGAAACCTATTTGGTTGAATATGAGAAAAGGCTTAGGCTTTCGCCTAGGTCTTTTTTTATGTAAATATTCCCCGTTTCCACCAAATCTTATCTGAAAATACGCCACTAAAGTCATGCTTCTCAAAAAAATACTCATAAACACTTAAACGTCTATCGTGTTGTACATATCGCTTTAAAAATCTATTAACACGCCCTTCGCGTGTTTGATTTTCAAGATCAAGCGACAAGCGACCCAGCGGCATTATTATCTTTTTTCTCAACAGATATTTCGCTAAGTAAAAATTAAAGCACGATTGCATATGCCAAAAGAGTATGCGCTTGGTATAACGTTGATGCTGGGCATCTTCGCGCGAATACGAAAAATAATCAATGCCATTTTTTCGAAAATACTTGTAAGGAAAACAATCATCATAAAAGTTAATCAATAATGGATTTTCAAAAAGAAGATAATCCTGAAGCCGCTCATAAACATTCTCAATCGATTGCTGCACCAGTTGGCGTGTATGAATGAGATGCGAAATCAAATCTTGATCGCTGGTAATTGTTTGACGAAAGCGCGAGCCCGCCCACCGCGTTTTAAATGAAATTTCCCACCCTACACGTTGCTGCCAGGCCTGAGCAGAGTATTCTTCGATATTGGAAACAAAACGATCAAGCTGCGCTTGGTACTGCACAAACCAACCAGTATCGCTTATCACGGTAAAAGCCGGGCACCCCTGCAACACAAACGTAGTGCCCGTCAATTTTTCAGCAATTATTTTTGGATCTTCGTTAAAAACAATATCCCCATCGTAATGAATAACCGGTTGATTCTGAAATACGTCTCTAATTACCAGCCAACGCAAAAAACATTTTTTTTCATAATCACCAAAACGATCAAGCTGCGTATAACGCTGGGCATGAGCTTGGTACAAACTGCTCGCGTCATAAAGCGTAAAACCAAGAGTGCGTAATTCAGTTTTATACGCATCACTTAAAAGCTGAAGGCCCTGCAAAAAAAGAATCGCAATATCATTTGAATAACCAAGCTGCCGATTACGCCTACCAACAAATGCAAGCGGCACATGCCGCTCAAAGGTTATTTCGCTTTCAGCACACCAGGCAACAATGACATTCTTCATGAAATTTTCTTAACAAACCGAACCATAACCGCCACACCCGGGTTCTATTCCAGCCTGGCTTTTCCACATTGGAATGAGCAATCTATACGTACCATAATTTTCTAAAAGCATAACAATACGGCTAAGATCGCGCAAACGAGCAGTATTGGGAGTTGCATTTGCAACAAGCTCATGCTTAGCAATATTCACACAAAATTCCTGCAAATGTTTGTCTTCTAGAACAGATTCGGTCTCAATACATTCTACAAAATCACTTAGATTAGCCTCAAGAATAATTGCACACAAGCGCTCTTTTAACGAAACCTCGTTGATTACAAACCCTTCCACAGTGTCATTATCCACCATTTCTTGAAGCCCTTCATCAAAAACAGCTTCAACTGAAAAAAAATTACTAAAAGTACAGAAGATCATTAACAACATATATTTTTTCATACTAAACTCCTAAACACCAATACCAAGTCACTACAAAATTTTGTCACTGATTTAATGAATACCTTCATGCTAAATGCTCTTCAACAAAATCCGTTCTAACATTAACTCCTGCTTGATAATATTTCTTTAACCATTCATAAATTTTGGCAATCCCTTGATCGCAAGAAATTTTTGGATTAAAACCTAACAATGCTTCTGAGCGGGTGTTATCTGAAATAAACATAAGCTGGTCGCCAGGCCGCCAATTATCAAATGAATACTGAATCTTATCGCCAGCCAAACCTTTTAAGACATCAAAAAATTCTAGTAAAGACAATGAGTTTTGTTGCCCACCGCCCATATTAAAAGCAAGTCCCTGAACTTTTTCTGCATTCATGATAGCCAGTTCATAAAAATCAACCAGATCTGAAACATACAAAACATCGCGTACTTGCTTGCCATTTCCATAAATAGTAATTGGTTTTTTTTCAAGATGCGCAATAATAAACCACGCTATCCAGCCCTGGTCTTCAACACCAAACTGATGTGGGCCATAAATACATGACTGCCTAACAGTAATAGCTTTAAGCCCATAAATACGAGCATAATCTAACGTATACTGATCGGCAGTACCTTTTGAACAGCCGTACGGAGAAAAAAATTCAAGCGGCTGCTCCTCACTAACACCTTTGTACAAAGGATTAGGAGAACGGTAACGCGAGGTATCTTCAATTAAATGTTGTTCTGCAATTTTACCGTAAACCTTATTAGTTGAAGCATTAATAAAAACAGCATGCGGCGAAAATAAGCGTACACATTCCAAAACATTAAAAGTTCCAAGCGCATTAACATAAAAATCATGCCGCGGATCCTGAACCGATAACGTTACCGCAACTTGAGCGGCCAAATGAATAACTGCATCAAACGTATGTACTTTAAAATATTTCTCTAAATTTTCACGATCAGTAATATCAAGCTGTAAAAAATTAAATAAAAGATTTTCACGCATCCAACGAATATTAATTAATGCCGTTTGCCGTGAAAGATTATCAATAACAAAAACCTCATGTCCTTGCTCTGCAAAATGCTTTACCACATTGCAACCTATAAAACCCGCTCCACCAGTTACTAAAATTTTCATTACTACCCCTTAAACGCAAGCTTTTGATATGCCTTTGGTAATTCTTTAATCACGGTATCAAAATTTTTATCGGCAACGCCTTGCAGTCCCAAATCCCACAAATAGCTGGCAAGCCCCGGGCTCTTGTGCAACACTCCCTGCATTTTGATCATGGAAGTATAATAATGAAACCAGATTTCATCAGGCAATAAAGGCGCTTTGGCCCCACGCAAGCGCTGCAGCTTGGAGCGAACATAATGCCGTACTAGAAAGCGAATATTGTCAAAATCACGCAATACTTTTTGCATTCCTTGCGCTTTAAATTCTTGCATATTGATACGCGTAAGCGCACCACAATGTCCCTCTCCAACCATGCGAGACATCCAAAATTCTTGTGTCAAGCGATAGGGAGGAATCACGTGCTCTACCACTATTTTTGGTGAATAAAAAATTTTATAGCCATGCGTTTTACAGCGCTTACAAAAACCGTAATCACCAGGACCCACATATAATTTTTTAAAAGTCTTTTCAGCAATATTGGTCTCTACTCCCACCGTGTCTGGCGGAAAACCACCAATTTCTTTGTATACGGACTTGCGAATTGCCATGATGGGGCCAGGTACCGCATCAACCTCTTTTTCTTGCTCCCCCAAATTGTACAGCGATAAACCGTTAAAACTATTTTGCAAATCAAGCACCCATTGCGGCGGCTCTTGCTCAAACCGTGGTAAAATTTTACCACCGGCAACAGCACAATCTGGATACTTATCAAAAATTTCTTCAATTGCCTCAAGCGTCCCTTGATGCACAATTACATCATCGTCAAGATAGACAATTATAGGGCCACGCGCATGTAAAGCCCCTGTGTGACGAGCTCGTGTAAACGATGTGTTGCCTTCAAAAACGTAACGAACTCGATCCCCATAACTTGTAACCAATTCTTTCGTCTGATCTTTTGAATTATTATCAACAACAACTATTTCATAAGAAACCTTGCTAGCACCACTAAAGATACTTTCAAGGAGCCGCTTAAGAGATGCTGCTCGATTGTGCGTAGGAACTAACAGAGAAATTTTTGGTTCAATCATGACAACCCTTTTCACTTTTCAAAAATAATCAATTGACGCGTTTCTGGGTGAGATGGCAACAGCACCGCGTTCCTAAAAAATTTCTTTCCCTCTTCAAGTACTCGATCTATATTGTACGTTTTTAATGAATATTTAGACAAATGCTTAAAAAAATTAGGATCTGTTACAATCATTGAATCATCTAATGCAACAAACTCAAGAACCAATGCCTTATGCGTTAGCATTGCCAGTATGGACAGAACATGTTCAAGTTTTTCATTCATGCCCAAAACAAGATGGTGCAATAACCCAAGACACAACACAACATCAGATTGCAAGCGATCATGCGCTGGCAAAAAAAGCGGCGTTTTTTTAAATTCATCAGTTTGATAAACACTATCAGTTGGCACTGCACCAAAAGCAGAGCGTTGTAAATCTTTAAATGATAAAAAAAGTGGAAGAATATTTAGATTTTCTTGCTTGGCAAAACGATATAAAAAATCAACACATGATTCATCGATATCAGTTGCAGTAACTTTGGCCCCAAGCTTTGCTGCTAAAATAGAAAACCAGCCAGTATTCGCACCCAAATCTAAAACACTTTTAGGCTTGTACTGCTGCAAAACCTGATAAACGCCCTTTTGCTTTTCTTTCCAATTAGTCTGATCATCAAAAGAAAAATTCTCTTTTTTTTCTTCATAATAGGCAACATAACTACCACTGCGCGAAGCAACCTCAAGCGCTTCGATAGACGCCAAAACATCGCGACAACAATCTTGAAAAGATTTGCGCTCAGCACAGGTAAGGGCATAATACAATCGGGCAGTCTGAAACGCCGTTTGTATCTTAGAACAGGCCCCTTGCATCCGAATCATATCGTGCCAAGTTGTTGAATGATTCCCTCTATTACACGCATTGTGCCACAAGAGCTCTCGCGCACCTTTGTAATCTTTTCGACTCATAATAATTAATGGGAAAAGTATGTAAGGCAAAAACATTTTCTCAAAAATAATGTAATTAAATCCCTTATTTTGAGGATCTATTTCTTTGTACCACGCCTCTTTTACTCGATTTTCTTTTTTTATTATCGATAAAAAATCAATAAAGACAGGCTTGAAACCATTAAACACAATATTTTCAGGCAATGCATCTTTAAGAGTTAACCCATAAGTATCCAAATCAAGAAAAAGCTGCACGTGAAAGCGTGCAGCCTCTTTAAAAGCACTTACTGCCCACTCACTTGGATATGAGATAATATGTTTTTCGTGACTCAAAAAACCCTGCTGATCTGCTTGCTCTGTTCTTACAATACCAATCTTTTCCAAATGATTTTTTTTATACTGCTTCAATAAATCTTGAGCTTCAGACCAATAAGTTTTATCAATTTCTCTTAAAATATGATCCTGAGCATCATACACTTTACCCTGCATATCATAACCAACAAGGCGCTTATTATTATGATTCAACATTATAAATACTCTAATACAGCTTAAGAGAACAACATGAAAACCATTTAAAACAGGAACAATTTTTTGAACTAGTCATATTACTACTCATTTGAAAATCACCATTCGATACATATTCATAACTACCAACATTACGCATATATAAAACAATATTTATCTGTAACCATATCTCCTTGTTTTAGAAATCAGGCCAACGATTTTGAGAAATAATGGGCAAATGATTAATAATGGAACCACAGACATAATCAAACATCTTACTATTCCCAGGCATCAAAGCATCAGCTTTTGAAAAATTCAATATATTGTGACCAGTTAATGAATAATTAAAAAGATCAAATTTAATTGAATAAACAAAATGATATAAATATAAAAATTTCCATGCTTGTTGTTGATTATAAAGGCGCTCTTTAATAGATAGTGGATTATGAACTAAACGTTCTAATAAAGAAAAATATGCATCATAATTTTCAGGATCGTACGTAAACCCTTTTTGCGCATACGGCGCATGCCCAAGAGTAACAACAGGAACCCCAGCACAAGCCATTTCAATACCAAGAGTCGTAGTAAAAACAAGTCCGGCAGTAATATAATCAAATAAATCATACGCCTGAATATTGGTATCTGGTCTTAAACAAATAATATTACTTGTTAAATTCAAACCAATACAAAAATCATACATACCTTGCCTTGTTATAGGAAAATATTTATTCCATTCACCAGGATGAACTTTGAGAATTAAATTGAAATTTGGCTTTGTTTTAAAAAAAGTAATTACCTTTTCTAGCCATACAGGCATAGCTCCAAAAGATGAGGGGGATTCAAGTGCTGCAGCATCCCATATAATATTAATTGGCAACAAAAATGTCGGCTTAGAAAAATCGATATGACTCAATGATTGCTGAACTACTTTTACCACACAAGAAGCTGGATTTGCCGTATTAACATTCATATTAATACCAGTTTTTCCATTCTTTAAATATGCCGTGACTAAAGCCTTTTGAGCATCAGAAAGATCTCTATTTTTCCAAGTTAACCAAATATCAGAAAAATCAGTTGGCACAACATCCGCATTAAAATTGTAACACCAAGTATTACGCACATAACCTATTGTTGAATTAAAATAAGGAATTTTTTTTCGAGCTGCTATGATTTTGATAATAGACCAAGGATAATAAAAACTTCCATTTGAATAAATCACATCAGGACTAATATCGTCGAATGCTTTTTTTAAAGCTTCAATCATCAAAATAATATTAAATAAATATGACTTTAATTTTTTTTTATAATCGTTAACACACTGAATATCACCAACAAGTTCATTATTTTTAATAATATCTACAATCCATTTGCCAACAGGCATAGAATCATAAAGCCAATGTTCATAATCAGCAATGTCATAACTTTCACAAAGTTGACGAGTATCACATTTTTGAGTTTCTAAAATATAGTTACGTAATTCAAATGGAACAACATCCAACCACTGCAACCATAGTTCATTATCTGCATCTTGGATAATCTTATTATTCTTGTGAAATTGCTCTTTATCTCTAACCGGATCATCGATATAACTACCCCAAATGCCACCAAAAAGACTTGTCTCTCCCTCTTGAATCCCACCCTCAATCAAAGAAACGATTTTGGCTCCACGTAATTTCAGGGCCTGCGCAAGCATCCAATCATGAATGCGATTAACTTCACAAACAGAAAAAGAGAGCGCAAATAAAATTCTTTGTCGTTTTAAATCAGATGGCATGCTACTTACTAAAATATCAATCTGTTGATTAATTTTTTGAATTTTGTTTCGTAATTCATTACGCTTGCGCATACGTAAAAATTGTCGCAGGTGATTTTTTACTTTAATTAAAGTATTTTTTACTTCAAACATTACTCTCTTACCAACTTTTTTTATTACAAATCAAACAACATACACCATTTTTCAACTAAGGCATCACTCATCACAAAGTCACGCCCTGCAACAATGCTATCACAAATAAAATCAATAAAATCATTTTTTCCAGGTAAGAGGAGCGAAGCCTGATCAAATCTAAAATAACGATTTTGTGAGTATTCCAAAACTTCAAAAGGAATTTGTCGCTGTAAAAAGAAAGAATATGCATACTGACGAGCTAAATCTCTTGCTCGCTCAGCAAGTAAAGGCAACTGAGCGGCAGATTTTAAATAAGCACGATACTCTTCCTTAGTTGATGCATCATGAGTAAAACCCTTTTGCGCATAATGAGCCTGTCCGGCAAGGATCACTGGCTTACCCATCAATGAGATTTCAAGCCCTGCGGTACCACAAACAGTCACGGCCCCATCAATAAGTTGATAAAAATTTAAAGGACTTACCTCATCATGCATAGAAATTATTTTTACATGCTCTGGCAATGACGGAAAATTTTGCTTAATAAATTGTTCAAGCCCGCTGTATGGATTTTCCCAAGATTCAGCGGGATGAATTTTTATCAACCACGTTACGTCAGGAACCGCAGCAATATGAACTACCGTATCAAAAATCCATTCATTAAAAGTAGCGTAAGGCATTGGAACATAATCCCCAACATTGTCCCAATTAATATGACAAAAAATACCCCACACAGGTTTATTGCTCGTTATTTTGTAACGGTCTTTTAGAGCTTGAATATCATCTTGATAAATGCCAAATGATTTCATATCAAAACTAATTTGCTTCTTGTAACGATTTGATAAAAATTTATCAAGACGTTTCTTTTCAATCTCTAATAAAGGAACAGATTTTCTTTGTTCCCATGCATTGCAACTTATACTATAAAAATCAATAGGCTCTGAGTTAATATGCTTAAAATAAAATTGATAAAGCATGTAAGACGACATCCAGGCAGTAACAGAAATATTTTTTGCCAATGCATTATGTAAAGCAGGCCCCAATCAATGTACGTTCCATGTGACATAAATAACTGGTTTGGCTTATAACTGTCTATTGCGGCATAAGAAGCTGCAGCAACCAGCAACCCTGCATACGTATAATCCAACAAAACATCATCTCTATCCTTAATATCATGCCCGCGTGAATAGCGAATTAAAGCTGATGAAATATTTTTTCCAATATTAACACCCTTGAATGTCAACGAATCTAACGAATCCCAAGTCACCATATGAGCCTGCTTTAAAAGCTCAACACGATCTTGTTGAGTAATAAAATCCCCAACAAATGAATACGGCAGCCCTAGTATATCCAAAAAAGAAGCACAGGGTTCCTTGCAATTAGAACATTTTTTTTCTTTTTTCGAACATTGATAGTCTTGCTGTACTTCACGTCTCACGCATGCTGGCAAAGTTCCATCGCAAATAACCAACTGAACATTAAAACCTCGAAGCCGAAGAGCAAGGGCAACTGCTCCTTCAATATTAAGTAAAATAGACATCCCACCAGTCACCCAAAAAAGAATTTTAGGAGCTGTTGTTTTTATCGGGACAGCTAAAGGATTTTTAAAAAGATTTTTTACCTGATTTCGCTTAAATTTTGCTTGTTGATAATCATGCAAAAAAACAGATGCTCTCTTCTTTAATCCCAAAACTTTTTTCAAAATCATAAACCAATCTCGGCGTGATCAAGTTTACTATTTCTTGCTTTTTTAAGCGTTGGATAGGTTGACACCGGCAACAAACCTAATGAAACAAGATGATTAATAAAAGTAAATAAGTGTAAATCCTGATACCGACGAGTCACAAGCTGCACACCAAAAGGCATTCCTGATGGCGCCCTAAAAACAGGCGCACTCACTGCAGGTACATACGTCATCGTCCACATAAGCGCAGGATCTGGTAATTCTATCTCATGACGCAAAGGAGCTTGGCCTGCCGTACTGAGCGAAACAAGTACATCATAATCGTTAAAAACATCATCAACTAAACAAACCATATCTCGCTGATCTGCTAATGCCTGGTGATAATCTTTGACGGTGATAATCAACCCATCTTCTATCAGCTCAGCCATTCTTTCAGATACCAATTCTTTTTGCTTAAACTCTTCTTGGAAATAATACGCAAGCGATTTGTTATAAATTATTCGATGCACATCGTGAGCATTATTCACTTGTTCAGGCATTGTAACTTCTTCAACTTCAACACCATCAGCTCCTGCAAGTTTTTGCACCCAATCAATCATAGATTTTTGTGCATAATCATAAGCGTAATCCCACGTATGGCTACGCACAAAACCCACCCGCCATGGTTTTTTACGCGAACCTTCAGGCAAAGAATAATTATCCAATGCTGCATGAATAAAAGGATAATCTTTACCAGAAACTCTGAGAACATTTAAAGCATGGGCCAAATCTTGTACATGACTAACAAAAAAACCAACAGAATCCAACGTGTCCGTCGTCTTTAAAATACCTGTACGCGGAATAAGCCCAAACGATGGCTTAACACCATACACGCCACAAAAGCTTGCCGGCCTTACTATGGAACCTGCTGTCTGCGTACCCAACGCAACGGGAAGCATCCCGGTTGCCACTGCAACAGCAGAACCACTCGAAGATGTTCCTGGAGAAAAGGCAGCATCGTGAGGATTAGTGGTTTCACTCAGCGCATGAACACCAAATTCAGCTGATGATGTCTTTCCGGGCATAATACCACCCGCACGCTCAACATGATACACAACACGCGCGTCATTGCCAGGACAAAATCCTTGCCATAAAGCACTGCCCATTTGTGTCTGAAAATACTTGGTGTTAATAATATCCTTAATCCCAACCGGAATTCCTTCAAGCGCCCTAAGCTG
Organism: bacterium; assembly: GCA_016699045.1. Taxonomy (NCBI): domain Bacteria; species bacterium. The sequence continues at coordinate 558,310 of CP064957.1, forward strand.
CCCTTTTTGAATATTTTCTCGCGCTAACAGCGCTTTTTGTAAAAAATATTCAGCATCAAAATGTTCCCACGCATTAAAGATCATGTCAGAATTTTGGACAAAGCGAATCATTGATTCGGCAACAAAAACAGGATCTAACATCTTTTTGCGATAAGCCTGTAAAGTTTGCTGAATACTATAATCTAAAAAAAAGCCATGTTGCATTGTAACCACCCAATCTAAAGATTTTCTTTGTTGGTTTTTTCAATTAATTCTTCAACAAAAGGCTTAACAGATTTTCGTTGTTCTTTACTTTTAAAATTAATTGGCATTGCAATTTTACCAAGTTTTTTTAAACGATGACCTTCCATAATTTTATGAAATTCATCTTCCGTTAAACCAGTAATTTTTAAATAATAATCAAGCGCATCAGGCCTCATTGAATCATGTTTTTTTGCTAATTCAAAGCCCTCTTCACGCGTCAACAAACCGGCGCGCACATCAACACTCGCATGAAATGTTCCTCGACCATAGCCACGCTTGAGATAGCAGGTAAAGTCATGCACACCCGGCATAATGCACTCAGCACTTTTATAACGTTTATAGGTACCATCAATGTTCGTTTCTTTCCAGGCATAGTTATCACGTACAAACTCCATTTGGCGCTCATCATCCCAAAAAATATAGTCGCCCAAATGAATGCCATGAACGCCCACCTTCAAACATTCCTCTGGTGTGGGATTTTTGAATGGTGCAAGATCTTTCATAGTCAAATAATCACAGACCATTTCTTCAGGCTTACGCTTAGCAGAAACAGCGAGGAAATAATCTTTATCAAATTGCAAACGCTTACATTTGTACGATGCTCGCCCAGACGACTCAGATATTGACTCGCCCCAAATAAGTAAAGGAATTTTGTAAGCCACAGCAACTTGCAAAGGAAATGCTCCAACGCCGGCATGACAATGCCAACAAGCATCCCCAATAGCCTCAAGAGAGCGGCGAGCGGTACGATTTACTAAGTTTCGGTTTGGCGTAAACATAATGTGATCAACATTAAATTTCTCAAGTGAATTCAAAAGATTGTACATTCCCGTGCCACTAAACCAATTATGGCTAAACGTCACCGCCAAAGGCTTCATCCCATAAACTTTAGTAAGTACATGTAGCTGAAAGGTACTGTCTTTCCCGCCACTAATGGGAATAATACAATCGTAGTTATCACCAGATTTTGCTTTTGCATCGTCCAATATCGCCCTTAAATCTTTTTCGCGTTCAGCCCAATTAATATGCATTTTTTCTTCAGAAGAACGACAAGCCTGGCAAATACCCATCTCATCAAAATCAACTCCTTCTTGAGTTTCGGGAATGCAACAACGAATACAATATTGTAAATCTTGAAAAGGAGTCGTGTTTTTTTGATCGTTCATAATGTTTTCTTTCTAAAAAACGGTAGAGCTTTGTACTGCAGGTTGATGAAATTTCGCAAGAAATTCTTCACGAAGTACGCCATAATCTATAATATCGACAAACTGCCCATGCTTAAACAAGGCCTGTCGACGAATCCCTTCTTCTTTCATCATCATATAACAAGCCAATTTTTGCATAGCAATATTATTAACAGATGTTCCACAGTAAATTCTATGTAAATTAAGTTCCAAAAAAGTATGCTTTAGTAACATAATCGAAGCTTCTTTGGAATAACCTTTCCCCCAAGAACTCTTATCACCCAAAATAATTGCATACTCAGCATTGCGGCTAATATAATTAATGTTTTGAATAGCAATATTACCAATATGTTTATCATTATCTTTGCGAACAATAGCACAGACTAAAAAAGCTGGATTAGCCATTACTAAATCAAAATAAGTTTGCGCAGCCTTTTTTCCATACGGAAAAATATGATGCGAATTAAAGCGACACACATCAGGATCATTCAGCCAAGAAACATAATCGCCTTCTAGATCCTGCTCACAAAGACCCCGTAAATAAATATTTTCACCAATTAAAAAAGGCACTTTCATAATACTTTTCTATTCTCCCAAACCTTTTCAAAAGCTCTCACTACATCATCCAAATCATGCGTAGTCATGCCGGGCCGCATCAGTTCATGAATAATCAACTCATGCTCATGCATGCGTTCTGTTACGGGACAAATACCCTGAGCATAAGAAACTTCTGAGCCCTGCGCTTGTAAACTCCACGGATAATGCGAAGTCCCGTAGACCTGTTTTTTTTGGTAAATCGATTGCAAATAAAGCGGCTTAACATAGCCACCATTAATTTTAACGCCTTCAGTCTCCCGCCACTCCGTCACTTCCAGCTCAGCTTTTATTGCGTTAACAAAGGTATTACGAGAAACGCCTGCAATCTGTTCATTAAATTTTATGGCATGAAGATAATAGGCATGAGTAGAATCTTGGCGAACTTTTGGCATCGTTAAAGCCGGAATAGCCGCAAGTCTTTTTTCTAAATACGCAACATTTTCAACACGTGTCTCAACAAGCGTATTCAAGCGTTTAAGCAAAACAAGTCCTATGGCTGCTTGCATTTCAGTTAAACGATAATTAAAACCAATCATATTGGTAAAATGCGCATCTCCTTTTGCATCAATAACAGCTTCAGCATGATTACGAATAAGTCGCAATCGCTCGGCCAATTCGTCGTTATCAGTTACCACTACGCCACCCTCGCCAGTATGAATATGTTTGTGATAATTAAGAGAATAAATACCCATATCACCCAACGTACCCGCACTTTTATTTTTATAAAAAGCGCCAGGCGCTTGCGCACAATCTTCAATAACAAGCAGTTTATGGCGTCGCGCAAGTTCATTAATTGCTTGCACATCGTAAGGCAACCCAAAAAGGTCAACGATCAGAATTGCCTTTGTGCGCGGCGTAATACGTTGCTCAATCGATGCAACATCAAGACAAAAATAATCTTTTTCTATATCAGCAAAAACAGGAATAGCATGATACACGAGAGGCGCTACCGCTGAGGCAGACATACTAAACGGCGTTACAATAATTTCGTCGCCAGGCTCAATGCCTGCCGCCCCAACAGCTGCATACAAACCAGAGGTTGCTGAATTAACTGCTATGGCATGCTTTACACCAAAATAATGAGCCCAGGCTTCTTCAAAAGCACGTACCTGCGGACCTCCATAAAAATCTTGATGCCATGCGCCAAGATAGCGAGACAATACGCCTGATCGCAAAACCTGCGATACCGCAAGTTCAACCTCGTGATCAACCACCTGATAAGGAGGAAATTTTTTTGTTCGAATTTTTGAACCACCATGAATTGCAAGTGGCGACAAAGCCTTACTCGGCTTTATTTTTGGTAATGTTTGAACGTCATTCATCTCTCATCTCTCCCCAGATCAACGAATCTATAACGCGCACAACATGCGCCGTTGCTTGCTGGATAACTGAAAACTCAGTCTCCGGCATGGTTCGATGCATGATCACTTCTTGTAATGTAGCGAATAATTCATTTTTATCCAAGACCGTTTTTATAAAACCACGACGAGAGAGAATAAACTGATCGGGAATTTTTAAGCCTATTTGTACACTCAAGATAGGAATATTCAATAAAATTGCTTCCAATAAAAACATGGAAGACATACCACAAACTAAATCTGATATCAGCATAGCTTCTACCCCTGAAAGGGTATTTTTCGATAACTATTTTAAGCAAAGAAATTTTATGAGATGCAATTATATTTTGATAATACACAAGATCTTCTTTAGGATGCGGCCGTACCACCAGAATAATTTTTTTTTGAGAAAGTTGCACAATAGCTGTTAATGATTCAATTAAGGCCTGTAAGATTGTTTGTTCGGTATAACCAAGATAATTATTATCTTTAAAAATAAGAGAAAAAGGCTCAGAGGCAAAGGTAATTAACATATCAATATCGCCATACAAAGATTTTTTTAATGCCAAAATTTTATCAATCGATAACATATTTTTGCGCACTTGCACAAAATCAAAGTATGGTTGGCCAGTAACAACCACCCGATCCCCAGCAATCCCTTCAAGAAGTGTTTGCTCACGGGCATAATCATCCATAACACAAATTCTTGTCGGCACAAATGCATGCGTTTTATCAACCTTATAAGCGTCAATTTTATCAACCCCGTAGGCCGAAAAACGAATGCCATAATTCATCCATTGGTCAAGGATTGCACAAGAAGGAATAGAAAGCTGTTCACTTGCTCGCCAAAGATATTTTTCAGTTTTATCAGTCGCGCTAGTTCCTGTCACCACAACGGCTGGCTGCAATGCATATAAAAAATCAGTTATTTTTTCTTGAGTACTATCATCAATAACAGACGTTATATCGTGCCCTTGGTAGCCAAATTCTCGATACCGCTTAAGCGCCATGTTTTTGCCAAAAAGTACTACGTCATATTTTTTTTTCAAAAAATCGATTAATGGTATGATTGTGTTGGCACCACCTGGATCATGAGCAAACAGAAGTATTTTTTTTTGCATGACTATCATCCTGTTCACAAAACTTCATTACAATCAACGCATCATCAAGCGTGCAGTACAATGGCTGCCTACCAACCAAAAATTGCGCACTATTGTCAGCCGCATAATATAAAGCCTGATCAAGTGACGACGAGTACTGGTGTTTTAATACAAGATTCGAATATCCTTGAAAAATGACACTCCGTTCAACAGCGTACTCTTCAATGGTAAAGCCACTATTCAAAATACGCAGCCGCCCTTTTTCAAACAACAAATCAATTTCAAAAATAGTAAATAAACGACAATCAACAGGCTGCAAAAAAAATGGGGCATCGTAATGCTCGAAATGCACCGTACCCACAATACTGGGATCATCGTCATAATAATCAAAAATTTTTTGCACAGACTTAACAGCACTCATCTCACCCAAAAAAAATCGCATAAAATCAAGCATATGCGAGCCGTTATGCAATAAGCCTTTGCCATAATAGCCAGTACCGGTAACAAAACGACCAAAGTCCCCATGCTGGACCCGCTCACGAAGTTTATGAAAATCAGGAACAAAGCGACGAGAATAATTTACCAAAACAGGAATCCCCGCTTGCTCATACAACTGTTTAATATGGCCTGCCTGCTCGAGCGTTTTCGTTAATGGCTTTTCAGCAAAAACAAGTTTAATTGAATAGCGTAAGAGTTGTTTAAGTATGTCATAATGCGTCGAGTCTGGCGTTGCAACACAAACAATATCAATGGCACTTTGCAAAAATGCCTGCTCAATTGAAACAAATGCCCGACCTCCCCAACGCTGCGCAGCATCAGCAGCAGCAGCAGAATCAGCATCAACAAAACCAACTAACTCAAAAGCAGGATGTTTAGAAAATGCGTGTGCATGCGTAAGAACACGATGATCATGAGGAGTATCAAAAAAAGCACCAATTCTTCCCGCCCCAATAATTAAAACGTTATAATTCATTTAATTAAACAAGATTATTAATAACTTTATATTTTAATTCTGCAATTTTCCAATCTTCAAGTGAATCAATATCTTGTACCTCAAGCTCAGAAAGCTTAAGAGCCAAGGTATTTTTTGCAAACAACTGTTTTTGCTCCAGAAGACTTTGTGATTTCATAAAATAAAATTGGCCGCAATCATGATAAACAGGCTCGAGATCTTGCGAACGTTTATTATAATTTTCTGGCCACAACATACTTAGTTTGTCATCATCAACACGGACAGCTCGTTGAACCGGATAGCTAAAACGGACAACAGGGACAATTGAATCAACATTTGCATTAATGAGCATACTAAAACCTTCTTGCAAGCGTTGGGCTGAAACAAAAGGTGCGGTTGGCAAAATACAACAAAAATAGGTAAAAAATTTCCCCTGCTTTTGATACTCCAACAAAACTTCTTCTATAACATCCGCCAACATTGCATGATCATTGGCATTAGAATCAGAGCGAACAAAAGGAACCCGCGCCCCCTCTTGTTGCGCAATAGCTGCAATTTCGGCATCATCGGTCGAAACCATAACCTCATCAAAACAACCTGCCTGCAAAGCTGCTTGAATTGAATAGCTTATAATTGGCTTACCAAGAAAAGATTTTATATTCTTTCTTGGAATACGCTTACTCCCGCCACGAGCAGGAATAATTGCTACACATGAGTTCTCATTCATCGAAAATCCTTTAATCATTTTTCTTATAAATCTGAGCGCAATAAACTATCTCCACAGACCTTGGCTACTTTTAAAGATTTTCCTAAGATAGTATCTTTTTCCCATGGAAAAAATGCATTAAGTGGCGCAGGTCGCAAGTATTCAATATCATGCTCGGTCACTGTTTCACCAACCGCCATATCACGGTTGAGGCGAATAGCACGGCGTTGTAAAACTACTGAGTCTTGTTCGTTCAACTCAACACGCTTAATACCATCACCAAGTGCGTTTTCTAATTCCCGGGTTCTATTAACCATATCGCGCCATGCCACTGGATTCATGGAAAATAAATGATCAGGGCCAATTCTGTTATTATCATCAGTAAAATGTTTTTCAATAACGCGCGCACCCAATGCTACCGCACCAAGAACTGTTGCATGGCCAGGCGTATGATCAGAAAGGCCTAAAATCATTTCAGGAAAATACTGTGCATACGTTTTCAGAACATTAAGATTGATATACTTAAAATTTTCCAAAGAAGCCGTATAGTTAGTATTGCACTGCATCAAAACTATTTTCTGATTATACGTTATAACAGCTTGGACAGCTCGTTCAACTTCTTGCATACAAGAAGCACCGGTAGCCAGAAAAACAGGCTTGTTTTTTTTCGCAATAGTTTCAATAAAATGCGTCCAGGTAACATCCCCAGATCCAATTTTAAACGCTGGCGCGTAGGCATCCCATAAATCTACCGCTTGGTAATCATAAGGCGCAGTAAAAATAGTTATTTTCGCTTCATGAGCAGTTTTTACCAGCTCTTCTGTCCATTCTCGACGACATTCATTATCCTGATACGTTTCATAAACAGTTTTTTTCCACGTTGCTTGATGACTAAGCTGCCTTCCTAAAGTTTTAAAACCATAATCACTCACAATGCCATCTGCTATAAAATGTTGAAATTTTGCAACATCTGCACCTGCTTCTTTTGCTAAGTAAATTAAATCTTTGGCTCGAGAAATATCCCCATCATGATTTGCCGCAATATCAGCTATAAAATAGGTAGGAGCTGTCGCCGAAATTTCTCGATCATCAACAAAAAACTTATTTTCATAATTCATTAATTTTTCCTTGAGCTTGCGCAACTAAATTTTTAAGTACCGCATCTTTGGTTGGCAACTGATATCCAAGAATTTTTTCAGCCAAACTAACATCCAACCCAAGGCTTTCAGCGCGAACAACCCCTTGATAAGAATTATTCGTCACTTTATCAATACGTGCATTGGTAAGATTCTTACCTAAACCTTGAGCCAACCCCAAAATAAAATCCTTTTTGCTCGAAACATCTCTACTGGCAAGATTAATAACGCCAGAAATATTTTTATTTAAAAGATCAAATAATGAGTGTGAAAACTGAGTAACATCAATACTTGATGTATTAAAGTCATCAAAAAGAATACACCGTTCATCATTTTTTATAATCTTAAGAGCCCATTCAACAAAAGTAGGATTATCGGGGTGCTGCCGAAAACCAACAATATTGGTACGTACTACCAAAGAATTTTCATACGTCAACGCAAGACATTCCGCTAAATATTTTGTTCGAGCATATTCATTAAGAAGGTGTATGGGCGCACTTTCATTGTGCTTACCATCAACACCTCCGGTATAATAATGATCGGTAGAAATCTGAATCAGTCGGCTACTACTTTGACGACATAGAGATGCCAAAATTCCTGAGGGTCGCGTATTAACGCGATACGCAAGGCCAGGATCCTGCTCACACAAGCCCAAATTTACGATGGCAACCGTATTAATAACCGTATCCGGTCGATAATCATAAATCAATTGAGTAAGTTTGGCATCATCGCAAATATCAAAAAGAACATCCGCATTCCCTGTATCGGCCATCCCAATCACTTCAATATCACGATGCTGTGCTTCGCGCATAAGCGCTTGTCCCAACATACCAGTTGAACCTAAAATTAATAATCGCATGACAAATTCCTCATCCTACCAACTGCGCTACACCAGCAGACAATTTTTTTTCTATTGCTCTTAAAAAAGCAACATCATGCTCAAAGTCATCTAGCTTATCTGGATATGTTTTTTCTGTTTCAATCGTTAACAAACTATGAGGCCGATAGATTGAAAGAATTTTTGCTACATCAAACGTCCCTGCTCCAAAATGCCAATGAACATCATAAATCCCGGCTTGGTCACCATCGGTCAGATGATACATTGTCGGCTTGAGTTTATTAAATTGATTGAGATAATCATACGAATTGTGGCCCAATGCATTTGCAGCACAAATAGCATGCCCAGCATCAAGGCAAAAACCAACACCAGAAACATCCATAATTAATGCTATCTGTTCTGGCGTGTACCCAAGAGCAGTTTGGCCATTGCCTATTTCTGGCACTATGTGATAGGGCTTATTTTCAACCAAAATTCGCTTATCAAAAAACATTTTAAATTGCTGTGCAGCTTCCTCAATATCACCACCAACGCCAGGATGCATAACAACGAAAGACCCATCCAAAGCATCTGCCCAGCGCAGCGATTCGCTTAACATTTTTTGATTATTTTGCACACATTCTTTTTTAGAAACATTTAAACCATGCGCAAAATGTGGCGCATGAATAACAAAAGGAATTTTTAATGAGGACCACAAAGCATGATACCGATCAAAAGAACCAGGAACTGCGTAAAGCTCAATGTAAGAATAAAGCCCTTGTTCATAAAATTTTACCGCATCACGAACATACTGCTCATTAGTTGACCATAACTTTAGCCCAAATTTATACATATTCTGCCAACCTTACCCTTCGCTCATTACAAAGAATCAATCATGGTACGCATTTGATCAACCGTTAACCACTGATTATTGTTGCCGCTATGATATTCAAAATCGGGAGCAACAGGACGAGCCTTTGGATGCACATCTTTGGTCGCACCAATCATTTTAAATTCAGGTTCTATAACATAATAATCATCATATTCGTAGGTATGACGCGCATCTTCGCTTGTAATCATCACCTCATGAATTTTTTCTCCAGGACGGATACCAACACTACGCAATGAAACTGCTGGCGCAATAGCTTGAGCCAAATCGGTTACTCTCATTGAAGGAATTTTTTTAACAAAAAGCTCACCGCCTTCCATAATTTCAAACGCCTGTAACACCATTTCAACGGCATCTTCAAGCTTTAACCAAAACCGCGTCATGCGTTCATCAGTAATAGGAAGTTCTTCTGCGCCTAACTGGATCAAATGCTGAAAAAAAGGAATCACTGAACCACGGCTACCCGCAACATTGCCATAACGAACTACTGCAAAACGCGTCTGGTTAGCGCCGCTATAAACGTTACCGGCAATAAATAATTTGTCAGAACAAAGTTTGGTTGCACCATACAAATTGATGGGCGCACAGGCTTTGTCAGTACTCAAGGCAATCACTTTTTTAACATGACAATCGATAGCAGCATCAATAACATTTTGAGCGCCAAGAATATTTGTTTTAACGGCCTCAAAAGGATTATATTCGCACGACGGCACTTGCTTAAGGGCGGCAGCATGAACAACCATGTCAATGCCATCAAAGGCACGATAAAGGCGCTCTTTATCGCGTACATCACCAATAAAAAATCTTAATTTTTTATTGCCACGAAACACCGGCTTATTAGACATAATAAATTGTTTATATTCGTCGCGAGAAAACACAACGATGCGTTCTAAGTTTGGATATCGTTCAAGCACCATTTCAATAAAAGCATTACCAAATGATCCTGTCCCGCCAGTAACCAACAATGAGCGTGCCGTTTTCATAACTTCCCTTCTCTCTTTATTTGAAATTCATTTACTGCAATGTCATGCACTACATTGGTAGGATTTTTATACGCAGCATACGATGCCATGAGCCCCTCGTCCAAGCTCACGCGCGCCTGCCATCCAAGCTTATTAATCAGTCTGACATCAAGGAGCTTTCGCGGTGTCCCATCAGCTTTGGTAGCGTCCCAATGGATAGCCCCCTTAAATCCCACAATTTTTTTTATCATCAGCGCCAAATCACTAATTCTAACATCAACACCTGCGCCAACATTAAGAAGCTCTCCAACATCTTGATACGAATGATTGTGCATTAAAAAAATAAGTGCTTGCGCTAAATCATCAACATACAAAAATTCACGGTACGGCGTACCACTGCCCCACAACGTTACGCTTTCTTGCGTAATGCCAAGATGGCCAAGTAAATCTACCCACGTTGCAGCTTGCACTTGAAAACCAACTGGATACATCAAAAGATCGCGCTCGACCTCTGCCATTTTACTCATGCTCAGCAACTTGGCAAGATGAAATTTACGTATCAAAGCCGGCACTACGTGCGATGTTTCAAGATTAAAATTATCGCCGGGTCCATACAAATTAGTCGGCATGACCGAAAAAAAATCGGCGCCATATTGCTCATGATAATAACGACACAATTTTATAGCAGCAATTTTTGCCACAGCATACGGCTCGTTAGTCGGCTCAAGCGGTCCTGACAACAAATATTCTTCTTTAAGTGGCTGCGGAGCGTATTTTGGATAAATACATGATGATCCAAGATTGATTAATTTTTTGACCCCAGAACAATACGCAGCATGAATAACATTGGTCGCAATCATCAAATTGTCGTACAAAAATTCTGCCTTGTACGTTTCATTAGCAAGAATGCCACCCACTTTGGCAGCAGCCAAAAAAACATATTCTGGTTTTTCATTCTCAAAAAATTGTTCAACCGCACTTTGGCTACGCAAATCAAGATCGTAAAACGAGCACGTCACAATATTATGATAACCCTTGCTGTACAACGCTTTGAGTAACGCAGAGCCAACAAGACCCGCATGCCCGGCAACATAAATTTTTGAAGAATGCAGCATAGCTCCTACCCAACCGTATGTTGTTGAAATGAAACATTATGCGTTGTGTACGCAAAATCTTTTTGTTTACACGCGGTAATACCAGCGCCAACCGGCACAAGATCAGCAAATTTTAAATCATAGTCAACCATAATATTGATCAATTCATCAAAAGAAACGCGCGGCTGCCAGCCTAAATTTTTTTGCGCTTTACTAATATCTGCCTGTAAAAAGTCTACTTCGCACGGCCTAAAATAACGCGGGTCGATTTGAATCACTTCATCACCCGTTTTAAAAAAGCGCGCCCAGGCGGCTGTGCAACTTTTTACTAATCCTTTTTGTTCCACACCTTGCCCACGCCACTCAAGCTCAAGACCAGCATACGTAAACGCTTTTTCTACAAATTCTTTGACTGAATAACTGGTGCCCGTGCCCACCACATAATCATCGGGTTTACCGTCTTGCAACATAAGCCACATCATTTCAACATATTCTGGCGCAAAACCCCAATCGCGTTTTGCATCAAGATTTCCCAAATACAACGCGCGCTGTTTGCCAGCAAGCATGTTGGCAACGGCCCTGGTAATTTTGCGTGTTACAAATGTTTCGCCACGACGCGGGCTTTCGTGATTAAATAAAATACCATTGCACGCAAACATGTTGTACGAAGCGCGATAGTTAACGGTCATCCAGTAGGCATAAACTTTTGCCGCTGCGTAAGGACTTTGTGGCGCAAAGGAAGTTGTTTCGTGCTGGGGCGGGCAAGCTGATCCAAACATTTCTGATGATGACGCTTGATAAAAACGTGCGGTGCTCCCACTGCGACGCAATGCTTCCAAAAGACGCGTGGTCCCAAGGCCGGTCACATTGCCAGTGTACTCGGGCATATCGAATGAAACTTTAACATGCGACTGAGCTCCCAAATGATACACCTCATCAGGCTGAATCGAATAAATCAGTTGCGTCAAAACACCAGCATCACTTAAATCACCATAATGCAAAAACAAACGTGCTTGAATTTCATGCGGATCTTGATAAATGTGGTCAATGCGCTGCGTGTTAAAACTTGAAGCACGGCGAATGATACCGTGAACTTGATACCCTTTTGAAAGTAAAAATTCGGCCAGGTACGAACCATCTTGCCCGGTAATTCCGGTAATTAATGCTTTCTTCATAAGCCTCTCCTTGCAGATGCATGGTTTTTTATTCTTCAGAATGTAGCGCAATCACTCCACCTTGTCCATGAGGCTTATCTTTGGAAATTTCTTATTTTTTAAATTTATTGAAATTGACTCACCATTTTGGCTATTTTTTCAATAACTATCTCTCAGTGCACTTGTTCTGAATTTTTTAAGGAAGGAATTGTAATGACCAGTTACATAAAATGTTTGTTCTTTTTATTATCATTTGCATCAAACGCTCATGGCTTTAAGCTACCTTTTAGATCTCCCCAAGAACAACCAAAAATCGAACATCCTGTACAAAAAACAGCACCATCACCAAAACGCTCCAAAGAACTCCTTCCAACTCCCCCAGGACTTGCAATACCAACTCACTCAAAACCAGCTATAAAACCAGAAGCAAAAAAAGAAACTACATGGTCTCAAAAAATCAAATCGATAAAAACACAAGCAATAGCAAAATATGGGAGCGGATCACGAAGCAGTTATCAAACAAAACAAGCAACACCAGTTCAACCCAGTGCTGTTTATACACCACCGATACCAACACCCAAAACAGACGCCAAACCAAATCAAGCAACACCTGCACCAACTCAACGCCCTACCCCACAAACAGAAGCACACGCTCAACTACAAACAGCATGGCAAAAAGATTACCAAAATCTACAAAAATTAAGTAAAAAATCAGATAAAATACTCGATGATCTTCAAAAGGAAGGCAGTGTTTACGCAAAAAATCTTAATGACCGCGCAGTACGCGCAGCACATGGCAAACTTTCTCCAGATGAGCAAAAACTCATTGGCCAACTTTCTCCAGAAGAAGCCGCTGTATTAAAAAAATTATCAAACAATATAGCAAATAAACAAGATCCAATTAAAGGCCTTACCTACGAAGAAGCAAAAAAATGGGAAGAAATCTCTGCTCTAAAGTTAAGTAAAGGCATTGATCAAAAATTCAACGAACTTCGAGAAAAATCTATCGCTATCTCAAATAAAGTTATGGAAGCAGACAAAAAAGAAAATATATCAAAAAATACACTCGCTCTAGAAGAAAAATCAATAAAAATTATGCAAGAAAAAATTAATACCAAGCAAATTGATCAGGCAACTCTTGGTATGATTCAACAAGGTAATCCATCCGCAACAATACAAGTTAAACGACTTGAAAATTTCAACAAAAATTCCGCTAATGAAAAAAAAATAGAAGATATGCAGAAAAAATTACAGCAAAAATTAATGCTGCCAGCAAAACGCTCAAAACTAAATACAGAACTTACAGAAGCCCTAAAACAACGAGATCAACTAGGAATAGAATACAAAAAACTCTATAAACCAAAAGCTGAAGATGCAACTATTGGTTTACCTCCTCATATGATACAAGCTAAAAAAGAAGCACAAGACATTCTTCGCCCAGTATCTCAACTCATGGGAGAAGATAATGCTCGAGAAAAAGCAGGCCTACCAAAACTAAATACTCAAAAAATTAAAGATCTCGAAGCACAGGCAAAAGCAATAACCGATAAAGCTCAGCGAACATGGGATGACGACTTAGCAGTAAAAAAAATTCAAGCAGCAAAAGAAAAAGGAATCGTTAACAAAAACGATCTTGCTAGAATTGAGGGCGATAGTGCACCCGTAGGTTTACAAGCAAGTCGACTTCAAAACCTACAAGACATTAAAAAATATGACACAGAAATACAACGGCTCCAACAAGAAAAGCCAACTAAAGAAAATCAAGAGCAACTCGCAACAGCCAAAAAGCAAAAAGAATATTTTGAAAAAGAAGGAATAGCTCTCTTTAAACCATATAAAAAGCCTGAAGAACCAGTAATGCCGCAAAAACCTGTCTTGCCACCTCGTCCACAACCAACTCAAACAGCAAAAAGAATTCAGCAAAAAAACCCTTTATCTGCAGCGCCTCAGGGAAAAAGACAACGAGACTCTCTTGCCCCAATGCGTAGCGATGAATATAATCCTTAATAATCTGCAGTAGCACCAACGGGCGATTGTAAAAGGTCGCCCGTCACTATTTGAGCCCGCACTTGCGTCACACAACCACCATCAACTTTATAAACCACATCACAGCGTTCAATGGTCGACAGGCGATGGGCAATAATAATCAATGTTTTATTACGATCAACTTGATAAATTTCATCCATGATATGTTCTTCGGTTTGATTATCCAGCGACGACGTAGCCTCATCCAACACTAGAATTTCTGGGTTACCGTACAGCGCACGAGCAATGGCAATTCGCTGTTTTTGACCGCCGCTCACATTAATGCCGCCTTCGCCAAGGCGCGTATGAATACCATCTTTGGTCAATAAAAAATCGTACATGCGAGCTTTTTGCAGCACATCAATAATCATCGCTTCATCAAAATCACGTCCACAAATTACGTTTTCTGCTACCGTTCCATGAAATAAATAAACGTCTTGTGGAATATAGCCAATCTTGCGCCGCCAATGTTTCAAATTTTCTTGCGTAAGCCGCACGTCATCAATGTAAATACCACCTTCTTGTGGCACAAACAAACCCATAATAATATCGGCTATGGTGCTCTTGCCCGCACCACTTTCGCCAACAAAACCAACCCTCAAGCCTTTTTGTAAAACCAGATTCACCGCTTTGAGTACCTGCGCTTTAGGACCATACGCAAAAGAAAGATTCTTTAATTCGATGGTACGATCAAACGCGATATCTTGGTTGCCCAATTCTTCATAATCATGCTGCAAAAAATCATACACCGGTTGTAAGACATGTTTACTAAACATAATTTGATTATAGCCCGTTACCAATTTATTAATCGATGGCAAGAAACGATAAAAAGCAAGCGCATACATTGAAACCATAGGAATCACACATTGAGCATCATTGTAACGATCAACAACATACATAATTGCCGATACTAACAAAGAAAAACCTATCGTTTCTAAAATAAACCGCGGCAAGCCTTGCCACACAGCATTGACGGTATTTGCTCGCGCAAGGCCCAACGTTGCAACTGAAAAACGATCTTGAATAAGCTTGTTATTTGAAATCAACTTAAGAAATTTAAAATTACAAAAAGAAGCATTATACGTCATTCCTAATTGTTCGGAGTATTTTTTACTTTCAAGCCCTGCCTGCGTAATTTTGTGAGTAAAAGCCCTCAGAACAATAATTACTTTGGCAACAAGTACCATACTTAGCACAAGCGTCATCTTCCAATTGACATAAAACAACATGCTATAAATACAAATTATCGTAAAAATTTCTGCAAACATCATTAATAACGTAGAAATTATCTGCGTAATATTTGACGAATATGCCAAAATAACATGACTGATTGCCGTCGATGTCTTTTGCACAAAATCTCGATAGGTAAATTGTAGATAGCGCTCAAAGAGCCGACTAGCAAAATAATGCTGCCGCATGTGAGCAAATTTGTTGGTGTAATAAATATGCACCACATTTAATACCGCACGTACAAAATAAAAGGCCAATAAAACAAAACCTAACAAAAGTACCACATCGCTGGACTGCGAAAAACCAAACATATCATAGATTTTTCCAAGAATTCTACTTGTTGCTATGGAATGAAAATTGGTTGCTACTGAAATAAAAATCATGATTGCGGAAATGCTTAATGTTTCGACAACCGAAACAAGAATTGACGAAAGCAACAAAATACCAATAACTTTTTTGTCTCGTCGAGTAAAAAGCTTATTTAAAACACCAAACAAAGAACTCTTCATAACCCAAACTCCCATGCCTTTTCAAAAAGGACAAATGCGGTATGCTGTTTTTAAATAATTTCTCAAGAAAAAAGAGAATAAAATTGAGCATATCTCGTTCACGGAAAAAAGAAAGGCTATGTCATGAAGGGCCCTGTGATCTCGAATAAGAAAATTTTAGTAACCGGTGGCGCCGGTTTTCTCGGTACCACGCTCTGCAAAAAACTTCTGGCGATGGGCAACGATGTTATCGCACTCGACAATCTTTATACTGGCCGTCAAGACAACGTACAATTACTGCAAAAAAACCCACACTTCACGTTCATTAACCATGATATTATTGAACCAATCAGTATGCACGCTGATCTTATTTTTAATTTAGCCTGCCCCGCCTCACCGCCGCACTATCAACGAGATCCCATCTTCACCACCAAAACAAGCGTGCTGGGCGCACTGAATATGCTCGAACTTGCACGTACCAACAATGCACGCATTTTACAAGCCTCAACAAGCGAAGTCTATGGCGACCCTGAACAACACCCGCAAACGGAACACTACCGCGGCAGCGTAAACCCCATCGGTATTCGCGCGTGCTACGACGAAGGCAAGCGCTGCGCTGAGTCGCTCTTTTTTGATTACCACCGCATGCACCATGTAGCAATCAAAGTTGTCAGAATTTTTAATACTTACGGCCCACACATGGACCCGCTGGACGGCCGCGTGGTCAGCAATTTTATTATGCAAGCACTCAGCAACCAACCGCTCACGATGTACGGCGATGGCTCGCAAACACGCTCATTTTGTTTTGTTGACGATCTTGTTGATGGCATGATTGCCATGATGGCAAGCCCTGCATCATTTTTAGGGCCGGTAAACTTAGGCAACCCAATCGAATTTACCATGCGCGAACTTGCAGAAATTGTTCTGGAATTAACACACAGCAGCTCTTCACTTATTTTTTTACCGCTACCACAAGACGACCCACTACAGCGCAAACCAGACATCACGCTGGCGCGCGAACAGCTTGGCTGGGAACCACGCATAGCGCTCCGCGAAGGACTTGCTCAAACGATTCCTTATTTTGCAAATCTTTTACAGCCACAAAAAAAAGTCGTTCACGCTTTTAACCATGAGCAATACTCTTGAATATTGCGATTGCCGCCGGCGGCAGATTTCATGCCTTTCATTTGGCAAACCAACTTGCACAACGAAACAGCCTAAAAAAGCTGTTTACGTTTTATTACACCAAAAACGATCATACACTTGTGCCTCCCAACTTGGTTTCTAACAACCAGTGGTGCCAAATTATTGATACCTGCTTTTGTAAATTACGTTTAAGCTCATTTCTTAATCCATCAACATTTAACAATCTTAAAGACAATTTTTTTGACTACTGCATGAGCAAAGAAATTCCGCGATTAGGCCACTTGGATCTTTTTATCGGCTGGGCAAACTACACACTTTTTAGCATACCGGCCATAAAAAAAACTGGTGCAAAAATTATTATTGAATCGGGCTCGTGCCATATTTTGACGCAAATGCGCATCTTACACAACGAATACGCACGCCATGGCCTAACTTTCCCGCCCATCAATCAGCGCATTATCAACAAGATGCTGGCTGAGTATGAACAAGCGGACTACATCATGACGCTCTCGCAATTTGCTCGCCAAAGTTTTATCGACCAGGGCATACGACCAGAAAAAGTTTTATGCCTGCCGTGCGGCATGGATGTTTCTTATTTTGCCGCGCAGGCACCAGCAAAAGACCCAACAAATTTTCGCGTTATTTTTGTTGGCTTGGCAGGCGTGCGCAAAGGTGTGCATTATCTGATTGAAGCATGGCAACAGTTGAATTTGCCACCGGCGTCAACTGAACTTTTAATTGTCGGCAACGTACAAAAAGATTTAAACCACGTACTTGCAAAAATGTCCGTACCCACCAATGTTCGTTTTTTTGGCTCAACCACGCGCGCAACATTGCGCACCCTGTACCAAGGCTCGGATCTATTTGTACTACCATCACTTGAAGATGGCTTTGGGATGGTAATCGGTGAGGCCATGGCGGCCGGCCTGCCGGTTGTGTGTACCACCAGCACGGGAGCGCCCGACATGATTACCGATGACATTGAAGGCTTTTTGGTACCACCAGCAAACAGCGAAGCACTCGCAGAAAAAATTTTGAACATTTATACAAACGTAGAACTACGAACAGCAATGGGCCAGGCAGCACAAAAAACTATCCAAAACTTTACGTGGGATATTTACGGCAGGCGCGTTTACGAACTGTACCAAAACTTGATAGCAAAAAAATAATTGATCATGGCACCAATAAAATCGATACTTTTAGTCGGCAAATTCAGCTCAAATACGTATACGTACGCTTCATCATTCCAGCACGCTTTCACAAGCCTTGGCTACGACGTTACGATGTTTAATACTAAGCGTAATTTTATCTTCGGCCTGCCACAAAACTATCGGATTTTTGCAGCGCTTAACAATTATTGGTGCAATCGTGCACTTATTAGCACCGTCAAAAAGCACCAGCCAGATTGTATCTTTTTTTAAAAGCAGATATAGTCTCACCAAAAACACTGCGCATCATCAAAAAAAATAGCCGCGCCACGCTCATACATTTTTATCCCGACAACCCCTTTTCTTTGTGGAACGGCAATGCCAACGCAAACGTTTTACGCGCGCTACCACTCTTTGATATTTTTTTGATATGGTCAAAAATGCTGATACCAGCCCTTGAATCGGCCGGTTGTAAAAAAGTTTCTTATATGCCGTTTGCGTACGACGAAACAATCTTTGAACAAGAACTGAGCATCTCAGATAGCGACCGCACCCGCTACACGGCTGATGTCAGTTTTATCGGCACGTGGGAGCCTGAACGCGCGTGGTGGTTGAGCACGCTGCGCACGCGCATGCCCCACCTCAACCTAGCAATTTGGGGCAACGGCTGGGAATACGAAAAGCAGAGCAATCTTGCCAACTGCATCAAAGGCCCAGCGCTCTACCCGCCCGAAAGTTTAAAAGCGTTCCGCTGCAGCACCATTAATCTTAATTTCATTCGCCGCCAAAACATGACCTCGCACAATATGCGCACGTTTGAACTGCCAGCAAATAAAAGTTTTGTCCTTGCTCAACGAACGTATGAGCACACACACGAGCTTTTTAAAGAAAATGTTTCAATCGCCTGCTTTGAATCAATTGACGAGCTGATAGAAAAAATACATTTTTATCTCAACAATGAACTGCAACGTCGCACCTGCATTGACAACGCCTACGAACAGGCACGTCATTATCGACTCGCAACGGTGTTAAAAAATTTTTTAAACAAGGATCTTGATCATTATGAAGTATAAGATTTTGTTGAGTTTATTGGTGGGCAGCATTGCTACCGTCAATCTTTCTCCAGCAGCCGGAAGCAAACGCAAAGCCGTAGATGCAGGCGATGCAAGCCATTGCGAAAAAAGAGTTCGCTTGGACGACGTTGAATGCATTTTCGGTGAACTAACTATCCAAGGCAAAAAGCGTAAAAAAACTCAAGAAGCAGACGAAGGAAATCCTGCTAAAAAAGCCCTTGTACTAAACAAAAAACAAGAAAAACTTAATTTTGATCTTTTTGAAGCAGCACGCACCAACAAGCCGCTCTTAATTGCAGATTTAATTACTCAGGGCGGGCAGGTTAATTCGTTAACAAGTTACTATTATTATCGAACGCCACTTCACATCGCAGCACGGTGCCACCACATTGCATGCATCGAAGCGCTGCTTGAGCACGAGGCCAAGGTCAATGCCCTTTCTGACTATTACCAAACTCCGTTGCACGAAACGGTTTACACATGCGGTTGGGGTGGCGATGACCCAACCTGCATTAAATTACTTCTCAAGTATGGCGCAAAAATAAATGTCCTAGACCACAAGCGCAATACTCCACTTCACATTGCCGCTCAGTATGGACATCGTGACTACGTTGAAACACTTCTTGCTCGTGGCGCTGACTGCTCACTGAAAAATAGCGATGGCAAAACGGCAAAAATGCTTGCAGAAGAAGGACAAAAAGACAGCCATAAAACTATTATTGCTTTATTAAACAAACAAGAAAAAATAATGGACTCAAGAAGATAATATCCATTTTTTTCATTACTTGCCTAACAAAAAACTTTTGTGCAAACCTCCTGTCCATAGAGAAAATCGTACTTAAAAAGGTTGAAAGGTTTATATGAAAACAGCTTTACCCAAATCTCTTATTTTGAGCTTTGTTGTCACTCTTTTTGCGCATGATCTTGTTGTTGGTAGCGAGTTACCAACAAACCATTATTATGCCAACGAAAATATTCCAAAAATAAAAGCTGATCTTGAAAAAATAAAAGAAGCAGCTACCAGCAATGACATGGAAAAAAAGATAAACACACCAACAGTACACGCTCCCTGCATAATTCTTATCGAAGAACAAAATCAAGAAAATA
Source organism: bacterium (assembly GCA_016699045.1). Classification (NCBI taxonomy): domain Bacteria; species bacterium. Next base: position 578,698 of record CP064957.1, read on the forward strand.
AAAATGATGCCGACATCGGAGCCGTCACCACATCACTTGGTATGGCTGTTGAAGACGCTTATTCCGCCATTATCACCAGTGCTTCGGTTCTTTTAAATATGATTGAACGCATCGATCCCCAAGCATCAAGCCATAACGACCAACGATTTAAGGATTTATCATTTAAACAAGGGCAATGGCGACTTTTTAGCGTATCAGAGACAGGTTTTTTTCTGCTCATTCCAAAAAAATATGAAAATCTATATAGCTTAGCGGGCTTCGATATAACCAAAACAATAGAATTCACTAACACTCTGCCCAACCAATCATTAAACGATTATACCACACTAAAGAAATTACTGGGTAATAAACTAAAAAAACTTGCACTTAACCAAACCACCTTGAAAAAAATCATTGTCCCTATGACCGAAAATATTGTACGCGACTTCTTGATTGATGGCCACGGCTCAACAGACGGCTCTATTTGTGGAACTGATCCTAAAAACATTAAAACATTTTTGCAACACCTAAACTTTTCACAAAAAGGCCAAAGTACCACTGGATTTGTTGGGTTATTTTCATGCTACTCAGGCGGCAAGAATTTAAATAAAATTGAATTGAGCGAAAATAACAGTACTAATGTTTTGGATGACTATAATTTTACCCTGATGGTATTTTCAACAAACGATGATGTGATTCAAGAGACTTTTCCAAAAACTCAAGCATTTATACGTAATTTTTTTAATCAAACAGCACAATTTGCCGATAAAGGCCCCGGCCTTGATGAACTTATGAAAAGCTTTGTAAAATTCAATCCACATCAAGATTATAGCAAGCATGGCACCAGTAACTTACCTCAAATTTGGCTACCACACGGAAAAGGCTTTCAAACATTCAACCTCGGAGCCGAGATTGAAATTATTAACAAAGTACAAACACGCATTCACAAAGAAAACAATGAGCCTTTCGTAATCAAAGATAAAAAGGCCGTCTTGCTTTATTCAAATAACATCGAGATACCAATAAATATTATCAGCACACAAAGTATCAATAAAAATAATAGAAGCACCAAGCATTTCTGGAATGAATTACCCGTTGGCACCGAGACGTTTGACCATCTAGCAACTAAACAAGAAACTCAAACTATTGTGCAAGATAACACTAACTATCCTCTGTGCTCTCAAGCATATGAAAACATAGTAGGGGTTCGAGGAGTAAATAGAATTTTCTTTCCAATCGTTATTCCCATGATACGCGAAAACAATATCCTTGCTTTTAATAGCATCTCTCTTGAAAGTCCAAAATCCTCTATTGGCATCTTGGACTTTATTCGCAGCGCTTTTTTCGATACCGCCAATTATAAAAGAAATGCGTACATTCTCATAAAAGAACTTACCGGCATTAATGATATTGCACTTACCCTGGAAGGACTCAGAGCAAGAAAAAAAGATCCAAACCAATCTGCATGTGAAATAGCGTTTAGACCAACTGCCGGCAAAAAAATTACCCTCAAAGAAGTTTTTATTTTACAAGAACCTGCAGGCAAACCCTCTGGCATTGAATTTGCCGACACTACTCAACAAAGATGGCTCTACTCCTTCGACGTAGGTTTTATAGAATCTCCATGGAATTTTGAAAAAACTTCAAAAAATCATTGGGAAAAATATGCGCCCAAAGAAATCACCCCAGGCCAAAAATCACTTACAGATGTGCTCAATCAAAGACTTACTCAAGAAGCACTAAGTAAATTAGCAACCGCTCTAACTACTCTCAAAGCAAAACTTACCGAATTGGCACAAACACTGGTCACATTAAGTAATTCAAAAGGGTCATAAATTCAAAAAAAATTTACAACCCTCTACAAAACCTACCATCAAATCGAATTCGTTAACTGATAGTTTCTATTTTGTTTCTTGCAAAAGCGCTGCAATCTCTTCATAATCTTTTTCTAATGCAATGGCTTTTGGTGTTTTTCCTTCGGTGGTTTCTGCACAAATGCTGGCACCTGCCGCCACAAGACATTTTACGCAATCAATCTGTTCCCAAAATGCTGCCACATGTAGAGGTGTCCAGGATTTCTTGTCTTGCAAGTTCATTATTGCATTATTTTCTATAAGAACTTTGATACAATCAACACGGCCTTTCCAGGAAGCAATATGTAATGGTGTGTGACCAAAATCATCTACAGCATTAACATTTGCCCCGCCAGATAAAAGAGTTTTTACGCTTAGTACATAGCCATGACTTACAGCATAGTGCAGTGGCGTAAAATTATGAACGTTATTGTCTTGTGCGTTAATATCATACTTCCTTGTATCGATAAGATTTTTTAGCTCCAGAGCACGGCCACGTTCGGCTGCATCATGCAAACAATTTCTTACAGCATGCGTTGATTGTGTTGCACATGAAATGGTGGCAAGAAAAATAAAAATAAACTTGTTGTTCATAATTGAGGTTCCTAATTGGATAATTCAAGTTCGAAGTGCGACAAACTTATGTAATTCTTGATTAAAAACTTCGGCTGGAGTTTTTAAACTCAGACTCTTCCGAGGTCGATTATTTAACTTGCTTTCAATTAATTCAATTTGTTCATGCGTAACCTCTTTCTAATTTGAATTTTTTGGTAAAAAACGATGGAAAATAACTCTTCGAAAAGCTCCAGTATAAAATGCAACGCCAACCCTGGTATACTCCAGGGCTGGCGTTGCTATGAAATTATACAAGCAAATGAATTTGAAAAAAAGAAAAGAGTTGTTTTTTACCAAAAATAATCAAGGGTGGATATGCTCACCGGAACAACCACAGCGGCATATGTTACCATCCTCAATACGGCGGCACGGTATCTAAGCTCTCACGCACATAATCCCACATCTGATCAATATTAGGATTTTGTCCATAATTGCGATTATGGCATCCATTTTGTTCATGATTATTATAATAATCACCCAAACACCACCAACAAAAATTATGCCCACATTGACATGTCGTCTGCGGACACATATCACCTTTTTCAATCGGTACTCTGCATTGCGGATTTGGACAGCGCTTCATGCCCTTGGTTCTAACTTCTTCATCAGTCATAGAATTTTCGGCTTTACGATGCCTACGTGCTTCATCAAACGCTATTAACATTGCTCGATAATCTTTATCGTTCTTCATTACTTCAGCAATTTCATTTCTGCTCAAAAAATCGGTACAACCCTTGCAACTGTTCGGACAGGCAATTTTATGAAAAGCGCTAGTGCCACGCACTTTAAATGCCTCACGGATCTGCCCCTGCAAGCATTCAGTACAATACGCATGGCCACAATGAAGCCTATTTAATTCAATAACTTCATTATCAAGACAGCACACGGGACAACTACCCTGAACTTTTTCCATGGGCGTTGGTGTCAGAAAATCGATATAATCTTTTGCTTCATACACAAGCCAGGCAGCATTTGCCATCAACGCAGCGCTCAGTATGATTTTATATTTTGATGTGCTAGCAGATTGTTCAAGGGAGGCATATTCCGATAAAAGCTTGGTAAATGAATGAGCAGCTATTGCCAGATTACGTGCCTGCGTAATCTCAAAACGACGTGCTACACCTTCCTGCGTACAAGCAACTGCCAACGCCGTTAAACCTTTCAAGCACGGCAAAGCAACAACACGCCAATAATACGCAAGGTGTGAAATTTGAAGTTGTTGTTGTGCATTGACACGAGACTCATCTTCGTCCTCATTGATCGGGTCAGCAAACGGATCATACTCTTCTAATTCCTGAATATGTAAAGCTTTAAACTGTTCATAATGTTTGACAAGATTCTTTATATCAAGCACCACCAACGCAGCGTTAACGGCCATATCGCGACGTTCATAAGTCCACGTTCCTGTATCGCCATTTTGCGCAGCAATGTTGTTATCGAAGAAATAATATTTGTTTGCCAGCGCCAGCAGATCCGCAGCAATGTGCAACAAAGCAGCTCTTTTTGGCTCTTTATCAAAAAAAGCTTTTTCCGCTGCAATCTCAACAGGAATAGTCGACACCGCCAATACCATCTCTCTAAAATTACCCGCAGTTGCAGCATATACTGATGGATGACCAATGTTCATGAAAAATGCCAGCGTAAGTACCTTTACAAAAACAGCCGCACAGGTTTTTTTATTAAAAAATAGCTCATGTAAAATACCTCACCCACAAGAAATTTGTATACAAATTAAAAATAAATTTTATTTCAGAGTAGAAACATAGCACAAATTTTATTGATTTCAAAAGTATTTTTTATTGCATAACAAGAATTCATATTGAAAAAACAACTACCTTGAGAAAATATTTTCAGAAATAAACGTTGTGAAAAGTTACGCCAAATACAAGCACTATCAAAAACTTGTAAAAAGAATCGTTTCGTTGTATCTATTTCAAAGGACCATAATCACTAAACCAACGTTCGCCGTGCTCTTCGAGCTGATCAAAAAAAGACAGGAAGAAGTTTAATGAAGAAACCCAAAATTGCCATCATCACCCTGCGCAATCAATACAAATATGGCGGCACCCACGCCAGCCAAAAGGCAGTCTTTAATTTTTGCAAAAACTACTTTGAACCAACACTCTTTTTTTTAAGCTTTGAAAAAGATATTTCGGCACATCTGCGACCATTGAAAACAACCTCACGCAACCGAGCCGGCATACACAACGGGATGCCCTGCGTTGAAGTGGGTGTGCGTTGGGCCTTTTGGGAGCCGGCACATTATGCAGCAACACTTGAACAATGGGAAGAAGCGCTGCAGGACTACGATTATTTTTTTGTGGTAAGCGGCACACCCATCGCTGGCCACGCGCTAGCACTCATGAACAAACGCTTTGTTTTATGGCCCGCCTCAACCTACCAGCACGACCGCGAGCAACGCGCACAAAAAATGCGAGGCTTAAGAAAATGGATCGATCGGCTCGCCCAGCCGTGGATGCTGGCCATCGAACGACTTGTTTTAAAAAAAGTAGCATTTGTGTGGCCGTTGAGTTCGTACACGCATCAACTGATCAAAGACGTGGTGCCCGGCTTTAACCAACCGTACGCAATCTGCGGCTTTCCTATCGATTATCAATCCATCATTCCCTCGGCTCCAACCAACGAAAAAATTATTATAGCGATTGGCCGCTTTAACGATCCACGTAAAAATGCACCGATGCTTTTTAGAGCTTTTGAAAAAATTTATAAACAATGCCCCGACGCTCAACTTTTTATTATTGGCAGCCACCCGCATCCATTTGATACGCTCCCATTTTCTGGTAAAAAATTTTTCCAAAATATTGTCTTTACCGGCGAACTTGACCGCGCCAAACTCTTGTCATTTTATCAACGCGCTACGATCATGCTCATCTCTTCATACCAAGAAGGGCTTAACATTGCCGGCCTTGAAGCGCTTGCTCACGGCGTGCCGGTCATCTCAACCGACTGTGGCGGCATTCGAGATTATGTCAGCAACAATAAAACCGGTTTTGTTGTTGCTTGTGACGATGATACCGCCATGGCAGAAATGGCCTGCCTTCTTCTGAAAGACCAAAAAAAAATTGCTGCGCTTAAAGCGACAATTGGCACATTTATGAAAAATAACTTCTCAGTTGAACAAATTCATGCGATATTTAGAAGAGGCTTGCTTTGCGCTTATCCCGAGTTGAAGGCATGGTTTGAAAGGGTAGAGAAGGTAAATCATGAAGATCCTCGTCATCAGCCACACTTATGTTACACAAATCAACCGAGATAAATGGAAGATTTTTGCACAAGATTATCCAGACGTTTCGCTCGCTGTGGTTTTCCCGCGCGAATGGCCGGGTTCGTTATATCATCATCAGGTAGAAAATTTAGAAAAAGAACAATTAAAGAACTGTACCTTTATTGGCCTTAAAGCATTTGGCGTTGGCAATGAAGTCCGCTATGGATACTATCCGCGCGGCTTGATAAAGGTCATGAAAAACTTTAAGCCAGACATTATTCACGTTGAACAAGGTGATAATGCCTTGAGTCTTTTTCAAAGTATTTTGTTTGCAAAAATATTTTGCCGTCAGGCAAAACTTTCATTTTTTACGTGGGTCAACTGGCATCATAAATTTTCACTCAAATATCGCCTCTTCTGGGGTTTAATTGAAAAATTTAATCGTACTTTCACCAGCGGCGCCATTGTCGGCAATCATGATGCACAAAAAATATTAACTGAAAAAGGTTTTACAAAAAAAACAACGGTGTGCCCACAACTGGGTATTAATCTTAAAACCTTTAAGCCAGCACATATCGAACACCACCCTCATCGCTATATCGGTTACATTGGCAGATTGGTTGAAGAAAAAGGGGTCATGCTACTTGCACACGCTTTTCATTCCCTCCACACCCTATTTCCCGATTGGCGGTTAATTTTTATTGGTTCTGGTCCATTTGAAAAACAACTGATCGATTACGTAGTCACTCATAAACTTATTGATGTAGTTGAATTTCGTGACCCCATCTCACATGACAAAGTTGCCAATGCCTTATCGTTTATTGATATCTTAGTTCTCCCATCGTACGACACACCGCATTGGAAAGAACAATTTGGTCACATTTTAATTGAAGCAATGGCATGTAAAGTGCCAGTGATCGCAAGCAACGCGGGAGAAATTCCCAACGTTGTTGCGCAGGCGGGATTAGTCTTTGAACAAAACAATGAAAAATCACTTACTAGTTATTTACACATGCTTATGACCAATGCATCACTGCGCAACCAACTCGGAGAAAAAGGATATCAGCGAGTAAAAAATCATTATTCGCATCAAGCAATTGCCAAAGTAACATATGACTTTTGGCAATCTCTTTAAAAAAGGAGAAAGATCGTGGATATTATTGTTATTGGGGCCGGCTATGTTGGCCTTGTAACGGCGGCATGCCTTGCTCAAAAAGACAACAACGTTACCATTGTTGAAAATAATCCTGCAAAAATTACCGCTCTTTTGCAAGGCGTTATTCCATTTTATGAACCGGGCCTTGATAAACTGGTTGCCGAAGGTATTACAAAAAAAAATATTACCTTTGTTGCCAACGTTGCACAAGCACTGCAAGCTACCAAACCAGACGTTATTTTTTCATGCGTCGGCACACCATCGAGAGAAGACGGCTCAGCAGATTTGTCGTTTGTTTGGCAAGTCGCTCAAGAAATTGGACAACATATCAACAACTACACGCTCGTTGTAAATAAATCAACCGTCCCGGTTGGCACGGCAGAAAATGTTAAAGCAATTATTCAAGAGCAGTTACGTCTTCGTTCAGTAACCGTACCATTTGACGTTGCCTCAAACCCAGAATTTTTAAAAGAAGGCGATGCGCTCAGTGATTTTATGCAACCAGACCGCGTCGTGATTGGCGTTGACTCAGAACAGGCAACCACCCTGCTCACGCAATTGTATGCACCTTTTTTAACAAACATTGAACAACAGTTGGTTTGCATGGACATCCCTTCAGCAGAACTCACTAAATATGCTTCAAACGCTATGCTGGCAACTCGTATCAGTTTCATGAACCAACTTGCTCATTTGGCAGACGTAGTCGGCGCGGATATTGAAGACGTCAAAAAAGGAATGGCTCTTGACCAACGCATTGGCAAACATTTCCTAAATGCCGGTATCGGCTACGGCGGCAGCTGCTTTCCCAAAGACGTCAAAGCACTCATTCATACCGGCAAAGAACATCATGTTTCTATGTCATTGATTCAGGAAGTTGATGCTGTCAACACGCAACAACGACAATTATTTTTAAATAAAATTCTCGACTCTTATGGCAACACACTCCTCAACAAACGGATCGGAATTTGGGGCCTTGCTTTCAAACCCGAAACCGACGACATCCGTTGTGCTCCCGCCATTGACATTATTACCAACCTTCTCGCGCACGGCGCCCACATCATTGCGTACGACCCAGTAGCTAGCAGCAACATGCAACAGCTTTTCAAAAATACTGTCACATTTGCCTCAACAGCAGATGAAGTAGTCAACGCGGCAGACTTTTTAATTATTCTGACCGAATGGCATGAATTTAAAACATACCCAACGGCACATTTTGCAAAGCTCAACGATCAGGTTATTTTTGATGGCCGCAACTGCTTTGACCCTGTTCTCATGCAAGAACAAGGTTTATGCTACATTACCATCGGACGTAACGTACACCAGCAAGAAACGAAAAAGAAATTGGTCTCGCTCAAAAAACAAAACCGAACGAGTCAACCAACATGTCCAACGATATAAAAAAAAAGATTTTGTTTATACATCACGGCAAGGGACTGGGCGGCGCACCGCTCAGTCTGCTGTATTTAGTCAAAGGCATTGACCAAAATCTTTACCAAGCAGAAGTCCTTTTTCTGCACAACTCTGATGCCTTCAAGCTTTTTACCGAACAGGGCATTACCTGCCATGGCCCGGTAAATCTTTACGACTTTGCTCATACAAAAATTTGGTGGTTTAAATGGTACCACCTCCCACACCTCACTCGAGCCTCTCTGGATACTCTCAAAACAATCAACTCTGAAGCCCGCCAATGGCTGGAAAAAATTAAACCGGACCTTGTACACTTAAACACCAGCTCTCTTATCGCATGGGGCAAAATTGCTCACAAAATTGGCATACCAATAGTCTGGCACATCCGCGAACCACTCGCACCTGGCTACCTGGGGGCACGCAAGTCACTCATCACGCGCAGCATCGAACGATATGCTGGCGCGATTGTTCCGATCTGCAAAAACGATGCCTTGCCCTGGCGTAACAATCCCAAAACACACGTTGTGTATAATGCCGTCAATGCAACAATGTTTGATGCATCTATCAGCCCTCACGATTTTTTAGCACAGCACTATCTTGACTCAAGTATCCCCAAAATTTTATTTGTAGGCGGCCTTTCAGAAGAAAAAGGAACGCTATTATTGCTCAACATTTTTGAAAAAGTTTTGGAACTAGTACCTCACGCTCAACTTTTAATTGCCGGCTATTTTTACCATCAAAAGCACCACTCGCTCAATATTAAGCGCTTTATGCCTGCGGCCAAATTTAGGCAATCAGTCAACAATCAGCTTCAAAAAGTTAAAGAATCAGTTCACCTTTTGGGCCCCATAAAAAATATTCCTGAAGCCATGGCCGCCGCCAATGTTCTTGTCTTTCCTGCCACCATTGGCCACTTTGCTCGGCCAATCATTGAAGCTGGTTTTATGAAAAAACCGGTTGTTGCCTCAGCCCTGGCGCCACTTGACGAACTAGTAATTCACGAAAAAACGGGGTATCTCATCGCACCCAAAAACCTTGACGAGTGGGCCGAAAAATTAAGCACCTTACTCTTGAATAAAAATTTACAAAATACGATGGGCCAAGCAGGTTTTGATTTTTGTTCACAAACCTTCAGCTTACCCAACCAAATTACCAAGATTCAAACAATTTATTCTCAACTTTTAAAGGAAGAATAATGTCCAAGCAGAACCTTGCCAAAGAATCGGTTGCGCGCTACTGGAACCAAGCAAGCTGCGGCACCGAGTTTATTCACGAAGCAAAACACTCTCGAGAATATTTTGAAGCAATCGAAGATTTTCGTTACACCATCGAACCAGAAATATTTGCTTTCGCGCAATTTACCCGATTCCATAACAAAAAAATTCTTGAGGTTGGGGTGGGTGCTGGCACTGATTTTTTGCAATGGGTTCGCGCAGGCGCCCAGGCTTACGGCGTTGATTTAACACAAGAAGCCGTTACCAATGTTTTACATCGCTTGGCAATCTACAACCTTACCGCTTGTGACGTTCACGTTGCCGATGCTGAAAAACTTAACTTTGACAACAACAGCTTCGACCTGGTGTACTCATGGGGCGTCATCCACCATTCACCAGACCCCGTCCAATGCCTGCGAGAAATTGTACGCGTAACCAAACCGGGCGGAGCTATTAAAATTATGGTTTATAACCGGCGGTCACTTTTTGCTTGGTACCAGTACCTTCAATTCGGACTTTTGCTCGGCAAGCCCTTCACCAGCATGAAAAAAATTTTAGCCCAGCACCAAGAAAGCCCAGGAACGCAGGCTTATACATTTAAAGAAATTAAAAAGATCCTCAAAGATTTTCCCGTTATTATCAATAAACTGGAAGCAAATATTACCAGCCACGATTTGTTGTATTACAAAAAAAATCGCTTTATTAAAGCGTGTGCGTACCTTGTTGCAAGCTTAACGGGCTGGACCCGACGCGGCTGGTTTATGACACTTGATCTTACAAAAAAAGAGGGTTAAGGACGCTTTGATTTCTTAATCTTCAAAATCATGGTCTCAGCATTTTTTTCGTTGTTATAACATTTTTCATAACGGTTCACCGCCCAGCCCAGACTGCTAAAAAAGCCATTAACAAGCGGCAAGAATGGCCAGGAAAGGGCTTGGTACAACCAGCGCACCATGCCCGGCACTTTTTTAGAATGCAGCAATTTGGCATCAAGCCGGGCAACTGGGTAGTAAAAACGATTATACATTTTTGCTTTAAGCTTATGGCACTCAAACCACCCCTCAACTATCTCCAGGCCATGCTGGGCAAGCAACGCTTTTACTTCCTGAAATGAGTAATGTTTATAGTGCCCATACTGCTGCCGCACGTACCAACGGGGGCTTTTTTCAGCCGGTCCTTGAACTACAAAATTGGGCGTGGTTAAAAATATAACACCATCGTCAGCCAAAACCTTGGGCAAAGCACTTAAAAAAGCATCAACATCTTCCAAGGGAATATGTTCAAAAACCTCGGCCAGCAAGATAAAATCAAACGGCTTTTCTTGGACCAGAGCGGGCACTAAGTCTTGCAAAAAACCTTCCCGCAAAGAAACATTGGGACATGCTTGGCGCAGGCGGTCCCAGCTATGCTGATTCCCTTGAACTTCAATGGCAACGCCCTGCTTAAAAAATTCAGCCAGCAACCGAGTAAGCCTACCATCGCCCGCACCCACATCTAAAAACCGCCCCCGCTTGCTCTGAAAAACGACCTTTTCAAGCTGTTCTAACCAAAAGCCAACGGCATAGTCGGGTAGCCGATTGGAAAAGCCGGTATGGATTTGACCTTGCTTGTACAATGAAGTATAACGTTGATATAACATAAATTTCTCCTTTTTTGGCCATTGTGCCGTTAGATGACTAACAGTTTTTTTCATGGTAAACTCAAGTCTAGATCGTATAAATACGCAAGTAAATACACCTGTCATGTGATGACTAACCAAGGAGCTTTTAGAACAATGGATGCAGAAGATATAAAAAACGAAGAATTCAACAACCACGACGAAGAAACGACATCACCAGTAGAAAAAAAACAGGTGACAGAAAATTTTTATGAACAGTTCATTAAACTAAGCGCCGACTTAGAAAATTATAAAAGACGCGTCACCAGAGAACGTGCTGAGTGGATGGATGTGTCGCAAGTGAATCTTTTGATTGAGCTGTTACCTATTTTTGACGAACTCGATCGCGCTCTTGTGATGGCCAACAACGCCCAAACCGATGCAACCCACAATGCATGGCTTGATGGTTTTAAATTGATTCAAAAAAATTGGGAAAAAAAGCTTGAAGAAGTACACGTAAAAGTAATCGACACAAGCGGAATGTTTAACCCAGAAATGCACGAAGCATTAATGCAAGTTGAAGATCCAGAAAAACAATCGGGTCAAATCGCTCAAGTGTTTCACAAAGGCTATACCTTTAAAGACAAAGTAATTGTGCATGCAAAGGTAAGTGTCGCTAAATAAAAAGATGATGATGGTGCGCTTAATCCCTAAAAAACTTTCTTCTCAAAACCGCCCTTACCGGCGGGTTATTAGCTTTAGGCGGTTTACTCGTCGCGCCAATCTTAATCAGCTTCCCAATTTAATAACGCTGGGCAATGCATGCTTTGGTTTTACCTCAATGATTTTTGCGGCACACGGCAATTTTTTTGCCGCCGGCTATTTCATTTTGTTGGGCGCTCTCATGGACGCCCTTGATGGCCGCGTCGCCCGTTATGTTGGGGTAACAAGCCCCTTGGGCGCGCAGCTTGATTCGCTGAGCGATGCCATTTCGTTTTGCATGGCACCAGCTTTCTTAACCTATTTTTGGGTGTTACGCAAAATGGGCCTTATCGGCTATGCCGCGTGTGCCTTTTTTTTATTAGCAGGTATTGCGCGCTTAGCAAAATTTAACATCACCAGCAACGAACAATCGACCGCTTTTATTGGCATGCCCACCACACTAGCGGGCTGTTTTTTAGTGACACTCCTGCTCAATAGCCAATCATTCTTGCTTGAACCATCATACATTTTTTTTATTTTAAGCCTTGTGGTAACTCTTGGCTTCTTGATGATCAGCAAAGTGCGCTTTTCAAGTTTTAAAAAAATAAGCAAAAATTGGTATGCCTTAACAAGCGTCATGCTCACAGCATTCGTCATTAGCATGGGTTTTCTTAAGGTATTACTTTTACTTTTTATTGCCTACTTTGTTTTTACCTGTATTCAGCCTTTTACTACAATCGTGCGAAAATCATAACGCTCAAAAAGGAGTATTTTCATGCAATCACGTATCAACTCGTTGCTTGCTTTACCTATCGTTATCAGCTTCATGTTGATTGGTGGGGGTATTTATTACCTTCATGATCGACACAAAAAGTTTGAACACTTAGAACAACTGCTCGGCCAATACACATCAGTAAAAGATTCTTTAGAAAAAGTTATCACGCACAAAACTGCAGCACCAAGTACTGCTGTTGTTGCTGAGCAACAAGAAGTAACCATCCCGGCATCATGGATCGACATTCAAAAAAAAGTCAAAAATACCGTTGTTCAAGTTTTCTCACAAATTAATGAATTCAACTGGCTTGAACCATACAAAACACCCCGCCAAGGCGAAGGCAGCGGCAGTGGCTTTTTTATCAACGATCAAGGCCATTTAATAACTAATTATCACGTGGTCATGCAGTCAACCAACATTGAAATTCAAATTCCACTCTTTGGCATGGAACGCTTTGATGCAAAGTTAATTGGCGTAAGCCCAGAGCGTGATATTGCTTTACTAAAAGTAACGGATGAAGCACTCACCAAAATTAAACAAAAATTAGACCCAATTCCATTTTTAACTTTTGACAACTCTGATGCAGTTATCCGTTCGCAAGAAATTCTTGCCCTCGGCTATCCTCTGGCACAAGGCAGACTTAAAAGCACCTTGGGTATTGTCAGTGGTCGTGAGACACTTGGCTATTTTGGTTACATTCAAGTAACCACACCGCTCAACCCCGGCAACTCGGGCGGCCCTGCACTCAACAACGCGGGAAAAGTCGTGGGCATTAATTCTCGTGGCGTTATTGGCGCACAAAACGTTGGTTACATTATTCCCATCAACGAAGTTAAAAGTGCCTTGAATGACTTGTCTCGAGTACCGTTGCTGCGCAAGCCAACTCTCGGCTGTATTTTTACCTACGCAACACCAGAAATGGTTAACTACCTGGGCAACCCACCGCAAGGCGGCTGGTACATTGCCAAAGTTTTTAATAACACACTTTTGAAAAAAGCCGGCCTGAAAAAAGACGATATGTTGTACAAAGTTAATGGCTACCCGATCGACATGTACGGCGAACTTGATGTACCATGGAGCGAAGACAAAGTTTCTCTTTTCGAACTACTCAATCGCTACAAAATTGGTGATTCTTTAGCATTCTCAATTTACCGCAAGGGCAAACCATTAGATATCAGTTTCACGCTTGACGATAGTTATCTCCCACCCATTCGCACGATTTATTCTGAATTTGAACCAGAAGCAATCGATTATGAAATTGTTGGCGGCATGGTTGTTATGCCTCTTTCACTTAACCACGTGGGCATTATGATTCAAAGCGTGCCAAGCTTGGTAAAATACGGCCAGCCAGACAAGCAACACACGCCAGCCTTGGTAATCACTCACGTGTTGCCAAACTCACAAGCATCACGTGCTCGTGTTTTGCGCCCTGGCGAAATTATTGCTGCCGTCAACAACGAAAAAGTACAAACACTGGCCGACTTACGCAAAGCAATTTTACAAAGCAAAAATAAAGAATTTTTAACGATTAGAACCGACAATAATTTGTACGGCGTTTTATCGGTTGATCGCATCGTTAAAGATGAGCCAATGCTTTCTGCACAGTATTTTTATAAATCATCACCACTCATTGAACAATTACGAGAAGAGAAACGTGGCTAAAGAAAAAAAGCGCCTTGACGCACTAATTCTTGAACTTTACCCTCATTTGACGCGCAACCAAGTGCAGAGTTTTATTCTGCAAGGCAAAGTCAAAGTTAACGATTTAGTCTGCACAAAACCGGGAACACCCGTCAGCCTCGATGCCGTTATTGGCATGGAGGCTGACCAACCAAAATATGCCAGCCGTGCCGGCTTTAAACTTGAAGCAGCGCTCGAGCATTTTAAGGTCGATGTTACCAATCTAGTAGCTCTTGATGCCGGCATCTCAACCGGTGGTTTTACCGACTGCTTGTTACAGCACGGCGCCAAGCGCATTTACGGCATTGACGTTGGTTACGGCCAGGTGCATGAAAAAATCCGCACTGACTCGCGCTTGATTTTGATGGAAAAAACGAACCTGCGCCATTTGGCCCCGCTGCCAGAATTGGTCGATTTGATAACACTCGATTTATCGTTTATCTCGATTTTAAAAGTCATGCCAGCGCTCGTAAATATTATCAAACCAACCGGCAAAATTATCACACTCATTAAGCCTCAATTTGAAGCTGAACGGGCAGATATTCAACGTGGCGGCGTTGTCAAAAGTGCCGCTGTTCATGAACGCGTTATTGAAAAAATTAAACAGGGCATGCAGGAATTTGGGTTCAACATGATTGGCGTTATTGAATCGCCGATTGTTGGGGCTACATCTGGCAACAAAGAGTTTCTTGCGTTGTTTGAACATATCGAAAAGTAAAAATAATTATGAAGCTTTTTCCAAAAATCACACTTGCCATCTTTTTGGCAATAAGTTCGTTTTTAGTTATAAGTTTATTTAAGGTATATCCCCAGGAGCAACCAGCCATGGAATGGTCAGAATTTTCTTTTATACTCAAGCCCTCATCTTTAGGTGGCGTTGGTGTTTTTGCCATGCACGATATTCCTGCCGGCACACCCCTCTTTCGTACCGATCACCGTTCAAGAACTTTTAAAACAAAAGACCTCGATCCAGAATTTATTAAATACTGCGTCTTGGTCAACGATGAAGAATGCCGAGGCCCTGAGCGTTTTGACCGCTTAGAAATCAGCTGGTACCTCAACCACTCACACATGCCAAATATTGCAAAATACGATAAACCAACCGACCGCGGCTGCTATGCCCTCAAAGATATTAAAGCTGGTGATGAAATCCTGATTGATTATAGCGGCCTCAATGAGCCCGAGCACTTGAAAGAAGATTATTATAAGCAATCGACTACCACCACATCAACATCGACACTCAATCCGCCAAATCAACAGGCACAAAAGAACGTTTCCAAAACATGGTCAGAATTTTCTTTTATGCTCAAGCCGTCATCTTTGGGCGGCATTGGCGTTTTTGCCGTGCATGATATTCCAACAGGCACACAAGTTTTTCGCAATGATCACATTATAAAAACTTGGAAAGTAAAAGATCTTTCTCTCGAGCTCAGACAATATTGCATCTACCTCAACGACGAAGAATGCCTAGGACCTGAGCGCTTTGATCGCATGGAAATAGGTTGGTATTTAAACCATTCAGACACCCCCAATATTGCAAAAAACCATGAAGAAATGTCTACGATCCATGACATTAGAGCACGGACAGAGCGTGCATTTGTCACAACAAAAGACATCAAAGCTGGTGATGAAATTTTGATTGATTATAACTATCTTAATGAGCCAGAACACCTGAAAGAAGATTATTATAAAAAATCTTCCTAAGCTTTTAAAAACTCGAGCCAATAAAAAGAGCCGCTGTAAAAAACAGCGGCTCTTTTTATTAAACTTAATAACGTAAAATTTACGCTTATACTACTTCTTCAGCTTCTTGAACAAAGTTAATGTCGTCATCATTGTCGCCAGCTAAAACATCTTCAAGAAGAAGATCTTCTTCTTTTTCTTCTTGAGTTGCAAGTCTGTAAGCAATCCATGCAGCAAGACCAACTCCAAGAGTACCAGAAATCAGTAATTTATTATCATTAACAGTTTTCTTAAATTCGCCAAATTTTTTAGCTAATTCAAAATGTTTCACAAATTCTTTTTGTGCAGGCTCTACAACTTGGTTCTTCAATGTGTTTTTACATGATTCAAATACAAGCCAACCAATAACTACGGTCATCACAGCTCCGGCAGCGTCAACAGCCTTGAAATCAATGCTTTTCTTTTCAATATCATCAAAAACAATTTCGCCAAGACTTCTACCAACAACTTTTACATCATTCGGCATTCTGTACATAGTTTCGATAAAATCGCTCTGACAACGTTGGAAAAATTTGCAAACTTCGGGATTTGTAGGGTCTGCAAGCTCAAAGTATGTTTCTAAGAAATCAATATCAGCATCTGAAAGACCTTCAAGTGTGCGGCGTGCAAACAAATCTTGGCTCTCGGTAATTTCAAGTACCAATAAAGGCTTTTTGCTTGGCATCATCACCATATTTCTAAAATGCTTTTCAAAGTACTTTCTCAAATTTTGGAAATCTTCAATATTGCGCAATACAAATTTCATTGGCATGCCGGTTTGATATTGATCGACAAGAACGGTACCGTTGTACGTTCTGTCTGGCAAAGCACCGATTGTTTTGAGTGCTTTATCTAAAAAGCTACCAACAACGGTTTTGCGATACCCACGAAACTTTTGATCAAGTTTAAGGCAAGCATCTGCGTAAATAACGATATTTCTGATCGGCGTTAAATTTGCAAGATCGGCAGATTTTTTGCACGACGAGGGTTTTGTCCCTTATCGCGCGTACCACACATAACGGTATTAGATTCACTTTTTCCTGAGTGAAACACCATCATATAAGGATCTTCGCTGATTGTTTTAAAAAAGCAGAACGGCTGATCAAGTGTTTTAAACTGATCTTTTGATTCCTGAGATACTTCACGACCTTTAACTAATGACGTAATATCATAAGCTGATACCGAATTCATACAAAGCGCGATAGATAAAGCAAAAAGACTTCTCATCTTCATAATAGTTCCATCGTAAATAACCAACTGACCACAACAAAAGAATAAATGCCCACAGGCATTTTGCATCGATCATAGTCTATGCAAACAATAATTTTTTTCAAGAAAATGCTTATAACACACACAAAATTACCAAACTTAAAAACGCAATTATGGGATAAATCAATAAGATAGCAAACCACTTTGCATAAACATAACGCTGACAGATTATAAAAATACCGGCTGTTAAAAATGGGAAGCATGCTATTTGAAGATAAAATAATAGTCGCTCGATCATCGCTGCCAGCAACGCATGCCACGCATCAAACGCTAACAAGTCACGATAAAAAAACAAACGCTGCAAAAGAATAAAAAGAGAAGGCTGTTCGTGCTGCATTGAAAGCCGCAAAAATAAACTGGGTAACGATAATGTTTCATTGAGTAAGATTTTTTGTTCGCACGATGTGGCAACAAAATATTGGCCGTCATGCAGTGTTAGTTGCTCGAGCTCATAATCAAGCGAAAAGGTGGGGGCGGTAAGAAGTTTTGCAAGAGAGCCATCAGCGTTTCGATAAACTAAAATAATGTCTTTGCCTGATGCCGTAGGCTCTAAAAAACCAATATAACAAAAAAGATGCTCATCCAACATAAGCCAGGTAGCAATAAGTCGCCCAGCAACGCCGCCCTTAAACGTCTCTTTTCTAAATTTTTCAGCACGGTCAACCGCCGTCAAAACACCAACTTCATAAAGCGGTACCGCAATTGCCAGCATTACTAAACCAACGCCAAAAAACGTGCGTAATAAGCGTGCTCGTTCAACCCCTAGTAACTGCAAGGTCTGCCACTCGCCACGCTGCCACAACTCACGCACTACCATACAAGTCGTCAGCCAACAAGCAACCGGCCACATGCGCGCAAAAGTGGGCACCATGTTTAAGCTGGTAAAATAAACAATCTGAGAAAAGGTCGCGTGCTGCACGCTTAACAATTTTTCGAAAAATTCGATAAAGTTATAAAGCAACGACAGAACAACGCTGATGCCAAAAAAAGTAGTGAAAAATAGCCTGTAAAAATAGCGCGTAAAAACCATTGTTGAAGGAACTATTTTTGCGGTTCTTCTAAACGCTCATATTTAATCAGAGATTCTGGCGTAATCAACCCGCACGATACTAACGTCTTAACAGCCTCTTCAAAAGTAATATCGGTATAAATCAAGTCACTCTCAGGCAAAATGAAAAAATAGCCAGTTGTTGGATTTGGTGAATTAGGCATAAATACTTTGAAATAACGCTCTTCTGGGTTTTTTTTAAGATGACTAGGAATAATTTTTTGATAACTGTCATCCGCTGATTCGAGTAAAAAAGCCAAATGATAGTTGCCCAAGCGCGGGTACGAAATCAACACCACTTGGCGTGACTTGTCGGCGCCTTTTTTTTATATTCTAAAAAAATCAACCAACATCTTTGCCGAAGAATAAACAATTCTGATAAAAGGTATTTTAACAATAAGTCGCTCAAAATAATGCACAATAGTATGTACAACAAATATCTTGAGCAAAAAACCAAGCAGCAAAATAAAGCCGGTTACCAGCAAAAATTCTGAACCATGAATTTTATGAAAAAATTCTGGCCCAACGTTGCGTAACGGCTCAAGAACTTTAAATGCAAAGTCATAAATAAATTTGATAAAAAATACCGTTAACGCAATCGGAATAATAGTAAATAGACCATTTAAAAAAAGTGATCGTACAAAAGCACCAATAGCCTGCAACGTTTTAACAATTTTCATAAAATCCTTCAGTAGAAAGTGCCTGTTGCAAAGCTGTTGCCAACCGTTGAGCAAAACTGAGTGCCCGCTCATTTGTTGCAGCTTCTATCATAACACGCAATAAATTTTCAGTTCCTGAATAACGTACTAAAATCCTACCTTTTTGCAACTCTTGCTCATATTGTTGGATAATCCGAGCGAATGGCTGGTCCGCTAAATTGCGCTTATGCTCAACCGGAACGTTAACCAGCACCTGCGGATATTTTTCAGGCGAAGCCATATCCCAATTTTGCGTCGTCAGCATCGACTCTAAAATCTTAAGCGCCACAAAAATGCCATCGCCTGTCCGCGAGTAATCTTTAACGATGATATGCCCCGAGGTTTCGCCACCCAGCAAAATATCGCATTCTTCCATCATTGCCGATACATACTTATCGCCAACGGGAGTACGAATCAGCTGAACGCCAGCTTGCTGCATCGAATGCTCAAAACCACTGTTCGTCATCACCGTTCCCACTACCTGCTTGGAAAGCGCATAGCGCGGCAAACGCAACAACAAACTCAATACATCGTCACCATCTTTAACCACACCAAACCGATTAACGGCAATCACACGATCGCCATCACCATCAAATGCAAAGCCGGCATGCGCTCCCAGCCTTACAACTTCAGCTTGAAGTGTTTGTGGGTGCAAGGCGCCACAGCCATGATTAATGTTGGTGCCAGTAGGCGCTGCATGCAACAGAACCACCTTTGCACCAAATTTTTCAAAAATCATGGGTGCTAGTTGGTAAGTTGCGCCATGAGCACAATCAAGCACAACAGTAATCCCCGCTAAAAAATTGTGCGGAAAAAATGATGCCACCAGATTGCCATATTCAGGCCCTGCTTGAGCCCACGAAGCAATCTGGATGTCAGAAATAACAAAATCAACTTCATCGTCCATGGCATTAAAATAATCTACTATTTCCTGCTCATCTTTTTTAGTCAACTTGCAATCACGCGCATCAAAAATCTTTAATCCATTGTCATGATACGGGTTGTGCGATGCCGAAACCATTACGCCAGCATCAAACGGTTGTTGTTCATGAGCAACATGATGAATCAATTGAAACACCGCCGGCGTTGGCACCACCCCAGCATCAATAACCTTAACACCAACTTGCTCAAGCCCTACCCTCACAGCAGCTTTAATACGCGGGCACGATTCACGCGTATCACTTGCTAACAAAAATTGTGGTTTTTGTTTAGCATATTTTTTAATCGCCCACAAACCCAACGCTTTTCCAAGTTTTTGCAACGAGGTAGTTGTAAACGGATACTCATGCGCCGGCCCACGAATGCCATCGGTACCAAAAGCAATAACTTGTTTCACGTTGATGATTCCTTTTTTAATAATTAAAATCACAAGTTAGTGATGTTTTTTTGAACAATTTTCTTAATCGTAACGATTATGTTATAATAAAACAAGACTTCAGTCGTAACAAACGAGGTAATTATGAGTGTCTGGTTTTTCATTTCATGTTTCTTGATCGGCATTGCCGTATCGTCATCGGTTGGTCCCATTTTTATTTGGATTTTTAATCACGGCGCACGCTACGGGTTTTTGAAAGCATTTCCAATAGGCCTTGGAGCAGCATTGGTTGATGGCATCTACTTTTCTCTAGGTTTATTGGGCGGCTTAAAATTACTTGAAACTTCAAAAAATATTCTTTTAGCCATGGACATTGTTGGCGGTATTCTTTTGATCATTCTTGGCTACCGCACCATCATGGAGCAACAACGCATCGAAAATATTCATGTAAGCGGTTTTTTTAAGTCAACAGGCAAAGCGTTTATTGTCACACTCTTCAATCCGTTTACGGCTTTGTTTTTCATGATTGTCAGCGTTCAATTACTGCCAGTTGGCATACAAAAACTTTCAGCATGGCAGATTGGAATGGGCAGTGTTATGGTCTTTGGCGGCTCATTAACCGTTCTTTCAACCGTCGGACTGATAGCTAGCTCGATTGGTAATGCCATTAACACCCGCGCTCTAAAATTGATTTCATTGTGTACCGGCACTCTTTTTCTTATTACCGGTATTTATTTGCTCAGCGACTTTGTTTTAAATCTCATTAAAATTATTCGCTTACGATAAAAAAAAGCATCCACTTTTACGATGGATGCTTTTTTATTTTAGTTTCTAAAATAAAAATGGAAAATAATTTCTAGCTAAGCTTCTGGTAACGATGTGTTACTTTACCAACAACACGAAAATTATCTTTACCTCGAATCAATGCCACCGGAGGATGTTTGTGGTTCACTGATTCAAGCACGATAAAGTCTTCCATGTACGTTACTTGCAAGATACCCTTGATTGGATTTTCGTTGCCATATTCAACGGCAGCAATATCGCCAGATCGCGTCCATGTTTCAGGAGAAATAATTAAATAATCTCCCTTCACAAACGTTGGTGCCATGGCATTACTTTCAACATTTAAACAAAACATTGAATCATCAGAGCTATTGAAAACTGGCACAAAAATATCTTTGTAGCCGGTTGTCACTTGCGTCAACTGATTGTTGTAAGGAGAAGGATTTGATGGAATATCGCCCATCACTGGAACAATTTTGAGTTGAAGGTCAACTGCTGTTGTTTCAGGAATTTTGATATTAGTATCCACATTATCGGTTCTACTACGACGTTGTGCGAACAAATCAACGGGATGAATGTCAAACGCATTAGCTAATTTTTTTAACGCGTCCTCATTCCAACGACGCGTACCATTTTTAATATGCGTCAAATAACTTTCGGACATACCGGTCTTTTCCGCAAGAACTTTGGTAGTCCACCCTCGTTCCCTCAGCAATTCTTTAACCCGTAACTCTGTTGAAGACATAAATACTCCTTTCCACATAATGTAGCGCAACAAAGATCTTGTAGTATTAACTCGACAGCCTAGTCATATAAATCTGTTAAAATAATATAAACCATGTCAAATAGAAATGCTATCAAAAAATTCAAGATGAATGACAAAAAAAATTGTTTCTTTGTGACAATTTTGTTCAAAATTTAATTTTTATTTCTTAAACTAACGCTTACGAAGAAATCGTGCTCATAAAAAAAACCATATGAAATAAGCACAACTATGAGATGTATCCGCCTATTTTTTGTAACACTCTTGGCCTTCACGAGCATTTCAATTATCACTACCTTTGCCTATACAATCAAACTTATCGACCAAGCTCAACACTTTGCAAAAAAAACAAGCAAGAAACCTTGGAACAATAAATTCTCAAAGAAAATATTTATGCTCACGGGAGAAGTTTCGGGTGATAAACTTGGCGCTTGGTACTTAAGAAAAATAAAAGAAAGCAGGGGCTCGGCCTCATGCCAAGCACTCGGCAACAAATTTTTGCAAAAAGAGGGCGCTCAACTTCTTAAAAATTTTGACGAACTATACGTTGGTAATGGGCTTGCATCACTCATCAACACCCTGCCCCGCCAACTGACGCATTTTAATAATTTGGTTGATTACGTTTTAAAAAATAATTTTGCCGAGGTCGTACTGGTAGATTTTCCACTCATCAACATCCCGTTTGCTCGCGCACTCAAACTAGCCCAGCCAACTATTAACATCACGTTTATCGCTCCGCCAGAGTTATGGTTTTGGGGAACATGGCACCTCGATGATTTTTTAAAAGCGTATTGCGACACCATCATTGTTTTGTATCCGTATGAAGTTACTTGGTACCAATCCATTGGCATGAACGTAACATGGCTTGGCTATCCATACCGTGATGAATTTGAGCTGTCCCTGCACAAACAGACACCAAAAGAAAAAATGATTGCCCTGCTGCCCGGCTCTCGCGCGGGCGAACTTAAAACCATGATGCCGCTCTTTATTGATTTTATTAAACAATTTTCAGAGCAATTTCCTGACGTACAGTATATTTTTCCTGTTGCTGCGTCATTTGAGCCAAGCATGCTCCAATATTATTTAGATCAAGCAAACATTAACACATCTCTAATTTCAATCATTCACGACGAAACAGAAAAGAAAGAGGCGTTAACTCGCTGCTGCCTTGTCATCAGCAAACCGGGAACCGTTACGCTTGAGCTAGCACTTTTAAACGTTCCCAGTATTGTCACGTACAAAGTTTCATGGCTTACGTATGTACTCACCAAACTATTCATTAACCCTTCAGCTATCAGCCTGCCAAACCTGCTTTCTTCCCAAAAAATTTGTACTGAACTTTTGCAAACTGAATGCAATGCAACCGCCATTTGTAAACAGGCAGCTTTGTTGTATACTGGTTTTCTTGAGAATAATTCCCTGTACCAACGTAAGCTGTGCGATCTTGAAGAATTTAGCAATATTTTTGTAAGCCAAAAAAATTATGCAAACCAAAAAAGCCATACCGAAAAAACAACACTCGTTCCCCAAGCACTTTTTTGAAAAAGATGCCTGGACTCAGAATTTGCACGTCTGCGGCATTGACGAGGCAGGGCGCGGGCCATTGGCAGGGCCGGTTGTTGTAGCGGCGGTTATTTTGCCACTCAACACTACCTATAAATTGCTCAAAGATTCAAAAATTATGACCGAAGAAGAACGAGAACAGGCATACCAATGGATTGTTACCCATTGCCTTTTTTCCGTTGCTCAGGCCGATCATTCACAGATCGACCGCATTAATATTTATCAGGCAACCTTGCACGCGATGCGCCGAGCATACATCCAGCTGATTGGCACCATGGGCAACCAATTTGAAACATTGCGTTATGTGGTAGTTGATGCCATGCCGGTTTTTATGAAAGAACCGTACAAGCACAGTAACCTCGATTTTCATAACTTTACGTTTGGCGAAACATACTCTCGCTCCATTGCCGCCGCTTCAATTGTTGCCAAAGTAACACGCGATCGACTGATGCACACAACACAAAAATTATTTCCAGCCTATGCCTTTGGCGACCACAAGGGTTATGCAACAAAAGAACATATCGCCAGTATCCACCAGCATGGGCCCAGCATTGTGCACCGCACCAGCTATTTGTCCAACATTCTTAAAAGCCAGCAAGACCATGAACACCAAAACCTCCTCTTCTAACGCCGCCACGCCAGAACAAATCAGTACCTACCACAATTTTGCCGAAGTAATTCAAAGCAATCTTGAGACCTTTACCGCCCAGTGCTGGTCGTGGAATTTTTTCCCCAACTTTGGCTCGTTGGTGCAAGTTGAAAGCAATGAGCATATTATTTTGGGCTGCGTGGTACAAATCCAAACCGGCTCCATGGACCCGATGCGCTACCCGTTTCCTTATCAAAAAACCGAAGAGGAACTGTTAAGCCAACAGCCACAAATTTTTGAATTTTTAAAAACAACGTTTGATGTTCAAATTCTTGGGTACACGCTCAAAGCAACACCCGAAAAGGTGCTGTACATGCTCCCGCCAAAACCAAGCAAGATTCATGCGTTTGTTAAAGAATGCGCACCAGCATTGTCGGCACAATTTTTAAGCAACCCAATTTTTTTACCCATGCTGTTTTCTTTTCAGCATAAAATATCTAATCTTGATGAATTACTGCTGGCAATCTTGCACAACTTAAGCGCCCAAAAGAAACTTACACAAAAAGTATTCCATGAATTTTGTCAGACCTTTTCGCTGCTTTCTGGCAACGATTATCGAAGGCTCAAGCTATTTTTAAAGCGGGTCGAGCATATCATCAACCCCTAGCCGCCCCCTCATTTCAGCAAGAAAAAATGACTCTTTCAGGCCAAAAACCTTTATGTTTAAATTTCAATATGAAAATTAAATGTTTTTTTCGCTAATCATTGATTTAAAAAAAGCAGGCGTTATATTGCTCTTATACCTGCACCAATAGGGATGAACCAATAAACGCTCTGTCCAGAAAGACTAAAGAACCATGAACCACCCACAAGAACCAATCAGCACACCCACTATTTCTTATCAATGCTCATATGACAGCGTTTATTCAGAAATTTATGAAACTTCGTATGACACACACTTTGTTTTCTGCGATGACGAAGAAGAAGAGATGATTAATACATCTACGCCGTTAGAAAGAATTCATTAGGAAAACAGGTCAAAAAAATCAACGGAGATACCATGCACAAAATATTATTTGGATCGTTATTTTTCGTTGTAGCCCTCACTTCAACCGCCCTGCCAGCAGCTAGAACACCATTACATGAAGCGGCAGCGGGTGGCAGCATCAAACAATTACAATCGTTGCTCACGCAAAATCCCGCGGGCGTTAACGCAAAAGATAATAACAGCTGGACGCCGCTCCATCACGCCACCTATTGGAGGCGCTTCAAATGCGTTCAAGAGCTTCTAAACGCTGGCGCTGACGTTTATGCAACAAATAACGAAGGCAAAACTGCAAAAGACATCGCACGAGAAGAAGACTACGAAAATATCGTTGCGTTGTTGCAAAGTTACGAAGGCCTTCCAGACATCAAAGAGCCTGAAGTCAACTAAAAATTTCTCAACTATTTTTCAGAAAGGTCAAATCATGATCAACAAAATTATCGCCTCATTTTCAATTGTTCTCGCCCTCACCTCAACCGCCACGCCGATGGGATTTGCACTGCGTGAAGCGGTACGAAAGAACGACGCTCAGCAGCTACGCTCCCTGCTGGCCAATAATAACGTCGACATTAATGCACAAGATCCCCGGGGCTGGACACCGCTCCATCACGCCGCTTATTGGGACCGCGTCGAATGCGTTAAAGTGCTCTTAAACGCTGGGGCTGATATCACAGCAATAAACAATGAGGGTGTAACCGCAAAATACCTTGCAGTAGAAGAAGGCAACTACACCATCATCGGCTTGTTGCAAGATTACGAAAATACCCCAGACATTAAAGAGCCTGAGGGCCTTTAAAAAATTCTCAACTACTTTTTAGAAAGTTCAATCATGATCAATAAAATTATCGCCTCATTTTCAATCGTTCTCGCACTCGCTTCAACCGCCATGCCAAAAGACTACCCGCTGCATAACGCCGCAAAAGCCGGCGATATTGAACAACTGCATACTTTGCTAGTCGGCAATGGTGTCGATATTGATGCAAAAGATGACATGGGCTATACACCACTGCTCTGGGCAGCCAAGGACGGCCACCTCAAATGCATTCAAGAGCTTCTCAACAATGGTGCCGAGGTTAACGCAAGAGGCGGCTACGGCTGGACACCACTTCATTCGGCTGCCGACAACGGCCACACCAACTGCGTTAGAGAACTTTTAAGCAGGGGCGCCGATGCCAATATAAAAGAGAGCAACGGCTTGACACCTCTTCATTGGGCTGCTGAAAAGGGTCACCTCGACTGCGTTAAAGAACTTTTACAACGTAAAGCCGATGTTAACGCAAAGGGTAAATACGGTGATTCCACACCACTTCATTTTGCTACCATACGCGGCCACCTCGACTGCATTAGAGAACTTTTAAACTACCGTGCTGATGTCAATGCAAAAGACAGCAACGGCTCGACGCCTCTTCATTATGCTACCATTATTATCATATGGCGCGCTGACTACGTGCACGGTGACTGCATTAGAGAACTCTTAAACAACAATGCCGATGTCAATGCAAAAGATTGGGCCGGCAGGACACCGCTTCATTTTGCTGTTATGAACGGCGATCCCACATGCATGAGGGAGCTTTTAAATCATGGAGCCAGCCTTGAAGCAAAAACAAGCGAAGGTAAAACCGCAAAAGACCTTGCTAGCGCGGGTACCTTGGCATGGTTGCAAGCTTATGAAGACGCTATAAAAAGGAAAGAGTCGGGGACGGTAACGCTACACGATGCGGCAAGAAATGGCAACGTCGAACAGCTACGCACATTGCTAGAACAAGATTTCACTGATGTTAATGCAAAAGATCCGTTTGGCTCAACGCCTCTGCATGATGCCGCCTACTTGGGCCGCACAAACTGCGTTCAAGAACTTTTGAAACATAATGCCAATGTTAACGCAAAAAATAACAGCGGCTGCACCCCGCTTCATTTTGCTGCCAGAAACGGCCACCTCGACTGCATTAGAGAACTTTTGAAACATGATGCCGATGTCAATGCAAAAAGTAACCTGGACGAAACACCACTTCATTGGGCTGCTCAAAACGGCCACCTCGAATGCGTTAAAGAACTTTTGAAACATAATGCCGATGTCAATGCAAAAGATAATGACAGCTACACACCGCTTCATAATGCAGCCATAAACGGCCGCATTAATTGCATTGAACCACTCTTAACCAATGGCGCCAATGTTAAAGCAAAAATTGACAAGGGCCAGACACCACTATCTTTTGCTATCAAATGTAGCCGCACCGTATGCATTAGAGAATTTTTGAACGATACTACCAACCTTGAAGAAAAAACAATTGATGGCCAAACCGCAAGAGAACTTGCACTAAAATTTAAACACCAAGCCGTCGCCGATTTGTTGCAAAGTTACGAAGGTATTCCGGACATCAAAGAGCCTGTTGTCGAAGAATAATTTCCCAAGTATTTTTTTAAAAGCAAAAAAGTTAAGGACCGATTCAACAACATTGAATCGGTCCTTAACTTTTTTATATCTATTTTTTACTAACTACGTTTAAAGCCACCAACCGGCAGGGACGACAAGAAATATTTTAAATCATCATCACCAAAGCGCAAGCCACCACCAAAGAATGGATTTGCATTATAGCGACTCACAAAGTCATCCATCCCAAATGTCGTGTACAAATTATTTAGGAAGAACACACGGTTGAGCCATTTAACATGCGGACGACCAGTCTCAACACGATTTCTACCTCTAAAATCAAACGCTTCAAACGTGGTAATCCAATGAACTTTATCGGTATACAGCGGAACGTTGAAGTCAACACCGGCACCAAACGTGTTTTCAAAGAGCCCAACGCGCAATGCAAGCTTGTTAAAGCGCTTACCAACCTGCAGACCGAACAGCACGTCATCTTTTTTCTGTACCGTACGCTCAACTTGATCTGCCCACTCAATTTTGCGTTCTGGTGACATTGGCAACTCACTAGCACGCAGGACGGTACCTTTATCGTCGCGACGCGTAAAGAACTGTGTCTCACGCGAAACACTGCCGCGCTCATCGCCAACCAACTGAATAAGATAGAAATAATCTGAACTAGGTCTGAGCTTAAGCTCTAAATAACCTTTTGAAGTACTATGACGCAGCATTGTTTCTGAGTGCATATCAATATTGAGCATCAGTGCTTGCGTCTTACCCACATAATTTTTAAAGCCACGAATGGTTTTCTTGATGTCAGTATACGTTTCATCTTCGTTAACCAATTTACCAATAACGCCTTTGCCTGTATTAATTTTGTCGACAACTTCACCTGCTCCACGAAATGCTTCACGCGCATGCGTGGCAGTCTCATTCAAATTGCTAAAGGCCTCGCCAGCTTTCTCGCCAGATTCTTTAAACGAACCAGCAACTTCGTGCACATCATTCGTAATTGAAGGAATGCTCGTTTTTAAATGAGCAACTGTAGTGCGAAAATCTGAAACAATCGTATTCAAATTATTTTCATTACTTTGCATTGTGCGCTGCAAAGTCTCAGAAAAATCAGCCATACGATTGGAAGCTTTGGCAACAGATTCAAGCGTCTGACGCAAATTTTCCTCACCTTTTCGAGAAGCAACCGCGCTCTTAAACGAAGACGTAATATCTTGAATACCAGTTGCAATATCACGAAACTGCTCAAGAAGCTCGCCAACGGTAGCCGGCGTTTTGCCCGGCATAGAAAGTGTACTGCCCGGCAGCAAGATCCCCGTCCGAGAATCTCCCGGATCGATTTCAACATTTTTAGTACCAATCAATCCATCTTGGTTGATCATAGCATAAGCATTTTTTGCTAATTTATTTTTCTTATGAACACGAAGCACAAACTCAGCTTTACCACCAGACAGCAAGTTTACTTGGTCAATCCAACCAACTTCAACCCCTGCAATTCTAACAACCGCTTTTGATACAACACCACCAGCATCATCAAAATATGCCTTGTACTCATTATATTTATCTTTATTAAAGCGGAAGGCTCTAATATTAATACTTAAATATAAAAAGATACCAATGGCGGCTAAAATGAATAATCCAACACGTGTTTCTGTTCTCACGAGGGTACCCTACGTTATAATGAGTTTTTAGAGCCAGTATGATCTGACAATTCTGAAAGATTTTTGAGGCTGAGCAGGAGCTTTTTTTTCAGGCTCTTGCCCTTGTTGTGTGATATCTGCGCTCTTTGCATCAGGTTGATTTTTCTGCTCTACCTTTTCCTCTTCTTGCACAATTGCCAGCAACTGTTGCTCAACATTGCCAACTTTTCCATAACATAACACAGAATATACTTTAGGCCCAAATTGTTTAGAAAAAAGATCTTTCATGTCAGAAAGATTTTTTGGTTTTTCTCCGTAAATAAGCTCTAGATGCGACCAATTACCATCCAAATTTTGTCCCCAATTTTCTTGAAATTCACTGACAACTTTTTTAAATGCATCATTCATCGTCTGCGGATCGTCTGCCATCGGCCGACGCAAACCTAAGATAGCACACAGGGCATCTGAAAGGAATAGCGGTTCCATTTCTGCCGTCGGTGTCCATATCGTAAAAAGATCTTGCAAAGCAAGACCGGCATTTGGCGTATTTTTTTCTCTTTTTAACTGCGCAAGCCGAGGCGGCTTGTAAAAAGCATCCAGCTCACCAAAATCGTTAATTTGTCCTAACTCAGAAATATCGTCTAACTTTTTGCGCCTTTTTTTCAAAAAATCATCAAGTCGTTCTAAAATTTCGCCTGCCGCAAGTACAACGTTACCTTTAAGTTCAAGGCCCTTGAGCAACCGTTGATAGGCAGGCTTAAATTCTTGTTTTTCAAAATCATACGCTTCATTAAGATTTATTTTTCCATGCTCGCACGAAATACAAATTTTGATAATCCCGGCCATGCCATCCTGCTCATCAGTCAGCGTAATGGTTTGCCAACGATTTAAGTACGGCAGTATACGCATTAAAAATTTTTGTTTTGGCGTTTGAGCTTTCTTTTTTTCTTTCGATTCATTTTTATCTGTTGCAGCTTCGTCTTGCGTCTGGGCTGGCGCACTTTTTTTTGGATCTACTTTTTCATCGCCAACCATCAATTTTGCCAGCGCAATATTCAGCGCACCAAGAACCAACATTTCGGCGCGTTCACGGTCAACCATCGTGCGGCTAAAATGCGCACCAACATACACGCCTCGCACCAATTGCTGCGTTAATACTAAAATAAGCGAAACGATAATCAACGAAAAAATTAAAATAAAGCCTGATTGTTTTTTCATTGATTTACTCCATGAACCGTGCCACCTTGCACTTCAACTGGTTCTTGCTGCTGCACGGCAGCTGGCATGGCAGGCTCGTTTCCATCTTTTTTTTGTTCTTTTTCATGCTCAGGTTTTTCTTGCGGCGTTGGGTAGGTAAGCACCGGAAATAAAATTTCAAACGTATCTTCTCCACGCATCGTACGATTCCAAAAAGAAATGTTCACTGCAACCCAACACGGCACTACACCCTTGGTAAAAGGCTTTTCGCCCCACGTGTTCAAGCGCACATCTTCATCTTCTTTTTGTTTTTTTGATGCCGAACCAGTTGGCTGTTTTGGTTTTTTAAACGTGACGTAATTAACACTCATGTGCTTGATATTGTCGGCCACCACGTGCGTTTTAATTGGCTGCTTTTGCTGTTTTTCATAATCAAAATCACTGACACGCATTTTAAAATTTTCGAGATCTTGGGTTTCTTTGCGCACCAAAATATAACGATCGTGACCGTCTTTGCTGTTCTCTTTATCTTTGGTCAGCTCGTACATCACACGCACAAACCGCACTTTATGCTCGCCATAAACTTGAAGCGCACTCGTCGTTAAAAACGTAAGATTTTTAAACATATAACGACGCTTGCCCTGTACTTGTATAAATTGATCTTCGTCAATAGTCCCAAAGAAATACTCTTTTAATTTTTCTAATTTCTTTTCATAAGCTTTTTTTTTCTCTTCTGCCGTCATCGTTTTTGCTTTGTCTTGGTCTTCCCGCTTTTTTTGCATGTGCTTCTCACGGTCTTTATCTTTTTCAGGAAAAATTTCTTCCTGCGGTTGCACGATAAACGCTGTCATGATATCTCGCTCAAGCTGGTTGTAAAGTAAGCTTATTTTGCGATTGACCGCCATCATAGAGCGACTACGATCAAGATAATCCATAATACCTTGGTAGCCCTTCATCAAGCCAACAATAATAAAACTTGAAAGCGACAAGGCAATCAACAGTTCCATAAGCGCAAAGGCAGGACGCTTTGATTTCATTGTTGTACAGCCTTCTTTTTTTGCTGTTCTTTTTCTTCAGCCGTTTTTGGCGTAAAACTGATCATGTCCAACTGGCCATTCATAAATTCACTTTTCCATAAGCATTCAGTTTTAAGCACATTGAGATCTTGTGCGAATTTTACCAAAGCAGACTTTTTGCCAATTTCACTAACTTCAGTCGTAAAAGTTGTTGGCGGATTTTCAGTTTTAACTACCACCCGTTTGCCGGCAGCAAGCGGCTTGAGGTGGGCACGGTAGCACTGGCACTTGGTAAGAAAAATTTTTTCGATCTGTTCGCGATCTTTAATAATGCGGTAAAGCGACCTGATCTGCAAGCTTGAAAGCGTGTACATGGTTGTAGCCAAAATACCGATGGCTAAAATCACTTCAATCAGCGTAAAACTTGGCGAACAACGCATATTACTTCTCCGGCTTTACATGGCCATCAAGCAACGAAAACTCACCTAAAAACGGATTTATTTTAAAACTGACCTGCGAAACTTTTTTATCTTCCTGCCGCGAACAATGCATCAAAATTTCCTGCACCAGGCCGTCGGAGATAACATAACAAAAGGCTTCGTTGCTTTCATTAAATTGATTTTGTTTACCAAGATATACCGCATTGACGGTAATTTCGGGCGCCAACTCATAGCGCGTTTCAAAATAATCGCACGCTACTTGGTTATAGATTTTTTTTTGTGGATTTTCAAAATCGATGCGCTCATCTTGTACCACCACAAAGGTTGGGTTTTGTTTGTCGCGCCTGATGAGCAGGCGGTGCACCCGCTGCGTACAGATAGCTTCTTGCCGCGCAAACGAGACAAGATTATTGAGCTCATCCAAAATAGTTGCCCACTCGACCGATGGGCTACGCCGCATCATACGCGGAATGGTAAAGGTTGCCATCAAACCAATTAGCACGATGACAACCAATAACTCAATCAGCGTAAACGCGTCAGTTTTTTTTATTGCAATCAATTAAGACCCTGCATGAATCCATTTATTTTGTGGATTGTCTTGGCCTTCTTCGCTGCCGTACGAATAGACTTCATACGTTTTATATTTATTCGTAAAAACTTGTGGCGGCTTGTTGTAGACATAATCATTGCCCCATGGATCTTTTGGCACTTCATTTTGGCCTTCAAGATATGAGCCATTCCATTTTGGATTATTGTTAAGATTTTGTACCAACGCTTGCAAGCCTTCGCGCTGACTTGGCAAGGTTCCGGTGTCCATGCGATAGTCCGCCAAGGCGGCTTTTAATGAATTAATGGTTGACTGCGCAGCACTACGCTGACCGCGGGTCATCAATTTCACAATATTTGGACCGACCAATGTCGCCAACAAACCAATAATAAACACAACCACCAAAATTTCGATCATCGAAAAAGCACTACTTTTTTTTACAAAATTCATATATACCTCGTCATAAAAAAATACTCGCACCTGCTTTACATATTTGCTATATCGCCCATCTTGAGCACCGGTAAGAAAATCGACATGATAATAAAGCCTACAATCAGGCCCATCACGATCGTCATCACTGGACCAATTTTTTCCGTTAAGCCGTCAGTCAACTCTTTGAGCTCGACATCATAATCATGGCCCACCGCCAGCAGCATAGCACCCAACTTGCCAGATTCTTCGCCAGTACTGATCATGTAACTAGCAATACCAGGAAAAATGCCGGTCTGCTTAAGATACTTTGCTATCTTACCTTCTTTGATAATTTTATCACGTGCATCTCGTAATTTTTGTACCAGTACTCGATTTTCGACAATATTGCATACAATGTCAAGCGCCTCGGCCAGGTTGACGCCGCTGTTGATCAGCATGCCCAAAGTCTTGCTAAATTGCACAATCGCTTTGGTTCGAGAAAAATAGGCGGTCACAGGAAATTTTAACAACATCGCATCAAATTGATACGCGCCTTTTTTTGTTGATTTCCAGTACGTAAATAATACAACAATCAGCAGCAGAGCAGCTGACAGCACTAAAAAATAATTACTCAAAATATTAGACAACGTTATCAAAATTTTCGTTGGCAAGGGCAGCTCGGTTTTCATGCGGGAAAACATATCTTTCAACCGCGGAACCAAGACTGTCAAAAGACCAACGACCACCAATCCTGCAAATGATAACATCATGATCGGCTGCTGCATTGCCTTTTTTACTTTTTTACGCGTCTCTTCAGCGCTTTCTAAGTAGCCTGTTAAATTTTCTAAAATGGCATCCAGGTTACCGCTCGCCTCGCCAGCCCGCACTAACTGAACGTAGACATTGGAAAATACCTTGGGATACTTTGACAATTCTTTGGCAAAAGGTTCACCAGATTTAACGCCATCGCGCACATTAATCAGTAAGCGATTAAACCGGCCTTCAAATTGTTCAATCAGCAGTTCAAGGGCTTGCAGCAACGGGATACCAGCACGCAGCAAGACCGCTAATTGTTTGGTAAACAAAACCACCACTTTTACGTCAATCGGTCGCTCGAAAAGCGTTCTAAGCGAAAAGCCACCCCCGGCAGAACCAGCGGTTACTTCTTTAATATTGACCGGCATCAGGCCCTGGCCCTGCAAAATTTCTTTGGCAGCATGCATCGAGACGGCGTCTACTGTTCCCGCCACGCGGCCGCCCCGTCGATTAAAAGAATCATACTTATAAAGAGGCATAGATGCTCGGCTCCTCAACTCGTTTAATATTCATATCCTATTTGCTTGCAAAGCACGACGGTTTTCTGTTATGTTTTCGTTATTAATACACTGTTTTTACGTATTGGTACTAACCGACAACCCCACTTTAGCAGAAAGGATTCCCGAATGAAAAGAAAAAAACTCTTTTTTGTTTCTCTTCTTTTCATAACTCTTTTTCTTACACACAACGCATCGTCCAAAAACTTCACGCCACAAGTATCATCATTTATTGACACTACGTTTGATGTCCTCAACCTAAAACAAAAGCCTCAGCCGCTCGACTTTGACGATATTTTAGGAAAAGATATAACGCCTCTACAGTTTAGCACCAACAGCATCCGCAATTATTTTCGCAGTTTGAACTGCTCTCAGCTCGCCCTACGCAGCAGAACCAAAAAAGCAAAAGAGCAAGACTTTAATCAATCAATGGGTAAATTTATTAGAGAAATGTACAACACGCGACATTATGTTCAAACGTTATCGCAAGACGGTACCCACATTGTTGAATTTTTTTCGCTGGCGCATGAACTTAATTTGGGGGCACATGAAGTTTATGTTGGCATGCGCTTGTTTAACCAGAAATTAAAAGCATGGGACTGTGAGATTGTTGATAACACGGTCGTCTTGCAAATTTTACCGGCATTTGCTGAAGCGCTACCACATTATTTAAACACCAAAAAGAAAAGCTCAAGCAAAAATGATTTGCGCTTCATACGCCGTCATACAGAAAATTTGCTGATTTCTCGCTTCACCGAAAACTTTAGATCATTCAAAAAAGACCCTGATCTCTTTTTGTCTGATCTTTCGTATGATATTGCCGCCAGCATTAAAAAACAATTGCGCACCTTGGAACAACGCTCTGCCCAACTCGAGGAAGAACAAGAAGTGCGCGCTCGCCTTCGCCAACAATCGGTACGCTTTTTAGAAACCATGCTGGGTAAACAAATGTGGAATTTTAGATCACCAGAAGGCGTGTGGGATTCATTCTTAACCGTTGCCAACGATTTGCAATTGCTGGGCACCAACGGCGTTATCGACCACATGGACGACCTTGATGGCCTACTGTGGGACCACACCAACCGGTTTTGTTACTATCTCGATTTGACCGGCGGCTCCCAGCCAATGGACTTTTTTGATGAAATTGAACAAGACCTTGCCAACGGCGTTATTTATTTCCTTGAAGCTGATGAACAAGATGATGGGATTAAAACTAAAAAAGAAACACTACTTGATGCACTCGCACAAGCTAAAACAAAAGCAATCGCTTTTGAAACCGGTATTATTTGTTAATTAATTGAACGTGAGCTATCAATAAGCTCACGTTCTTTTTATGTTAAATCGACCAACTCATCATAAATTTTTTGCATTACTGCCTCTGATAAATCGCGTAACACAATCCTAAGCGTAATTTCTTGAACAGAAGGAAACTTCCATACGCGCGGAATACCACTTGAATAACCAACAATAAGCGTATCTTGATCAAATGGAATCCAGCTACAAATGTCGTTACGAAAGCCCCCATAACTTATAATAGTATCGCGCTTAGTCGACATTTTAGAAAGATGCCACTCTCTTTCATTACTTTTTTTTGTCCAAAAAAATCTTGCTTTATAAGATTCTGCTATAAAGTTCTTGTCATCAAGCTTTTCAAGACGCTCAATAGAACAATCAGATCCACAGTACATAAGACCACTATTCCTCCATGAGCTCTGCGGGTTTTTACGAGACCACATTCGAATAAGACCATTGTCTTTATGCCCCGTAACAAAAGTATTTTTATCCAAAGCAGCAATACTGGCTAACCTATTCGTAGTAGAAAATATATCCACCGGTTGCCATACCTGCGACCCAAGAACTCGTTGCCAAATTTTAATCGTGTCTTCAGATCCTGCTGTCACAATTGTATCTTTATCAATAACAGCAATCCCAAGAATGGCATGCGTATGCCCTTCCAACTGAGAAACCTTTTTCCACACGCCGCTCGCCACATCTTGTTCCCACAGAACAAGATACCCTCCATGGCATCCCGTAACGATCGTCTGCGAGTTTAAAGCAGCAACCGTGCAGATATATGCTCGGTCTGCCAAATCAGCAACCCAATGCCAATCATTGACTCTGGCATCACCCGCCCATACTTTTACCTCGCCGCCAAGCGACAGCGTAACAAATGATTTATGATCAATTTTTACAATGCGATCAATCCGAGAAGTATGCGCGTGCTCAGACAATATACGCACAGTCATTGGTATATTGAATCTTCTGCACCAATCAAATTTTGCATTGTTGTCGGTCATGAAATGTTTTACTTTTTCAAATCGTTTAAAAAACGTTGCCACTGTAGGGCTATCGCTTGCGATAAATGTTTTTTCTCCAAAATCATGGAAAAGCCCTATTATTTTTCTGCACAAATCTGACTCTATTGAACTCGAGCTGCTGAATGACGAAGAACTGGCAGCAGGATGTATAGCTTGAAAAGAACCAATGAGCACAAAAAAGAACGCATTTACCAGATGTTTCATGATTACCACTTTCTCTTTTTTAATTTTTTAACACGCCGCCAATTCATCATAAATTTCTTGCTTTTCTGGTTCGCTCATGCCGCGCAGTTTGATAGTCAGGGCAATTTCGAGCAACGTGGGGATTTTTGTTATTTCAAGATCACCATGGTTATGGCCAGAAACAAGAATCTCGTCATTAAGGACTAAT
Organism: bacterium; assembly: GCA_016699045.1. Lineage (NCBI taxonomy): Bacteria > bacterium. Next base: position 615,350 of record CP064957.1, read on the forward strand.
TGACGTACTATCGAGCCTTTCTTCATATTCGGAGCCAACGCAAAGGAGTCGTTTTGATAGGAAGCTTTTTTTTGTACAACCCACTTTTCTTTCCATAAACACTTGAATGAGGACTTATAACCAGGCATTATATTAACCATGGCAAAACAGTTATCATCAATTCTTTCAATAGCAGGAATACGTACAAAATGATACCCAAGCCAATCAGTTCTTTGATAAATCCAAGGAGAATCGATATCCTTGCGTATCCACGTAGCAACCTTGCAAGTCTCTTTGTGCACAACAATAAGCATGTGCTGATTTACAAGACACGGCATTACCTCCTCATACGCAGGAAAGCTGCTTGGCAATGTTTGTACAAGCTGCCATCCACGAATACCGTTTGCACACGACCATATCTCAACCCGAGCACTCGAAAATCCCAACACAATCGTGTAATCATCAAGAACAACAATACTCGAGACATGATCATGCAAATTCTCTTTGATATTGGCAACCCACTTCCATTCATGGTCGGCATCATCGCGCTGCCATACTTTGACACAACCACCGCGAACACTTGCGATAATCGTATGATCATTCAATAGTGCAAGAGATAAAACAAAATCTTTATTCTGGTTTTGGCCAGCTAACTGAGCAGCGCATACCAAGCGATCACGTGACACATCATAGCTCCACACTTTGAGACAGTTGTCCCATGATGAGGAAGCAAAAGTATAGTCATCAAGTTTTACCAATTTAGTAATCCGCCCGCTATGAGCATCTTCGACAATACGCGCATTAACAATAATATCATTCATGCAACACGCATGCACGCGACCACCGTCTTCATGTTTCTGGATAAAATCTTTGACATCACCGACAAATGAGCGCACCGAAGAATTCTCACTTGCTGCAAAAGGTTCTAAACCCATCGAGTTTACACACGCTATAATTTTTTTACTCAAATCAGATTCTGCAGCAGAATGTGCTGCTTGAAAAAAAATAATAGAAAGAAAAAAGATTGAAACTACTAACCGCTTCATGACTACCACCGATTCCCTTTGACCAAAAAATATTATTACTTTCAAGTACAGGATGGGGAAAGTGTAGGCCGTTCGGCAATAATTTCAATCTCTTTTTAATTAACGATACAAATTAACTGCGCAGCACGATTGATCGCACACCTTGTTCATCAACCACCAATTCAAAGTAACGATCATGCGCGTAGCGCATAACCAACTCGCGATCATGGCAAATAACAAGCACGGTCAATCGTGTTGTTATCACTAAATCATTCAAAAACAACATCACCATTTCAGCATTTTTTTCATCAAGCGCCGCCGTCGGTTCATCGAGCAATAAAATGTTGGTAGTTTTTTGCAATGCCATCAAAATTGCCAAAATCTGCCGTTGCCCGCCAGAAAGTAAATGAACCGGCTTTTCAACATCAATCGCAAATCGTTCAACAAACGTTGGCATCGCTTTATGAGCCGGCAAAGGCGCCAAGCCCGGATGGATCGGCAGATTAGCAAGTTGTAAGTTTTGTTCAAATGAAAGATGGTCGACCAGCATCACATCAAATTTTTGCTGGACCATGTTGATGGTACTCAGCGCATCATAGTGCTGTGTGCCGGTCTGCAACGTTTGCGCATTGCCTTCCACAACGATTACGCCCTCAACCACCTCCTGCTGTTCAAGCTTGCTGCGCAAAATTCTAAACAACGTAGATTTGCCGGCACCATTAAATCCTTTGATAAAATGAATGCGGCCTTTTTCAAAATTAATCGTTACATTTTTAAAAAAATCGGGCGCGTTGGGCGCAAATTTAAAATGAAGATTTTTAAGTTCAAGAGCGTTTACCATAATTTTAAACCCCCAAATCGTTAACGTTTTTATTCGACCTACTCGTTTGGTAGCGTTGAATCACCATCAGCAAAACCAGTAACGATTGTATCATCGTAAAATATTTTAAATTAAAACCAACTTTTAATAAAAGCTGCTGAAGCGAGCAATACACAACGGCGCCTATCAGCGGTACTAGCCATGAAAACGACTGTACAAAAAAGCACAGCGATTTGCCCAAAATAAGTGCCGTGATGCAAAAAAGCGCCATCCCAAAACCAGCGTTTGTGTCAACAAAACCACTCGATTGCGCCACCAAATAACCTGAAATACCGGCAAGGCCGTTGGCAAGTGCAATCCCGCTCAACACCACAAAATTAGTCGCTATGCCGTAATGTTCAAAAAATCTTGGATTGTAACCAAAGACAGCAAACGAGTACCCAAGCTGCGTGCGCAATAAAAAAAATAATCCGGCCATCAACAGCAACCCAACAACAAGCAGCATAATCAGTTCCGGATTTTTTATAAACTGCTCAGAAACCACCAACGGATTGCGCAGACCACTGAGCGAGCGATGCGCATTGCCCAGCACTGCCTGATTAATGCCGTGGAAAATGCCAATCGTTAAAATACTGGAAAGTAGATGCGGCACACGGCAATATTGCGTTAAAAGGGCTGTCACCAGCCCTACCATCATGCCGCCAAAAAAACTTACTACAAAAACCATTGGAAGATATATAACAAATGGAACACTTTGCCCAACAAACATAAAATTGGCCGCCAAAATTGAACCAAAAACATACGCACTTTCAATGCTGATATTTGGCACTTTCAATAATGAAAAAGCAATGTAGCCGCCGATAATGAGCGGCAGGTACATGCATAATTGTTCAAGAATAATCAGTGCAATCGTCGTCATAATACTTCTCCGTTTTTTATTTTTGTACCACAATGCCTGAGCTCATTAAAAAGAGCTGCTCACGACTCAGCGATAGGCCCTGCACGCGGGCTGCTTTAGCATTAACTTTAATGCTGTTGACCGTCAACGCGGTTGATGGAATGTCGCTTGGCTTTTTACCTTCATTCAAAATTAAAAATGCTTTATGCGCACCTTGAACACCAAAGTCATATTCTTGCACGCCAAAACCAAGCGCTGCACCTTTGTCTGGCGAATCTAAGTCGGTTGCGTACAGCGTCACGCCATGCTGGTTACACAATTTTATTAAACCATCAAGGCCAGAAACAACTGTGTTGTCTTTCAAAACCATAACCACATCAACTCCGCTGAGCGCTGAAGAAACTTTGCCATAAATTTCGCTGGCGGCATACACTTCAATTGCGGAAAGTTGAATGCCGTGCTGAACTGCCAAATTTTCAATTTCTTGCTTGTCTTTAACAAAATTACCTTGAGGGTCGTACACCAGCAACATGCGCTTGATGGCAGGCTTGAGTTGATGCAAGAGCGCCATCTGTAGCTCATAATCAGTTGTCTCGATAACACCCGTCACATTATTGCCGGACGATTGCTCTGATGCAATTAAACCACTGGCCACCGGATCTGATACCGCACTGAAAACGATCGGCACTAATTGTTGTTTTTTGGTGCTAATTTCCTTGATCATTTGAGACGGCTGCCGCGTAATCACAAAAACAAGATCGTACGCACCTTGCAATATTTCTTCAACCTGTGAGCGCATGAGCGAGCGATTACCATTGGCATTGTAGGTCGTACATTCATAATTTGCCGTCACATCAGTTTCCAATGTTTTGCGAAAACCTTGTTCAATTTGTTCCAAACTTGGATGCGTTACGGGCGTTAAAATAGCCACGCGATGCGTACGCGTTGCCGTTGCATGCATCACCTTTTGTTCAGGAGCGTACAGCAAATAGCCCAAGTAGCTGGTCAAACAAACATGCAAACCAAAAATAGCAATAATAATTAATTTTTTCATGAAAAAACCTTTACGGTAATGGTATCAAAAAACCAAGACCAACGTTATGAAAAAAAATAAAACAAAATAAGGTAAGAGAAATAAAAGATTTAGCGCCACCAGCGCCAGGTAAGAGTCAAAACAGCAGCATAAGAAAAAGATGAAATCAACAAAGATCTGTGTGAAATGGCAATCGAACAAGCCATGATCTACCTTTCATCTTGGAAAAGCCTGAACGGTTATAACCGTTCAGGCTTACGTACAAATAATTCTTAACGACGTTTTGATTATAGCAAAAAATTAACTAAAGTTAACTTTCAATACAAAATTGCTATTTTTTACGTCGTTCAACAACTTCAGTATTATTAAATAATGATTTCCAGCAAAATTTTACTATTTCAAGCGCCACAAAATTCATACCAACAATCGTAAAAATCCAACGCACGTGAACCGGCATTGGCGTTACAAAAGACAGCATTGAATCGCCAAGGGCGGTGTATGGCAGTAAAAATGCTAAGGACCCTGCAATAAACAAAAATCCCAATAACAAGTTGGAAGGCCTCGTTGTTCTAAAAAATATTGATTTGGTACGCAATGAAAACAACAAAACCAATTCCGAGGTGATGCTGTACAAAAACCAATGCGTTTGTAAAATTGCTGGCTGTTCTTTGTAAAGCTTTGAAAAGAATGAAAAATCAAACAAGCTACACAGAGCCCCAACCGTCATGATCGTAATAAAAAGCGACTTCATGTTGTAACGTTCAGGCCTGGTAATTTCTGACGGATCAACCGTATCAGTTGCAATAAAAATAAGCGGTAAGTCTGCCAAGATATTCAAACACAACAGTTGAATCGGAAGCATTGGCAAATGAGGCAACAATAAAGCCGCCACCGAAATAGTAAAAAAGTTACTAAACGTTGAGGTCAGCGTAACACGCAAATATTTTAAGGTGTTAAAAAATACCTTACGACCTTCAACCACGCCATCTAAAATGACGCCAATTCTATTTTCCAGCAAAATAATGTCGGCCGCATCTTTGGCCAAATCGGTTGCATTGGGAACTGCAATGCCCACTGCAGCTTCTTTGAGTGCCGGTGCATCGTTCACGCCATCGCCCAAAAAGCCAACCGCATATTTTTGACTCAGCAACGACACAATGAGATATTTATCTTCTGGCGACACGCGCGCAAACGCATGACATTTTTCAACTACCTCGCGCTGCTCATGCTCTGGCAGAGCGCTAAACGTTGAGCCCAACATAACATCGCTGGGAGATTTCAACAGTCCCACTTTATAACCAACAGCTCCCACCACTTCCGGCGCATCACCGGACAAAATTTTGATATCAATTTTTAATTTTTCAGCGTGCTTAATCGCATCATGTGCCGAGGCTTTAATTGGGTCTGAAAAAGCAACAAGGCCAATAAAGGCAACTTCTTGCTCAACATTCAACAAATCTGCTGGTTGCTGACCAAACTCTTTATGCCCAATCGCAATAATACGGCGGCCCTCGCCTCCTTGCTTGGCAATCCACGCGAGTATTTGATCATCTTCTTTAAAATGACACAACGCAAAAATATCTTCATACGCACCGCGTACAATCAAATGATACTGATTATTTTCTTTAACCAAACTGGCAGTTCGACGACGTTGCGGATCGAAAGGAAGGTAGTCCAAGCGCTCAATATTTTCAACATAACTGCTGCCGTTTCTTTCAAGATAAGCAACTAACGCATTATCAAAGGATTGATGCGCTTGTGCAAAACGCGCGCCCGCAAATGTTGCATAGCCAATAACTTGATTTTCATCGTACGGCTTTTCGGCATAAATATCGGCAACTTCCATAATACTTTCAGTAATAGTTCCCGTTTTATCGGTACATAAAACTTCGATACTACCTAAATCGTCAATTGCTGAAAGACGCTTAACTACCACTTGCTTGGCCGTCATCATTCGTGCTGCATATGCAAGAGAAAAATTAATGACTACTTGCAGCGCTTCAGGAATAACCGCAATCGCCAAGCTGATGGAAAAAATAAGCATGTGAACAAAGTCAAACTCTTTACCTTTTACCAAAAAATTTACGAGCATAACACTCACTAACGCAATCACCACCAAATATAAAATGAAGCGGCTGAGCGTTTGTATGTCTTGAGAAAAACGACTAAACTGCCCACTCTTGGTCGTTAAATGCGCCACACGACCAAACGTTGTTTCCCCGCCAATTGCCACGACCACACCTTTTGCCTGGCCACTGACAACCGTAGTTCCGGTAAAAACCATATTTTTTGCTTCAAAAATTTGCTCAACTTTTTCAAGCTTATCAAGACATTTTTCAACAGGGACAGACTCGCCCGTCAAACTTGACTCATCAACCATCAAATGCTGCATATCAATCAGCCGCATGTCTGCCGTAATCAAATCGCCCGGCTCAAGGAAAACAATGTCGCCCGGCACCAGTAAGGCGCTATCAACCAGCACTTCCTGACCATCACGCAGAACCTTCATTTCGTACGTAACATACTTCTTGAGCATCTGCATCGTGCGTTGCGCAAAAAACTCTTGGTAAAAGCCCAACACCGCCATGATGCCAACAAAAAATACAATCATGCCGCTATTTAAATATTCGCCTAAAAAAAATGAAATGATAGCAGCTATCAAAAGCAAGTGACACCGCCCGGCTTAAAAGCCGGGGCTTCTCAATGAACATTTGAATATCACTGGTTCTGAATATATTTTCTGATAGCTTCTTCGCTGCACTGGCCAACTGTTTCTGCAAAATAGCCATCTGCCCAGAAGCTATCTCCCCACAAAAATTCTTCCAATTCTGCAAACTCTTCTCTCATTATCTTTTACTACCACCCTTGAACAGCTGAACAACCATACTAACACTTATGCTCGGCTTTATCTGAATCAGCATGTGAACATGATCTGACTGAATGTTCAGCTCATGAATTTCCCATCGATTTACTTCTGCACACTGCCGAAACAATTCTTCAATACGTTTTGCTACATAGCTCCCTTTAGTATCCTTTTTCTATATTTTGGGATCCAAACTAAGTGGTACATTAATCTATGCCTTGTATGTGCTCCTGACCAATATTTCTTCATGGTCTCAGTATGCCACTTCAGTTGGCTCTTCGCAAAAATACTTCGCTTTTTGCTTCAGCGCCAAGTGGACTCGCATTCATCCCCAGGCTTGAAAAGCCTTGGGGTATTCTGCTCATGGTAATAAACAAATGATGAAGAAAATTGCCGCAGCAGCATATGCCACCATTTATTACTGCTACTTTTCAGTGCGTTAGGCCCATACTGAGCCTGGCGTTTTTTTATTTCAAGCGAAAACAAACCAGTTTCAAGTGATGTCTCAAGTTCTTTTACCACCTCGGCGCCAGTCTTATTAGCCACATCAGAAAAAATCATACGTCCCCCTTTTTTTGGATAAGAAATCTTTTTTTATAATGTCGAATAATTTGAGGGAGAAAATCAATAGTTTAGATTTGATCGTATCAAAAGCGTGGGGCGAACAAAAAAGAAAGCGACTGGTAGATTACTACCAATCGCTCAAAAAAATCAAAAACTTTATATGTAACGCTGCGCTATGAAAGTAAGAAACCTATTTACCAGTTCAACATAACGGGCTACCAGAAAGCAGCGACGAGTTACTGCATACATATTCCCCAATCTCTGCTACTACCTCAGGATAATCACGGTAGAGAACTAGCCCAAAAAGAGCCGCCAGCATACCACCCCAGTAGACTACTTGGAATAAGCTTGCACCAAGGCTGAGATGCGCTTGCTGGTCTTGACCTTCAAAAATCTGTTCAACAACTTGCTCTGCGGTCAAGCCCTGCGCTGACAACTGAACACATTTTTCTACCAACGCAGGATTTTGCGCCAGCATCGAAATAACTTCTTGTTCGGTACAATTGGTTGCCTGCACTGACGAAAAAAACAAGCTAATCGATAAAATCATTATTTTTTTCATAACACAATCCTTTCATTACTTTTTCTCACCAATTCATTTAAAAAATCGAAGTACAAAAACAAACAAAATCTTCGCAAGCGCAAAGCAAACCAACCGATTCTGCGTCATTAAAATAACCAATCATCTGCGTCTCACCCGTCAGAACTTCCGGCATTACCTGCGTCATCACATCGATCACAGAGTCTGGCAGTGAAATATTTTGAGCTGCGCATAAACCCACAAGACCAAGTCCGGCAAGTAGCACTGCCAGCTTCCAGCTACTAAAAATACTATGCGCTTGCTTGTCTTCGCTCTCGAGCAACTGAGCAAGAACTTGCTCGGGTGTTAAACCTTGTGCTGACAACTGAACGCATTTTTCTATCAATGCAGGATTTTGCATTAACTCAGCTGCGACGTGCGGCACTTCAGCTTCGCTGTACGCTTGAGCTTGGACTGATGAAAACAATAAGCCAATTGATAAAACTAATATTTTTTTCATTACACACACTCCCAACTATTAAACAGACACTTATTAAAAATATTATTATTCATTGTACAATATCAGTTGTCGTTGCAAGAATCTTGTTCTTTTGTACTCTTGCTAAAGAGGCTGTCTGAACAAAAAAATTCAATCACAGCTCCAATTATTATAGCGCCCACAATACCAAGTATGAGTGGCATTGGATATTCATTCATCTGCACATTGCCATGGCCATCTGAATATGCCTTTACAATGTCATGCTTCAAAACTATTGCAACAATTTGCTCGGGCGTTAAACCATGTTCGTACAATGCTCGGCAGTGTACCACCAACTCAGTATTTTGTAGTAACTCAGCTGCTGCTTGCGTAACTGCAGCTTCGCTATACATTTGAGCATGAACTGATGAAAACAACAAACAACCGGCCAAAATCAAGGTCTTTTTCATAACAGAATCTCCCTTATTCACTAGTCAAGCATAACGAAGTATAATAAAATAGCGACTCTTGACTAAAAGCAGCTTTCCGGAAATCCTCGATCACCAAAGGGATATCATGAACAAGAACTGCTAAAAAAGAAATCAAAAACATAGTACCGAAGCCGGCTAGGATTATTTTTGCTTCCAGCTCGCTAATATGCGCCTGTTGCTCTTCACGTTGCGTCATCAACTCAACCGCTTCTTGCAACGTAAGCCCCTGGGCCGTTAGTAAACAAAACTGCTCTATCAACTCAGAATTTTGCATTAATTGAGCTGCCACTTGTGCAATTTCAGCCTCGCTATACATTTGGGCATGAACTGATGAAAACAACAAGCTAACGAATAAAATTATTATTTTTTTCATTAATTAATCTCATTAAACTTGATTATCAATATCTGCATTACTCAATGTTCAACAAAAGCTGTCGGGTCGTCTTTAAAACCCATCTTTTCTTTTTCTTTTTTTTCCTTCCTAAAAATCCACCAACAAAACACCCCAACCACAACATTCACCATCAAACAAGTTAAAATTATCGGCTCTTGAGTATAGAGCTCCCACACGTGCGCATTCTTTTCATTAGCGCGTATCAGAGAATCAACAATCTGTTTAGTCGTCAAACCTTGCGTCAACAGCGCGTCACATTTTTCTACCAATTCAGTATTGCACATTAATTTTTCTGCCGTCTGAATAATTTCAACTTCGCAGTTCGTTTGAGCTTGAACTGAAAAAAACATTAAAAAGCTAACCAGCACTATTATTCTTTTCATACAATCTTAGTTTTATTCAGTTTTTAAAAGGCCTGCTTCCTTCATCATGTCATCGTATTGTTTTGCTTTTTCTTGAACACTGTCGTTTTCTGTTGTTTTTTTTGCCTGCCGGTCATTGTAGAAAAGAATACAAAGAACTACGGCTATCACAACCAACTCTGCTATCGTTTTAGCATTCAGTTCAATAAAATGCGCGCTCTTTACATCACGAGACAGCAGCTGCTCAGCAATTTGATTAGTTGTTAGTCCCTGCTCATTCAACGCACGAACTTTCGTCACAATTTTAGGATTTTTGATTAATGCCGCTGCTACTTGATCAATTTCGATTGCACTCAATTCTTGCGCTTGAACTGATGAAAACAACAAAAAAATCGACAAAAAAATTATCTTCTTCATTACAAACTCTCCATAATTTTCTTAAGTTTGCAAGGCGGATGAATCACTTTGCTCAGAAACATATTTGCACCATGCAAAGATAGCCAAAACTAACGAAGCCAAAGCTACAGCTGTCATAGAAAGAGCATCCGCTATCATCTCTCGGCGTCGCGTACCTCTTTGGCGTCTTTGATAGTGAGTATTTCTCGCATATGCTTGCATTTCATCAGATTGCATCAACAGCTCAATAACCCGTTCAGGTTCAAGCCCTTGCTCATACAAAACATGAAAAAGCACTACCAATTCAGAATTTTGTGCCAACTCAGTCGCTACATGTATAATCTCAGTTTCATTAAAATCTGCTGCTTGAGTTGATGAAAATAAGAGACCGATCGACAAAAAAATTATTTTCTTCACTACAAACTCTCCTAAAAATCATACATTAAATATGAATCATTTTTCTTGAGATTGAAGCTCAAAATAGAGTCCAATAATGAGCACACACAAGGGAACGCCAAGAGATAAAATAATCTCAATAGGTGTTAATTCTTGCGCTCTCTTATTTTTATCTTTTTCATAATCTGGATCTCCAAGAAGTAGGTATGCGCGCGCCTCACTAGTTTGCATCAACTGCGCAACCATCTGCTCATGCGTCAAGCCCCATGCACACAGCGTATGAACACGCGCCACCAATTCAGGATGGTGTTCTAACACAACAGCCGCTTGAGTAATTTCTGCTTCGCTCAATACGTGCGCGTGAACTGATGAGAACAAGAGACCGATCGATAAAAAGATTATTTTCTTCATTACTACTTCTCTTAACTAAATTTTTTTATTGGAAGCAAGATTCATCGATATTGTCTAACGTTGTACGACCACAAGCCATTACACCAATGCCAAACAAAATTGCTACCGCAACAGATAAGCCACACACAAACGATTGGATAAGAGAAAATTCTTGAACCTCTGCGTCAAACTCCAGGTAATCTAAGCGACCATAGGCAACTTTTTTATCGCTTTGCATCAACTGCGCAACAATCTGATCATGGGTCAGGCCCGCTTTTGACAACACACAACACGTCGCTACAAATTCGTTATTTTGTAGCAACGCTTGAGCAATTTCTACGTCACTGTGCACTCGAGCTTGAATTGATGAAAACAAAAAAACACCTACGGCTAAAAATATTATTTTTTTCATGAACGCTCCTCTACTGCATTTTGTAAAATATCATCGTCACACATCGCTTTAAAAACTTCAGGATCAATGATGTACCAAAAAATATAAAACACGGACATAAAACCCCAAACTGCTGCAATGTCACCATAATTATGCAGCCATTCTGGTAGCAAAGAAGCCGCACTATTCATTTTTTTTTCATCCTGACCCATTAATTTTTGAAAGACTTTTTCGGACAACATATTTTTTTCACGCAAAATACAACACACTTTGACAAGTTCGGCATTGTGCGTTAACGCCTGAGCAACGCCTATTTCGCTTGGCACCTGTGCCTGCGCTGATGTACACCACAAACCAACGACCAACAACACTACTTTTTTCACCCTTAATATCTCCTTAAAAATCCCAATCCCAACAATAAATAACGTGTACACCATACGCCAGCAATACCGCAGCAACTGTTAGCATTTCTACCGAACATGGACATAAAATCGTTGACTGCTCTCTATCAAAATCTTCGTCATTTTCCAATTCTGCAAGCCATCTTGAATAAGCATTTTTATTATCGCTTTTGACCACAAAATCTACAACTTGCTCAGTTGTTAAACCCTGATCGCACAACTCATGACATGTTTTTACCAGCTCATGATCGTGCGTTACCGTGGCTACAGCAGCCCCACGGTCGTTGTTGTACAAACTCCTCATTTCGTAAAAATTATGCGCTGGATTCAAGGCAATGTGATAATAACTTTTAGTAAAAAGTTTAAATTCACTAATGCCAACATGATGTAAAAAATTGTAGAGAACGTTAATGTCTTTGCTGCCATCTTTGATTTCGATTTCAGTAAAATTCCCAAAATCAACCAAATCACCACCAGCAACAGCACCTTGCACTTTTTGATCAAGCGCTACTTCGAGAATAGAATTTTGAAACTGAATTTTATGTTTGATACGATTTTTTCTCACTTCAACGTGTTTATAAAAACCCAACAGCAAAAGAATATTCATCATCTCGCGGCCAGAGGTTACGCCGGTTTCAGCCTCAATGCGCCGTTCAAGCTGGTCGCCGCTGTTTTTGCAACAGACAGAAAAGCCGTTCGGTTGTGTTCTTACTCGTAAAAAAAGATCGGCATCATCAAAACCTTGCGCATTGCGAAATGGGGCAAGAATTGACGGATGCTGAAAGTAGGTATCAACCATTTCAACGGCAACGCTTGATTGAGCATTTTTTGCAAGCCACGAGCATAAAAGGTCAGATTGCTGATCATCCAATTTTATTTTTATTTCTATTTCTTCTGAAAAATTTGGGGCTGTTGATGCTTGAACGCTCGGCGAAACACCACAAAGAAACGCATACGCGACCACTAACAATTTTTTCTTCATCTTCTTCTCTCTTCTCTCATCTCAACTTTTTAACTTAACTTTCCAATGAAAACCTACCGCAACGCCCGTTGCTCAACGCAACAAGAAGGCTGGGCTGAATTTTTAAAAGTTTATTAATATCCCCCCCACCAGCATAAACAACCTCATGTTCCATAACCTTTTCATCAACAAAAACTTCCAATCCATCATTAAGCCCGATTGGCGGGATGCCGCCAGGCGGGTAGCCCGTTACTGCCAAAGCCTCTTCTCCGGTTGCAAAACGAAATTTATCGCAGTGCAATCGTGCGGTCACGGCATGCCGATCGAGACGGTCATGGCCAGACAAAACAAATGCAACAAAATTTTGTGTGTTAGTTTTTATAATAAGCGTTTTAACGATACTGGATAAAGAAACATCCAGAAACAGCGCCGCACTTTCAGAAGTTTTAGTGGGCGTATCGCAGATAATAATTTCGAGATCATGATGGAGGGCTACTAAATGCTCAAGCTTAGTCTTCACTTTGTATTACTCTCAAATCTTTCATTTTTTTTATTTGATAAAAAAAAGCCTTTTCGTTTTGAATAAAGGCTATGGTGCCCGTTTTTTAAAAAAATAGCAACAAAAACAGAGCCCTATTCAAAGGCTTTCGCATTAAAAGATAAAGATTTCAGCTACTTTTAAAATTAGTTAAACCTGGAGCAAGAAGATTGAAATTCCCCAAGAAATTGGCTATACAATAAACCTGTAATTAAAGATTTTTCATGTTTCCCGAATTGAAGGATCGTCAATGATATTCACATCAAAAAAAAGCTTTGCCAGCGATAATTATTCAGGTATTCATCCTGACATTCTACTAGCAATTATCGATGCCAATCAGGGCCATGCGCTGGCATATGGAGCTGATGAATGGACGCAAAAAGCGGTAGAAAAATTTAAAGAACATTTTGGTAATGACATTGAAGTTCATTTTGTTTTTACTGGTACAGCAGCTAATGTTCTTGCGTTATCTGCAATAACCCAATCGTTTAATGCAATTTTATGCGTAGAAAATGCTCATATCAATGTTGATGAATGTGGAGCCCCAGAAAAATTTATTGGTGCTAAATTATTTACGATTCAGACTGAACATGGAAAGTTACGAGTTAATGATCTTGAGCGATACTTGCAAAGAGTTGGTGATCAGCATCAAGCACAACCAAAAACGGTAAGTATAACACAAGCTACCGAATTTGAAACGGTTTATACACCAGCAGAAATTAAAGAAATCGCTGATTTTGTGCACGCTCGCGGGATGTTTTTGTATATGGACGGTACTCGCTTAGCAAACGCAGCAGCTCATTTAAAGATATCATTAAAAGCTCTTACTGCTGATGTTGGCGTTGATGCTCTGTCTTTTGGTGGTACTAAAAATGGTCTAATGTGTGGTGAGGCAGTAATTTTTTTTAGTCAAAAATTTGCACAAAATTTTAAATATATTCGTAAACAAGGTATGCAGCTTGCGTCAAAAATGCGCTTCATTTCAGCTCAATTTAGTGCTTTATTATCTAATGACCTTTGGTTAAAAAATGCTCAACACAGTAATGCCATGGCACAGAGACTGGCTCAAGGTCTTGCTGTCATTCCTGGCATTACTATAACGCATCCAGTCCAAGCAAATGCTGTTTTTGCCATCATCCCGCTCCAGGCTATCGCAGTATTGCAAGAACAGTACCCATTTTATATTTGGAACAAAAAAACATCTGAAGCGAGACTTATGGCATCTTTTGATACAACAATCGAAGATGTTGATAATTTTATAACTTTAGCAAAAAAAACTATAAGCAAAATAATAAATTTATAAAAATATATGGCATTTTTGAAAAAATTTATTTTTCTGAATATTCAGAAATCAATTTTTTGTAAAGTTGAGCGCTTGGCCGTGGTCTGCGCTGGCTATCGTGCAACCCAAAACAAGTCTCAAAACCTTTGTGCCATTCAAAATTATCAACAAGCGTCCAATGATAATAACCTCGAATATCAATACCATCTTCCAATGCTTTTTCAACTTCATTCAATGACGTCATAATAAGCAGCTGCCGGCGCTTATCGTGCATTTTGCTATTATCTGCCATCCCATTTTCAGTAATATAAATTGGTTTATTAAATGCTGCAACATCACGGATGGCTATTGCTAAACCTTCTGGATCTAACGGCAAATCCATATCACCCATAATTTGGCCAGAAAAACAAGTCGATCCAAAAATAGTAGAACTATTAAAGCCGATAATCGCCGTTGCATAATAATTTAAACCAATAAAATCCAATGCTTGTGGCGCACGCGCATCGTAATGCGTAACGGCACACAAGGTGGTAGAACCAAACATACTAAACGGTTCGTACTCATAGAGCCCCGTTTTTAAAAAATTCATCGTTACGTCATTAGTAAACGCCGTTAAAAACGTACAAATAAGCGATGAAATAGGTTCAAGCGAATACCGAGGTTTAAATTTAAGAACATTGTGCACAATGCCAATTTGTGCTTTATCACCACCCGGCATCGTTTTAAGCGTTTGATAAATCTCAACATGGGACCTCAAAAGATTTTTTAACACTTCACCACACATCCGAAAACTATCGGTAGTAAATGCAAGATTGCCAGGAGAATGAATACCAATTAAATACCCGGCAAATGCATAAACTGCTGGTTCATTGATAGTGCACCACAACTGAACTTTATCCTGAAAATGAGTAAACACGCGTTGAGCAAAATCAACAAAATAATGAATATTTTCAGCACGCTCAAAACCACCAAGATCATCAAACCAGGCAGGATGCGTAAAATGATGTAACGTCACCATCGGCTTTATACCAACAGCAAGTAACGCATCGCACAAATCATCATAATGCTGCAACGCATCGTGATTTATTATACCTTGCTGTGGCTCGATCTTGCTCCAGTCGACAGAAAATCTAAATGAATTCAACCCGATATTTTGCATCAACTCAATATCTTCAGGATATTTATTCCAATGATCAACTGCCACTCCTGAAGACAAACCCATTTTTTCTTGAAAGTAAGCCCAGTTAGAATGAGGCAGTGTCTGAGCACCCGAATTTTGAAATTCTGCAATTGTAGTGCCCCAGCAAAAATCTGATGGGAATGGTTGTGAAAAAAGCGAACCATTCGATGCATGCGTTAAGAAAAATCCCAACAAAAGAAACCGAGCCCAACAAAGCATCATGAGAAACCCTTTGTTAATCTTGAATACTAAGATAATAATCAATGAGCTTACAAAATTCTTTTGGTTCAATAGGTAAATACATACCATCAAGTGTACGAAGAGTAACGTCTTTTTTATTTCTAAATTCAACCAGTGATCGACAGGTAATGCCATTTCGAGTAACCGTTTCCCAGTAGGTATCGGCAATATCACACCAATTTAAAAACGATACCGCACCATCGTCGTCAATCGCTATCTGATTATTATCGAGCGTAAGCCACGCCGTTTTTTTGTTTTTTCTTTCTATTTTTTTCATTAAATCAAGCGTCGCATAAATTGTGAAAGCTAACCCAAGCCCCGTGGGAATCAGCAAAATCAGCGCTGCATTTTTTTTATTTTTGAAACACTCACGATAAGCAATATTAACCAGTTGAGAAAATCCCGCACCTGTCAGCAATCCTAGAGTCACGCTACTGATTACCGGCAAAACAACCGATGGATCAGCAAATACAAGTACCTTGCCATCATCACTCAGCCTTACTTTTGTGCTACCAAAGTCGCGTATAAAAACTTTAAAATCATCTTCTTGTTTTTTTGAATCCTGAGCAGACACTTCTGCATTAATTGAACAACAAAAAAAGCACTGTAAAGTAATTTTTTCATAGATACACTCCTGTTTTTTGTTATTTTTGAATACTAAGATAATAACTAACAAATTTACAAAATCTCTTAACGTCGATAGGCAAATCAAGGGCGTTTATTGTTACCATGGGAACACCTTTTTTATTGTTCAAGTGCACCACAGAATTAGTAACGGAACCATTCTTATTTGTTTTGGTTTCGCATACGGTATTTGCCACAGCATCCCAACTTACTGCAGCTTCACCAATCATAATCTGCTCTTTATCAAGCACAAGCCATGGCGTTTTTTTATTTTTTTTCTTTAAGTTTTTAATAGCATCAAAAGCACACCAAGCACTACCGACCAAGAAAAAACCAGAACCAAAAATAATACTTGCTTCTTTTTCCTTTGGAAACCGATATAAAGCAAACAAAGCAGCAATTCCTAAAAAAATAGCAGACGAAAAAACAGATCCCCAAGCTGCTGGGTCGGCAAATATAAGCACCCTGCCATCATCGCATAATACTACTTTTTCGCTCATACAACTACGTACCAAAATGTCAAGATCTTCACGCTGCTCTTCAGATAGTTGTTCTGTATTATCCGAAGAATAAGAACGACCCATGGAATAAGAGAGATCCATATTGAGTAATTTTTTCATAGATAAACTCCTGTCAATAATGGCTGCTTAAATTTTGCCCAACAAAAAAGCCGCTAACTTTGCAGTTAGCGGCTTTGAATTAAACCTGGCAGTACCTATTTTTCCGGTTCGTCTCCAAACAAGTATTTTCGGCGTGATGGTCTTCACTTCTGTATTCGGAATGGGAACAGGTGTTACCCCAGCACTATTGCCACCAGGAAATTTTGTAAAATTTTTATATATTTCATAATTTTTTTAAAGATCTTATACATATAATTATATATATAATTTTAAATTATGCAAGCAACTCGTAGCAAAACGTGATGCGACGTAAGTTGCTTGCATAATTTTCATAGTCATATTTGAATATTCGAAAAGACAAAAAACAGAAAGTTGTATGATGAGACTAATTAAAGCGTAGATAAAACGTTCGACCTATTAGTACTGGTTAGCTCAACACATTACTGTGCTTACACACCCAGCCTATCAACCTCGTAGTCTTCAAGGGGTCTTAATGTTATGCAACCGAAGTTGCATAAACGGGATATCTTATCTTGAGGTGAGTTTCCCACTTAGATGCTTTCAGCGGTTATCTCATCCAAACCTAGCTACCCGGCTTTGCTTTTGGTAAACAACCGGAACACCAGAGGTTTGTCCATCCCGGTCCTCTCGTACTAGGGACAGCTTCTCTCAAATATCCTACGCCCACGATGGATAAGGACCGACCTGTCTTACGACGGTCTGAACCCAGCTCACGTACCGCTTTAATTGGCGAACAGCCAAACCCTTGGGACCTTCTCCAGCCCCAGGATGCGATGAGCCGACATCGAGGTGCCAAACCTCCTCGTCGATATGGACTCTTAGAGGAGATAAGCCTGTTATCCCCGGCGTACCTTTTATCCGTTTAGCAATGGCCCTTCCATGCGGAACCACTGGATCACTAAATCCTGCTTTCGCACCTGCTCGACCTGTATGTCTCGCAGTCAAGCTCCCTTATGCTTTTGCGCTCTAAAGACGATTTCTATTCGCCTTGAGGGAACCTTTGAACGCCTCCGTTACATTTTGGGAGGCGACCACCCCAGTCAAACTACCCACCAGACAATGTCCTTCTTCCGGATTACGGAAAAAAGTTAGATTTTCAAACGAACAAGAGCGGTATTTCACCATTGACTCTGTCACAGCTAGCGCCATGACTTCACCGTCTCCCGCCTATCCTACACATGCCAATCCAAAAATCAATGTCAAGTTATAGTAAAGGTGCACGGGGTCTTTCCGTCCTATCGCGGGTACCCAGCATTTTCACTGGGACTACAAATTCACTGAGTCTCTCATCAAGACAGCGTCCAAGTCGTTACGCCATTCATGCAGGTCGGAACTTACCCGACAAGGGATTTCGCTACCTTAGGACCGTTATAGTTACGGCCGCCGTTTACTGGGGCTTCGATTCAATGCTTCGCTCCGAAGAACTAACATCTCCTGTTAACCTTCCAGCACTGGGCAGGCGTCAGACCATATACTTCCTCTTACGAGTTTGCATGGCCCTGTGTTTTTGTTAAACAGTCGCTTGGACCTCTTTATTGCAACCAACAATCGCTTCTCTTACTCTCATAAGATGACGACATTGGCACCTCTTCTCCCGAAGTTACGAGGCTATTTTGCCGAGTTCCTGAATGAGAGTTATCTCAACGCCTTAGTATTCTCAACTCGCCCACCTGTGTCGGTTTGCGGTACGATCACTTTTTTGCTCGCTAGAGGTTTTTCTAGTCAGCGGAGAATCAGCTGAACATATCTCTTCACTTAGAATTGATATGCCCGTCACACCTCAGAGTGATGATTTTGCGGATTTGCCTACAAAATCCTCCTAAATGCTTAGCGTGGTAAACCATACCCCACGTCAACCTATCTTTCTGCGTCACCCCTTCACTCAAACGCTAAAAGTGGTGCAGGAATATTTAGCCTGCTTCCCATCGCCTACTCCAATTGGCCTCGGCTTAGAGTATCGACTAACCCTGAGTGGATGAACCTTTCTCACGGAACCCTTGGGCTTTCGGCGAACAGGAATTTCACCTGTTTTTTCGTTACTTATGCCAACATGCTCACTTCTTTTGTCCCCATCTGTCCTTACGGTCAAACTTGCCACAAAAGAACGCTTCTCTACCACTGCATCCAAAGATGCAATCCATAGCTTCGGTGATTCATTTAGCCCCGTTCATGTTTTAGCGCAAAAACACTTGACCAGTGAGCTATTACGCTTTCTTTAAAGGATGACTGCTTCTAAGCCAACCTCCTGGCTGTCTGTGTATTTCCACATCTTTTACCACTTAATGAATACTTTGGGACCTTAGCTGATGGTCTGGGCTGTTTCCCTTTTGACTACGAAGCTTATCCCTCGCAGTCTGACTCCCGTTCTGTAAACAGACGACATTCAGAGTTAGTAATGGTTTGGTAAACTTGCGTCCCCTAGCCAAAACTGTGCTTTACCGCCATCTGCGATCAAACGAGGCTATACCTAAATATATTTCGAGAAGAACCAGCTATCTCCCAGTTTGATTAGCCTTTCACTCCTATCCACAAGTCATCCCAGCAGTTTTCAACCCACACGGGTTCAGGCCTCCATCTTGTTTTACCAAGACTTCACCTTGCTCATGGATAGCTCACTAGGTTTCGGGTCTGCCCCACGCTACTAAACGCCCTATTCAGACTCGCTTTCGCTACGGCTTCGTCCTTTCCAGACTTAACCTTGCAACGCAGGAGCAACTCGTTGGCCCATTATGCAAAAGGTACATGGTCACACATTCGTATATAGTGCTTCCACCGATTGTAAGCATTTGGTTTCAGGTTCTATTTCACTCCCCTCCCGGGGTTCTTTTCACCTTTCCCTCACGGTACTCGTTCACTATCGGTTATCAGGTAGTATTTAGCTTTACCCAATGGTCTGGGCAGATTCTCACGGAATTTCACGTGCTCCGTAATACTTGAGAGTGCAATTATCAAGCGCTTTTAGCATTTATCTTACAGGACTATAACCTTCTTTGGTCGCACTTCCCAGTGCCTTCAAATATGCTAACTACTTGACCCGAACAACTGCATTGTTCAGATATCACATCTCGCTTCCCCTGTACTGCAACGCATGCAGGCTTACACAGCACAAGTTTTAAGCTGTTCCCGTTTCGCTCACCACTACTTAGGGAATCACATTCGTTTTCTTTTCCTGACGCTACTTAGATGTTTCAGTTCACGTCGTTCGCCTCTTTACCCTATGTATTCAGATAAAGATACCTAGGCTTCACCTAGGTGGGTCTCCCCATTCAGAAATCCCCGGATCAAAGCTTGATTGGCAGCTCCCCGAGGCTTACAGCAGCCTTCCACTTCTTTCATCGCCTCCTGATACCATGGCATTCACCAAATGCTCTTTTCAATTATCTACAAACTCTCATACAAAATTACTGTCTTTTGAGTAAACTCAAATTTGTATTTTCGATATTCAGTTAGACTATATATTTCAAAGATCTTTAATTTTTTATTAACTATCTTCTTTAAACACACAAAACGAAACGTCTTTTATAAAATATGCCTCTGAGTGCAACTACTTGCATTTATTTCTATATTAAATAACACCTTAAGATCTTATAGATCTTTATCTCCTTCGAAAGGAGGTGATCCAGCCGCAGGTTCTCCTACGGCTACCTTGTTACGACTTCACCCCAATCATCCCCTCACCTTTACTGACCGCCTCCTTTACAGGTTAGCTAAGACAGTTTTGGGTGCTGGCGACTCTCATGGTGTGACGGGCGGTGTGTACAAGGTCCGAGAACGTATTCACCGCGTCGTTCTGATACGCGATTACTAGCGATTTCAACTTCATGGAGTCGAATTGCAGACTCCAATCCGAACTTAGACAAGTTTTGAAGGATTTGCTCCACCTCGCGGTATTGCAGCCCGTTGTACTTGCCATTGTAACACGTGTGTAGCCCCAGGCATAAGGGCCATACTGACTTGACGTCATCTCCACCTTCCTCCTTGTTTCCAAGGCAGTCCCACCAGAGTGCTACCCCGAAGGATGAGCAACTGATGGCAAGGGTTGCGCTCGTTAAAGGACTTAACCCAACATCTCACGACACGAGCTGACGACAGCCATGCAGCACCTGTGTAACAGTCTATGTTTCCATAGAACCCGATATTTCTACCAGTAACAATTACATGTCAAGCCTAGGTAAGGTTCCTCGCGTAGTGTCGAATTAAACCACATGTTCCACCGCTTGTGCGGACCCCCGTCAATTTCTTTGAGTTTTAGTCTTGCGACCGTACTACTCAGGCGGATCACTTAACGCGTTAGCTTCGACACTGATAATGCTAAGCATTACCAACATCTAGTGATCATCGTTTACGGCGTGGACTACCAGGGTATCTAATCCTGTTTGCTCCCCACGCTTTCGCACCTCAGCGTCAGGAATAAGCCAAGAAGCCGCCTTCGCAACCGGTGTTCCTCTCGAGATCTACGCATTTTACCGCTACTCCGAGAATTCCACTTCTCTCTCTTATCCTCTAGCAAATCAGTTTTGATCGCAGTTCCTTGGTTGAGCCAAGGGATTTAACAACCAACTTAATAAGCCGCCTACGCGCTCTTTACGCCCAGTGATTCCGAATAACGCTTGCACCCTTCGTATTACCGCGGCTGCTGGCACGAAGTTAGCCGGTGCTTTCTCTAGTGGTACCGTCATCTCCAGTATGTATTAGATACTGTTCTTTCTTCCCACTTAACAGGAGTTTACGATCCTAAAACCTTCATCCTCCACGCGGTGTCGCTGCGTCAGGGTTTCCCCCATTGCGCAATATTCCCCACTGCTGCCTCCCGTAGGAGTTTGGGCCGTATCTCAGTCCCAATGTGGCCGTACACCCTCTCAGGCCGGCTACCCATCATCGTCTTGGTGAGCCTTTACCTCACCAACTAACTAATAGGACGCAAGCTCATCCATCAGCGACAGCAAAGAGGCCGTCTTTCTCCAGCAAGCTGGACTTATGCAGTATTAACTTCGATTTCTCGAAGATATTCTCCACTAATGGGCAGATTCTCACGTGTTACTCACCCGTTCGCCACTGTACTCATCCCCGAAGGAATTTTCTCGTTCGACTTGCATGTGTTAAGCACACCGCCAGCGTTTATTCTGAGCCAGAATCAAACTCTCCGTATCAAAAATTGACACAAGGTCATTGCACTCAGAGGTAATCTTTTAATTACCTATCTTTATGCGGACGTCGTTTCGTACATTTCAAAGATAGTTCAAATTTTCTTTAGTTATTCTTTCAATCAGGAATCTAAATTTCAATGTGTCTTAACTTCGTTCGTTTCATCTCATTTCCTTGATTGTAGAAGTATTATACTTTTTTCTTTTTGAGTTAGCAAGCTTTTTTTACAAAATATTTAAATATTTTTTTATTTTCTTAAAACGTCGACTGGGTCGATGTTTTCGAAGATACAAAACTATTATATTCAAACTTTTTTAAAAATATTTTTAAAAAAGTTATAAAATCAGTCGCGAAAACATCTCAAATAACCCCTCAAAAAAGCATCCACCTGAAAACCTCTTTTGGTCTCTCAAAAACAGGATCTTCTAGGCGTATATTATATATAAGGAAAGGAGCACTAGAAAACACCTCAAAAAATGGGTACTTTTGACACTTCTTTTTAAGCCTTCTTTTATCAAGGGTCTCAAAACAGCATATTTTGAAGGAAAATAGGGCTTTTTAGGCCTCATAAACCAATATTCTTGCATCTTAAAAATCATACGCTTACACTAATCAAGTCTTCTCTAGTACCATCTAAAAGGAATTTATCTATGAATATCTTAACCATAGGCGGCGCAACCCAGGATATCTACCTTGATTACGCAGGCGCTGATTATATGATCATTAACAAAAAAACAGCATCGCAAACCTTTATGCTCTTCGAAACAGGCGAAAAGATCGGCATTGACCAACTTTTGTACTTAACCGGCGGCGGCGCCACTAACTCTGCCGCATCATTTAAACTCCGCGGCTTTGATGTTTCATGCTTTTGCCAAGTTGGTACCGATAGCGCCGGCCGCATGATTATTGACGACTTGGCACAACGCGGAATCAACACCAGCCTTATCCAACAAACCTCAGAACAACCAACGGGATCTTCGTTTATCATTAAATCGCTCCAAAATGAACGAACGATCTTTGTCCATCGCGGCGCCAATGCATTTCTCAAGCACGAGAACATACCTTTTGACGCCATCAAACAATGCGATCAATTATACATAACATCATTAAGTAAAGATTCAGCAACCCTGCTGCCAGAAATCGTACGCTTTGCTCATGAAAACAAAAAACCTGTCGCCATAAATCCAGGAGGCAGTCAACTGTCGCAAGGCATACAAACATTGCGGGAATCACTTCCCTTTGTGGAAACACTCATTCTTAATGCCAACGAAGCACGCAAATTTATGCTTTCTTTAGTGCAAACAGACGAAACTTATAAAAAAATATTGGAAACGCACGCGCCAATCATTTGCTCAACCACTACCTGCAACGAAGAACCCTACCTACTCACCAACCCGGTGGTATATGATGGCACCTGTTTTAGCGCAAAAAAATTCTTTAAAGAAATCTTAAGCATGGGCCCCCGCATTGTTGTCATTACCAACGGCGCAAACGGCGTATATGTCGCAACACAAAATGATGTTTACTTCCATCCAAGCATACCAATCAAAGTAGTCGACCCCGTTGGCGCAGGCGATGCTTTTGGCTCCTGCTTTGTTGCCAGCTTAAAAAAAGGCTTTGCGCCCTACGATGCACTCAGACACGGCGTTTTGAATAGCGCGTCTGTTTTAACAAAAATTGGCGCCAAAAATGATATCTTAAATGATAAAGAACTAGAAACACAAGCAGCTCAGCTGGATCCAAACCTGTTACAACATTACACTCTTACCTAAAATCAATCATAATGAATTATTTAGCAACTATTTTTAAACGCTTCAGACAACGCTCAAATCTACTCTACCTACAATTGAGCGAAAAAGAAGTTGCTTGCATTCTCTTCAGGAAAAAAAACCATACGTTGTACATCAAAAAACAAGTTGTCCTCCCCTTAGAATCAACGGTCATTATGAATGGCATCATCTACAACCCAACGACCCTTGCGCAACTCATCAGCCAATTTACCACCCAACACGGCCTTATCAGGCCAAAGACAATCATGTGCTTTGCAGACTTAGCTACTCATACCCCAGCATTGCAACAATTAACAACACTACAAACGGCGCTGTTCACCGTCAAAACTCCCATCAAACTTCTTGCTCTTGTTACACCGCCGTTGGAGCTCAACAAAAAATCAATACTTTACACTACCCTTGCAAGCCATCCAGATCTACTCACACCATTCAAACATTATAATCAACACGGACCAACCTGGTGGCTTGGCTCAACGTGCGCAACTGCAGGCGTTATACTTTTAGCACTTCATTCAATCAGCTCAATATTGAAACAAGATTTACAAACAACCACCAGCACCAACGAACAAATCCAAGTAACCACACAAAAACTCGAACAGAACATCCAGCAACTTAATCAGGTTAAACAATCCGAAGAAGAGCTTGCCAAGCGCCTCACGATGCTCAACCCAACGAAAACCCCTTTTCAATTTAGTACTTTTTTGAAACAGCTTTCTCATGCTATTCCACCAAATTGTTGGATTGAGTCACTCAACGCATCAGCCATCAAAAACCATCTCGCAATAAAAAGCACAAAAAAGCCAGCTGCCACTGCCTATACCATGACCATGCAGGGCAACAGCCGATCACTCAAAGCAATTACTGCCTTTAGAGCTCAATTACAAAAAATGCCCTCTATCAAAGAAGTTGAACCTGCCACCATCAAAATGGTCAAGAAAACTCCTGCCAAAAGTAGGAAATGCTACTTTTTCAAACTTTCAGCCACCCTCAAGGTCTAAGTTGCCAAGGGGCTTGTTTTTTGATACCCTTGAGATCGTATTATTTGTTGTATAAGTATAACCTTTAACCCATATAGCTGCTTCAAAAAGGCTTCTGCCTTTTTACTGCTGTTGTGTTGATTCAGGATTATCATGATCAGAGACAATCAGAAAATGATTTCTTCTCGCTGGAGTGCTGAGCTCATTGAAGATGAGTTTCAACTCAGTGACGTGCAAAAAACCGAACTTACTGAACTTTATGATGATATTTCAAATAAGTTCAAAGTTGGTAAAGTTATTAAAGGTAAAGTTATTGCAAAAGAAAGCAATGGCGTGCTTGTTAATATCGACTACAAGTCTGACGGACTGATTCCTCAGTACGAATTTTCAGACTACGAACTTAAAGGCCTTCAATCAGGTACAGAAATTGATGTACTTCTTGATCGTCTTGAAGATGAAGGCGGTTGCGTTGTATTGTCATACCAAAAAGCTAAAGCGCTTAAGGCTTGGGACAATATCACTGAATTGGCAACATCTGACCAACCAGTACGCGGCGTTGTTACCCATAAAGTTAAGGGTGGCTTGAGCGTTGACGTTGGGATCCCTGCGTTCTTGCCAGGATCACAAATCGACATTCAACGTGTTACTGATTTTGATCAATTTGTTGGTCAAGAAGTTACCTGCAAAATTCTTAAAGTTAACAAAAAGCGCGGTAACGTTATTATCTCACGTAGAAAATACATTGAAGAACAACGCTTCGAAGACAAGAAAAAAGCTCTTGAAACAATTCAAGAAGATCAAATCTTACAAGGTATTGTTAAAAATATCACCAGCTACGGCGTATTCGTTGACGTTGGCGGAATTGATGGCTTGCTCCACATTACCGACATGTCATGGGGCCGCATAGCACACCCAAGTGAAATGGTTAGAATCGGCGACACCATCACCGTTAAAGTTATTTCATTTGACAAGATGCATGAAAAAATCTCATTGGGCATGAAGCAATTAACGCCAAACCCATGGGAACATGTTGCTCAGCAATATCCATTGCACAGTAAAATCAAAGGCAAAATCTCAAGCATCACCGACTACGGTCTTTTCATTGAAGTTGAAAAAGGCGTTGAAGGTCTTGTTCATATTTCAGAAATTTCATGGACAGAACGTATCAACAATCTGTCACGTTATTTCCATGTTGGACAAGAAATTGAAGCATTGGTCGTTGCTCTTGATAAAGACAACCGCAGAATGTCTTTGAGCATTAAGCAACTTAACGAAGATCCATGGAAAACCGTTGCAGACAAATTCAAAGTCGGCGACAAGATTCATGGTAAAATTACCAACATCACCGATTTTGGTCTTTTCGTACAATTGCTTGATGGCGTTGATGGCCTTGTGCACATCTCAGACATCTCCTGGACTGATCATGTTTCACATCCAAGTGAACGTTATCAAAAAAGCGCAATGGTTGATGCAGTCATTTTGTCAATCGATCCAGACAACCGCAAGGTTTCTTTGGGCATCAAACAACTTGAAAATGATCCATGGACAACCGTAGAAAGCCAGTACAAAGTTGGCAGCACGATTCAAGGAACCGTGTCAAAAATTACCAACTTTGGCGCATTCATTAAGCTTCCTACCGGCATTGAAGGCCTTGTACATATTTCTGAACTTTCAGAAGGCGATGTTCAAAAGGTTGAAGACATTATCAAAGTTGGCGAAACCAAAGAATTTAGAATTATCAAGGTCAGCCCAGAAGAGCGTAAGCTTGGCTTAAGCTTGAAGCCTGAAAAGGTAAAGAGCGCGCCAACTGAAGAAGAGCAACGCGAAGAAGCAGCAGTTGAAAAAATCCAAGCGAAAAAAGCAGCTGCAGCAGCAGAGCAACAAGCTCCTCGTAAAGAAAAGCAACAACAAACACAACAGCCAGCTCAACAGCAATCTGTTATGAAGAGTTCGTTGCAACAAGCGCTTGAAAAGCATATGCAAAAAGACGATAATTCTAAAGAATAACGTTATTTAACGAAAGGTTATGATGATCATGAAAAAGTTCTTAGTACTGTGCCTTCCTGTTGTGTTAGCACTTGCAGGGTGTACGTTGTTTAAAACCGCCTCTGATCATCATAACCAATCGGCAAAGAAAGCAACAAACATGGAACTTACTTTTGCAATTATTAAGCCTGATGCAGTAAAAAAGCACTTCAGCGGAAAAATCATCGACCGCATTGAACAAGAAGGTTTCGAAATTGTTGGCATGAAAAAAATCAACATGTCTCAAGATCAAGCTAAAAGCTTTTATGCTGTTCATAAAGAACGTCCTTTCTTCGGTGAATTAGTAAAATTCATGACATCTGGCCCTGTCATTGTCATAGCTCTTGCTAAAGAAAATGCCGTAAAAGCATGGCGCGATCTTATGGGCGCTACCAACCCTGCGCAAGCAGCAGACAACACCCTCCGTAAGCTTTACGGTGGCAACGTTGGCGAAAATGCTACACATGGATCTGATGCTCCAGAAACAGCAAAACAAGAACTCGCTCTCTTCTTTCCTGAATTAAGTTAATTAAAAAAAGGGCCGGAAATTCCGGCCCTTTTTTGTTGCTCATATTTTTCGATAATCAAGCAGATAGGATTAACCATACGTAAGCTTTTAATCTTTCTCTCATACTGCTGCTTATTAACTCTCAATCTCAATAGCCTTGTTATTATTGTTCACGGCTCATTTGCCAACAAAGAACAATGGTATCAACCAAACGGTGATTTTTTTAGCGAACTTGAAAAACAAGCCCGCATGCTCAATCACAAAACGATAGCATTCTGCTGGCCAGGCACGCCAACCACAAGTACCATCATCACCAGCGGTAAAAACCTTGCCCAGCTGATTTTAAGCTACCCACCAACTGAACAAATTATAATGGTAGGTCATAGCCATGGCGGCAACGTTATAAATATCGCCAGCCAACTACTCAACACAGCAACAACCAGCACTTTTGAGACTAATTTTTTGTTGAGCTTAACGCCAACTACGCGAACGCTTGAACCGTGCCTACTTAGCTTATTTTGCACGGCATTAATGCACATAAAAACCATGCTTGAGATATCTGGGCGCCAATGGCGCAGCCCCAAAAATTATCTCATTCAAGCGGCCTACTTGCTGGGCACCCCAATCGACTGCCAAACATTTATGCCCAGCATGAACGCCATCGAGCATGTTTATAATTTTTATTCTGAAGGCGATTTAATCCAGCCAGTACTTGGCCTTTTCCAGCGCACGCTACCTGCGCATGAACGCATTGCAAATCTTTCGATTACGCTTAAAGATGCCGCACGAGCAGCTACCAATAATCCATCACATTCTGAGCTGCACGATACGCTGGTGGCACGCTGGCTCTTGTGTATTCCACACGAACTTAAGCGACAAAAGGTTGGCAACTTTGAAAGCTTTACATACGATCATGGACGCATTGTAATAGACAGCGAACATGAGCCACAATACAGCAAAAACAACTAACTAGTAAACTCTAGAAAAAAAGAAAGGGCCACTTTTTAAAGCAGCCCTCTCTTTTTAATCAAAACTTAGCAACGGGTTTGGATTACCAGCCGTCATCATCTTCTTGTCTAGACAAATCCACAAACTCACGCTCATTATCGCTTAATTCACGCTCTATAGCTTTGCGATACTTGCGAGGCTGATCATCAGATCCTCGGCCTTCTGAGTCATGTGAAAAATCACTAGAACCCTTGCGTTGCTCATATTCTTTCTCTGCTTGCTTAAGATAGTCTTTATCTTCTTGAATGCGTTTTTGTATTTCGTCAATTTTATTAAGCTCTTCTTCTGTCAAATCAATCAAGCGCGTTAAGCGTGTATTGTTATCTTCGATCGCTTTAAGCATAAGACGCCCACTGCCAACATCAAGACTTCGTGTTGTTAAACGTTGTGCAGCTTCTGGCGCTATTTCTCGACCAAGATCACCGTCATTATGCGACATGATAACAAAGCGACTCATGCCGCGACGAGCACGCGGAACATAACTCTGTCCAGTATCAATACGCTCAAGTAAACGAGGAATACCATCACGAACGTACGTACCATTACTATCTTGATAATAAAAAGCAAAGTACAAATCGCTTTGCGTTCCGTTACTTAAAACAATTTCTCGATCAGACTGATCTGCAACATAAACGGTATACGTAAGATCTGCAAATGGATACGTCCAATAACCATAGCGATAACCGAAGCGTGCATGAGGCACAAAAAAGCCAACCCCACCACAATAGTAATAACCATAACCTGGGTAATAGAAACCATAGAACGGATCAAAGTAACTCCACCCTGACCCCAAAAGTCCCCAGCCCCACAAGCCAAGTGGTCTGTTCCAATAATATGATCGATATCGATGGTGCGAAAACAACGAAGAACGGCGATGATAACCGGATCCAGCCGAACGACGCCAGCCAGCTCGCGAACTTCCACTCACTCTTGAAGATCGAGAATAACTACGGCCAGAACCGCTGGCTCTCGCAGATCTTACTGTCCCACTTCTGCTCAACGAACGCCTACTCGAAGAGCGCCCGCCTGAGCGACGATGAGAATGAGATGGGCTCGACCCACCTGAGCGGCGTGAAAAACTCCCGCTCGAAGACCTTCGCCCGGAGCTAGATGAATGAGAACGGCCACCCCCGCTATGAGAACCTCGACCACCGCCCCCACGTCGAGCCGTACAATCAGCGGCAAAAAAGGCCACCAACAGAATTAGTAAGCCACCCTTCCACAGTTTTTTCATAATCATATCTCCTTTGCTCTCATTTACCATATTTTCTAAAAATCAAATTTACAACCAGACTACAAGGCTGGCCCTAAATTTAATAATAGAAAAAAATAGGACAAAAAAGCAATGATTTAGTTATAAAGAAAACAAAGAAAGCCTTACTCTGCTGATAAAAAAGCTTATACGCACTCAGGAACAGGGTGCTGTTTAGCCCACGCATCAAGATCGATCAGATATCGTAAAACATCAGGCAACTGAGAAAGACGAACAGAATTTGGACCGTCACACAAGGCCTTTTCAGGTTCTTCATGAACTTCCATAAAAACACCTGCTATCCCCTGAACTACCGCCGCAGCGGCAACCGGCGGCACAAAATGTCGATCCCCGCCAGAAGAATCACCAAGCTGCCCAGGACGCTGCACGGAATGGGTGGCATCAATGACAACTAAACGGCTTACCAAAACGCTTCATAATCGAGAAATTTCGCGGATCTACAACCAAGTCTTCATAGCCCATCGTAAAGCCACGCTCACCAAGCCATACGCGTTCGTTACCTGTTGAAGCAACTTTATCAACCAAGGCGCCCATTTTTTCAGGTCGTACAAACTGCCCCTTTTTTATAAACACCGTACGACCAGTTTTACCAGCAGCAAGTAACAGGTCTGTTTGGCGACATAAAAATGCTGGTACCTGTAAAACATTTGCAACATCGGCCACATGAGCCGCTTGCCACGATTCATGAATATCGGTCACCACGGGAAGATCAAGTGTTGCTTTAACTTTTTCAAAAATACGCAAACCCTCGTCTATTCCAAGACTGCGATAACTTTTGGCGGATATACGATTTGCTTTATCAAAGGAACCTTTAAAAACAAGATTGAACGAAAGTTTTTCAGATAATTTTTTAAGCTCATGAGCAAGCATGAGCGTATGTTCTTCACTTTGCAACGCACATGGCCCTAAAATAAAAAAGAGCGGCTTTTCGTTGCCACTCATCTGTTCAAGCCAAAGGTGTTTTTGATTCATCGTCTCCATTTACCTTCTTTACCATATTTTTGCACATTTCGTCCAAGATACCGTTGATAAATTTATACGAATCTTTTTCTGCAAAAGCTTTTGCCAATTCAACTGCTTCGTTGATAACTATTGAAACAATCGCATCAGGCTGTTCAAACTCCCACAATGCCATGCGCAAAATAAGGCGCGTACAGCAACCAAGACGCTCAAGCTTCCAATTTTTCAAAAAAGGCTTAACGCGTTCATCAAGCTCAGCTCGTTGATCAATAACACCATCCGCCAATTTATAGGCAAATGACTCAGGCTCAACGTCTAAGTTAAAGCCATCCTTGAAGTCTTGAATCAACGCATCCAGATGAATAGTATAATCTAAGCGGTCAAGCGCATAAATTAAATGAAACGCCACAAAACGTTCATCACGTCTGGACGCCGCTTTTAGTGGATACTCTTCTCCCAGGAAAAACTCTTGCTCATTGTTTTCCTGTTCAACAATGTTTTGATCTTTAATGTCTTTTTCATTCATGGCACTTAACCCTTACCGCCCAACTAAATTCAAACTAGTTTACACGCTCAATATATTTATCTTCACGTGTGTCAATTTTAATTTTATCGCCTTCTTGCAAAAACAAAGGCACGCTAATAACCAAACCGGTTTCAAGCGTTGCAGGCTTACTACCACCTTGTGCGGTATCACCTTTAACTCCAGGCATGGTTTCTGTTATGGTCAATTGCATAAACATTGGCGGATCAACGTTGACCGCACGATCTTTAAACGTTAACACGCTGTACATTTCGCCTTCTTTCAAGTAATCTTTTGCGCGACCAATTTGATCTTCGCTCAAATCAACTTGTTCAAAACTTTCTTGATTCATAAAATGGTACAAATCATCTGAAGTATAAAGATACTGCATGTTGATTTGCTCAATTTCTGGCTCTGGGAATTTTTCAGCAGAACGGAAGGTTTCTTCCAACGTGCGACCAGTCAGCAAATTGCGCATTTTGGTCCGCAAATACGTGCCACCTTTGCCTGGCTTAACCAATTGATAATCCATAATAAGCCAAGGCTCATTGTTCCACAAAATTTTAGTTGAACCTTTTTTGAAATCTGATGTTGAAATCACGAGATACCCTTACCTCTTTTAAAACGTTCCTGTGTTTGAAAAACCATATGAATAAAGGTAAATCAACATACAGTTTTTTTCAACTTAATCCAGCAATATAAAGATTTTTTGTTAAAAAAAGTATTAAAACGGCAAATCAGCCAATTATAAGCCGACAGGCCTGATCAATAAGATAGTCCATTTTTTGCTCTTCTTGCGACGAAAACGGCTTTAAAACATAGTCCCCAACCTCGTCTTTGTTAACTGGCCGACCTATGCCAAAACGCAAACGCCAAAAATCAGCGCCAACAATCCCCATTATTGATCGCAAGCCGTTATGGCCTTTAGCACTGCCACCAAAGCGGATACTTATGTTTTCAAAAGGCTTTTCAAGCTCATCATGCACTACCACAATCTGGCTTGGCTGAATTCCTTTTTTGGCTAAAAAAGCCATAACCTTGCCAGACTCATTCATAAACGTCAGCGGCTTAATAAAGTACATACTTGCAACTCCGCCCTTAGCGGTAACCGATGCCTGAGCTACTTCCATTTTATCAGTTATCTGCCACACGGCATTAGCTTGCTCTGCCAATGCCTCAACAATGCGAAAGCCAATATTATGCCGCGTCTTACTGTATTTCGCACCCGGATTGCCAAGACCAATTACGGCCCGGATTGTACTGCCATCAAAAAGTGTCTCAACATGCCCAGCCTTACTCACCATAAATCCTTTTCTTCTGCTACAACATGCACCAAAAATTCTTCTATCGGAACAACCGTAATCGCTTTTGGAAACTGTTTTTGATCAAGTCCTAATGAATTCGTAACGTAAAGTTTATCAAAAAAATCATGGTGTACAAAGCGCTGAGCCAGCGAAGAGAGAACTGCATGAGAAAAACAACCCTCAACGCGACGCGCAC
Source organism: bacterium (assembly GCA_016699045.1). NCBI lineage: Bacteria > bacterium. The sequence continues at coordinate 647,926 of CP064957.1, forward strand.
CATGCTGACGAATGGTTTGATACGCATGCAAAGCGGTACCTGCCGTATCAATAATATCATCGATCACGATTACCCGTTTTTCTGCAACATCTCCAGTCAACGTTAATGAAACTGAAAGATCAATGCCAATACGTTTTTTTTCAAGCATCACCAATTCTAAACCAAGAGCATCAGCCAGTTCTTGAGCACGAGCCACCCCCCCAACATCTGGCGTAGCAATGCAGGTATCTTTTTCAAGATCCTGTTGTTTTAAAAAATCGGCCCAAAGTGGCACGAGCGATATGGTACGAAGTGGCAATGGCAGCAATAAAGCATTCTGCTCAGAATGAATATCACACGTAATAATTTCATCAAACCCTGCTGCTTGCAATAACTTGCCAACCGACTCAAAGTGTCCTGGATTGCCAGCTGCATCTTTTTTGTCGTGACGCGTATACGGCAGATATGGCAGCAAACCAACAAGCTTTTTAACACCACGTTGTTTCAGCATGCTTGCTACCAATAAAAGCTGCAAGAGCTCATTGTTTACATGATAGCTCGACTGACTTTGTAAACAAAAGGAAGAAAACTGGCAAACAAAAAGAGCCACCGGCGTTTCAGTATGCTCAAACGAATCAAGGTTAATCAACGTTTCTGTATCGGCAAAACTAATAGGTTCGTACCCGATTAAAGGCTTTTCTAGCCGAGCACTCAATAATTGAGCAAGTTTTGAATTTTTACGACTTACAATCACCACTTACTCACACAGATAAATTATGAAAAACTTTTTCCAGAACGGCTTTTTATGATGCTCAACAATTTTTTGCACGTCATTGGCAACTTTAAACAAGTCTGGCAATTTGTTGAGCATAACAAGCATGCGCTTCCACGTACCAAAAGGCATAGCGGGCAACCCTGCCACCACACTGCCATCGGCAACATCGCTCATTACGCCACTTTTTGAAACGATTTTTACACGATTGCCAATTTTTATATGGTCACGAATAGCAACAAGCCCACCAATCTGGCAGCCCGCCCCAATCGTTACACTACCGGCAACGGCAGTAAATGAAAGGATAATGGTACCTTGGCCAACACGAACATTGTGTGCAATGTGAACATTGTTATCAAGCTTAACCATGTCGCCAATTACCGTTTCATCAAATGATCCGCGATCAATGGTTGAATTAGCACCAACTTCTACTTCTTTGCCAAGTCTTACAATGCCAATTTGCGGCACTTTGCGCAAACCCTGTTTACCAACCTGATAACCAAAACCATCAGAGCCGATAACAGCTCCAGCGTGAATTATACTATCATCACCAATAATGCATTCATCAAGAATTTTGGCCCCCGGATAAACCAGAACGCGCTGGCCAATAACACAATTACGACCGACATACGCAAGCGCGCCAATATGGCTACCAGCACCAATGCTGGCCCCTGGCGCTACCACTGCCGATGGATGAACCTGAACATTTTCAAATAAAGATCGAGCTTCTTGCAAGGCTCGATCTTTATTTTGTACAAAATTAACTAATTTTTGAAACGCTTGCAGCGGGTCATTAACCAGCAAGTACTGCTTGTTGTCGACTAATTTTTGCGCCGCCAACAAAAGTCCCGCACCACTCTGCTCAATAATTTTTGATGAAACATTATCAAAAACTGAAGCATCGCCACGCTCAAAAATAACTGCCAAATCTTCAGGACGGGCATGCTCTAGCGACGAAATATTGTTGACCACAAACGAATCGTCAAGAGTACTGATACCCTCGCCAAGAATTTGTTTGATTTGCCCTAGTTGTAATGCAATTTTCATGAAGCCGTCCCTAAAAAATTAATTACGCAGTTTTAACGGTTGCTTTTTCTTTGCCTTTTACTGCAGGAGCTACTGACTTTGTTGCTTCATTTTTGCTGGAATATTCAGCATCAAGAGCCTTTAAAACATCGCTTGTTTTGTCGATAGCTTTTGAAACACACAATACACCAGGAGTATTTTTGTCAATAATCATGCTCCAGTTTTGTTCAGACATAAGTCTGTCAGCAACTTTACGTTGTTTGTCATGCAATTGCATTTGGGTTTTTTGGATTTCCATACGAAGACCTTGTTCTCTTTGAGAAAGGGTCTTGTTTTCGGTGCTTTCCATTTGTGCAAGCATTTCTTTCTTTTCAGATAATGCTTTTTCGCTCAAAACTTCTTTTTGGTCTTCGATTTCTTGTTTAAGTTTGCTAATTTTTTCGTTGGATTCTTTAGCATAATTTTGAAATGCTTGTACCTTTGATTTAATATCTTCAGTAAGAAGTTTGCCTTCTTGTGATTCTTGCATAAGATACATACTGTCAATCGAAACTAATGCTTCATTTTTTGCAGACACAAAACTGAAATTGAATGCTGATGCAAGCGCAAGCCCCAATAATACCTTTTTCATAATTACTCCTTTGAAATAAATCAGTGATACATAACAATTACATTTTTCTTTTGATCATAGAAATCGTAGCTCTTTTACAAACCAACGTCAAATTGAGTTGGTTTGTATTTTAGATTACCTCTTTTTTGGTGCTCTAAAAAATCTCATCAATGATATTTTTTAGATCTTTGGTTGGCGAGGTAACCATTGCTCCATAAAACAAATCATCGTACTCTCGTGTACGCACCACAACCGGCATTGGTACCGCATGCCCCATCAACAACACTTGCTTTTTACTATCAAGCGTTGCCAAAATAGTACGCAAGCCCGTAGCATTACTCACGCCCGTCAACACCGCTTGAATATCACGATCGTCGTTTAACAATGCAACAATCTTAGTCCCAATTTGAGAAATAATTTCTGGATCAATGCCCGAAGGCCGCTGGTCAACAACCAACAGTGAAACATAATATTTACGCATTTCGCGCGCAATAGTTCCAAAAATAGTTTGTCGAGCCGCTTCTGGATTTAAAAATTTGTGCGCTTCTTCAATCGTTATCAGCAATTTTCGCGGCTCATCGCCCTTATTTTGCGATGCCAAAAAGCGCTCCGTTTTTGCCATATATTCTTCATGAATGCGCCGCGTTAAAATGTTGGCTACCAACAAATAACACAACATTGATGTCTGATTGCCAAATTCCAAAATCACGTGAATGCCTTTATCCAAACATTCCATCATGCGATCGATCACTGAATTATTTGATGCCATTTTTTTTAAAAAGGGAAAACGTTCGATGCGTTTAAGCTTGCGGTACAAGGCGCCAACCGACTCAACGTGCGCGCCAATTTGATCGGCAAATTCTTTAAGCGTTCCTTCTTGGCTCAAAAGAACTTCAAGCCACTGGCCCTTGTACTTACTGGCAATCAAATAGGCAGCTTCCAAGGCGGTTGGATGCAAGTTAAGCTCTTGCTGCAACGACATCACATCTTCAACATGAATGTCTTGATAGCCAAGTACCACCTCATAATCAGGCGTACAACCACGACGACGCGTTGCGTCAGGATCAAGCGAAAAAATAGCAACTTTATTAGGAAAAAGTGTTTTCAAGCCTTTTACAAACGAATGACCTCCGCCCTCTTTGCGTGCTTGATAGCCATATTCACTATGCATATCAAAAATCAAATTCACTGCCTGTTCAGACTTAACCATCCCCGCCAAAATAAGCCGCGTAATAAACGTCTTACCCGTTCCTGTTTTACCAAAAATACCATTACTCCGCTCAGTAAAACGCTCAAGGTCTAAACAAACCGGCGTTTTCATATCGAGCGGAGAACCAATATGAAAGTATTTTTTATCTAATTTTTCATCACCAAAAATATCGGCAACATCTTGCTCACTAGCATCAAACACTTGCGCAAAATGACCAGGAATAGTTTTTACCGGCATCTTATGATTAAGCTGATCAATCATAAGCATTGGCCGTAACTCAACTTTTGCGTACATGTCACGCTGTTTAAGCATGTCTGTTAACAGCTGTTCGTCTGGTGACGGCGGAAAAAGCAAAATATCGGGATGGGTAACTTCAAGTTGCAAATCGGTAATTAACGAAAAGAAGCGATAGTGCTTACCAACAATCGAAACAAATTTACCGGTCTTAATTTCTTCCAACGAACAGTCAGCATTTAAGCGCATTATCAGGCCCTCGACCAACGAGCCAAGCAGTACATGTCCAAGGCATTTACGATTTTTATGATCAACCATGAGCGTTCCTTTGCGAAGTATCAACGTTTTTAACATTCTTTAACTAATACCACAAAAGCAACAACATGTAATCGTTCATGCGCTACCGAGATATGAGTTTTAAGCACTGGCAAGGCCACACCAATCTTATGCTCAAGAGCCCGCCAATCTACATAAAGCTGCGGAACATCCCACGTTTGTTTAAGCAAATGAACATGCTTGCATAAAAATAAAAAAGAAAAAGTTGTACGCGTTAGGCCAAGCTGCACCAGCGCTGCGCTCAGCGCCTTAAAAACAGCCTCTTTTGCCGCAAAGCGTGTAGCCAATTTTTGAGCTTGTTCGTGGGCCGGCAACGATGTAAAGCCACACTCAACCAGTTCTTGTTCAGAAAAAATTTTATATAATTGTTCACGAGAAAAAGAAAGCCACGGTTCAAAGCGAGCAACCTCGGCAATATCTGTACCAATACCAACAATCATGCTTCTAACTTTTGGTCCAACGAACGATACATAATTGCCTCTTGAATGTGCTTACGATCAATCTGCTCGCATTGATCCAAGTCGGCAATCGTACGTGCTATTTTTAAAATTTTATGATAACCGCGCATACTTAAACCCAAACGATCAAAGGCCAGCTTAACGATTTGCTCAGCACTGTCTGTCAGCGTACAAAATTGTTCGATTTGTGTCGCATTCATAAACGCATTACGCATGGAACCAAAGCGACGCTCTTGCAAAACAACTGCACCATTAACCATTTTTAGCATCTGGGCTGAGCTCATGCTGTTGTGATCGACGTTTTTGATTTCTTCGTAATTAACACCAGAAACGTTAATGTGCAGATCAATGCGATCCAACAGCGGCCCTGAAAGCTTGCTGATATAATTCGAAATTTTTTGTTCAGTACAAACGCATTTCTTTTTCTTATCGCCATAATAACCACACGGACATGGGTTGAGAGCGGCCACGAGCAAGAAATTAGCCGGATATTCAACCGCACAACTCGCGCGTGAAATGAGCACCTTTTTGTTTTCCAATGGCTCACGCAACACTTCAAGCGTTGGACGATTAAACTCAGTAAGTTCATCCAAAAACAAAACACCGTTGTGCGCCAAACTGATTTCGCCAGGCCGTGGATTAGACCCGCCACCCACCAAGCCTGCTTGCGAAATTGTGTGGTGAGGTGCGCGAAATGGTCGATGCACCATCAGCGAACTAGTGCCCAGCTGCCCAGCAACCGAATAAATTTTTGTCGTTTGAATAATTTCGTCAAAAGACATGGGCGGCAAAATAGTTGCAAAACGCTTAGCCAACATTGTTTTACCAGAGCCAGGAGGCCCAATAAACAAAATATTATGCCGACCAGCTGCCGCAATTTGCAGCGCACGCTTTGCCAATAATTGACCTTTAACTTGATCGAAATCAAGCAGATGCTTTTGTAACGTTGTTTGAACATTGTCAAACGATGATGGCGTTGGCTCAATTGTCATCTCGCCGCGCAAATACGTCACTAACTCAGAGAGCGACTCAACACCAATAATATCGATATCTTTAATCAAACTCGCTTCGTACATGTTGGCTTTGGGAATAATAATGCGCTTTCTGCCTGCCTTGAGCGCACCATGCGCAATGGACAAAACACCCTTGACCGAACGAATAGAGCCATCAAGTGAAAGCTCACCCAAAAACACTGTTTCATCGATAAAGGTGGGTGTAAGATCAATCAACTTAGCAGCTTGCAAAATAGCAACAGCAATGGGCACGTCAAAAAGAATATGCTCTTTTTTAAGCGAGGCCGGGGCAAGGTTAACCGTAATCATCCGTTCGGGAAGTCGAATACCACTATTTTTTATAGCAGCACGAATACGATCCTTGCTTTCGTTAATTGCCTTGTCTGGCAAACCGACGATATAAAACTTGATCATACCAAAAGAAAGGTCCGCTTCTACCTGGACTTCGTGAGCATCAATACCGACCGTTGTTGCTGAGTAAACTTTTGCATGCATAATGATTAAAAAATTTTTAATATGAAAACAATAATTACTTATATCGACAAATAAAGCATTGTAGATATAACATTAATTTTTCTAATTTGCAAAAGATGTTACAAGCGCTACATTTTTTTTATAAAAAATTTATTCATCTTCATCAGCATAAAGATCAAGCAATGCTTGAATCTCTTCCCCATTTTTTTTACTTGGCAACTGACTAGACGTACGCCCAGCACTATCAACACACGCAATATTAACTTTTCTGAAAAGTAGCTGATTAACGGCGTAAATATTGCCAACTTCAACAGCAACATGGAGCGGTGTTTTTTTCTTTGTATTCTCATTATTTTCAAGGTCAAGGTTACGCTTAATAAATTCATCAACAGCATCATTATCAAAATTAATAATTGCTGTATGAAACGGCGTAAAGCCTTCGCCTTCAGGCTCTTCCTCCAGTAAAAATTCTTCTAGCGTCTTTGAAACGGACGATGGCACAAGTGTCAAGGGAGAAACTTCGCGATTAGAACATGAACCATAACCACCACTGCCGCTTGAAATAGTTCTTTTTAAATTTGATGGTGGCACAAAAAAACGATCTGCTTGTGAAGAATCAACGTCCTCTCCAGGTTTTGAACAATCCCTGGAGTTATTATTCATCGCAGCTTCTAGCGTAAACATACAACAAATAAGTATAAACATACCAAGTCTTTTCATGCTCAATCTCCATATCGCATACAAAAAACAAACATCATTGATCTGTAAGCGCCACCAGATCTTTACCCACACATCAGTCAAGCATGATAACGAAAAAATTTTCAAGAAAAGAAAAGTTTTAAAAAATTTGAACGCTGAATGCGTCAAGTGGTAAAAACTAAAAGAGCCCTACCAGATTACTCTGATAAGGCTCTTTAAAACTTAAAATCTAATTAAGATGCATTTTACTGCAAAATCAAATTTCAAATAACGGACGATTAGCGACGTGAGAAACCACCGCGGTTGCTACCGTTGCCATTGCTGTCACGGTTTTCACGGGATCTTGCTTCACTTACTTTAAGTGAACGTCCACCAACGTCTTTGTTGTTCAAATCTTGAACAGCTTGTCTTGCTTCGTCGGATGAAGACATTTCAACAAATGCAAAACCTCTGGAGTTGCCTGTAAATTTGTCTTTAACGATGTTTACTGACTCAACGTTGCCAACTTGAGCAAACAAGTCTCTCAATTCATTTTCTGTAACTGAGTAACCAACGTTACCAACGAACAATTTGCGATTATTCATAACAATCTTCTCTGGAAATACGACTAAAAAACGATACTACCTACACGCCTCTTTGGGCATACGCTCTAACCATAAAAAATGGGACTTAACCAAAAGAACTGATCTAGAAACATTCTCTTGAATAAAACATATGTTAAAGAAGCTACTCAGTCATAGTGACACAGGCAAAGCTAAATGTCAATTGGAATGGGGCCTCTTTTCAAAATTTAACTCATAAATCAAGCATTTTTGAAAAGTCCCATGCAGGATTTAAGAGCAAGTTCAAATAACCTCTGGATATAGTTTTAACTCGCGAAAAGCCTATTTTTCTTAAAAAATCATGCACTTTTGCCATTCCAGGGCCCGGCTGCGCCTGCGAATCTTTAAGCTCAATTTCAACAAAACCGCCCAACATGGGCAATTCATCAAAAGCTATCTCAAACTCACCAACGCGGCATACCGTCCGCCGTTTTTCTACAATAAGCCGGCCTATGTACCCCAACGAAGCCAATAAATCCATCATGGCCTGGCCATCAGCAACCTGCGTCTCATTCTCTTGGCAAGCAATAATAGCTCCTAACCGCTCATCAAAAGTACGTATTTTAGTCGTGACAAAGGCCTTATCCCCCGCTTTGCGTACGCGCAACAATTTAGCATATTCTATAAAGCCATGCGGAGAGTCAAAGAAAAAACTATCTCGAGGATCATCAAAATAATAATCCTGAATCATTTGTGTTGGCTCAAGCTGCGCATGCTGGGCAAGCCAGGTGCGCATGAGGGTTGTTTGCTCAGCATCAAGCTGAAGTTTTATTTCAATTTCATACATTGTCGTCAACTTTCTTAAAATTTTTATATCAGCGTTGGCGTTAAAAAGATCAACAGTTGCTTGTCAACCTTTGCCGTCCGCCGACCTCTAAAGAACCATCCCAACACCGGAATATCTTGCAATATCGGCACGCCCGTTTGCGATTTTTCATTGCGTTCTTCAATCAGCCCGCCAATCAATGTCGTTTGGCCACTACCTAATAATACCCTACTTTTTGAGCGAGAGGTACGAATAGTGTAATTAAAAGTGGTTCGTACGCCATTGTGCGAGCTCACGCCTTCAGTTGGAATACTTGATGGAGCAACCATAGAATTTTCAATAAACACATCTAAAAATACCGATTGATGATCAGGCGCTACCACCGGCCTGACTGAAATTTTCATACCGATATCTTTGTAATTGATCGTATTAACGTTGGTTGGTTGGCCTTCAACCGTCTCTTGTAATCTGATTTCTTGCGGCATTTCTTGACCCACCAAAATTTCAGCCATCTCTTCGCTTTTAATTAACAAGGTCGGTTTTAAAATTGTTTTCATTTCGTTGCGATGTTCAGCCGCATTCAGCACTAAGTTCAACCGTTTTGTTTCAAGCGTTTTATTACCAAAAACAACCGGCAACTTAACGTTAAAGCCCCCAATCAAATTGGTTGGTATAAAATTTAACGCCCATGGAAAAAAGTTGGCAAAAGGATCGCTCGGATTGTTAGGATCAGTCGCACCAATCCCCACACCGGCAAAATCAAAATGCTTTATGCTAGCGCGTCGATCGTAAATCCCTGACCAATCAAAACCAATCGCATCTTCAAAATCCTTTTCAGCCAACACAACTCGGGCCTCAAGCCGCACTTGAGGGATTCTGGCATCAATTTCAGCAAAGCATCGCTTTAAATCATCAGCCTGCTGTTTTGATGCGCGTAAAAAAATCTTTTTGCCTTCATCATCAAAAACTAAATATTCGCCATTCTTGCCCGCCTCTTTGCCCACAATGCCCTGCCACAAATTTTCTACGCGCGTTTTAAGTGCAGCATCCCAACGAGCATTAAACATCGTAATGCAATCACTTTGCAAGGCACGTTTGTTGGCAATACGCAACCGCAGTGCCATGATTTGAGCCGCCGTAGCCGCGGTCACCACGCGCCACACGCCAACATCTTTAATCAACGCCAAGCGCGGCACATGGTTATTAAGCAAAATATTAAGCGCGGAACCTAACGAAATATCATGAAACTCAAAGGCCGGCACCCTGCCTTCAACTTCGGCATCAACCATAAGTTTAAGCCCAGCAAGTTTACTCAACAAGCCAAGTGCTTGTTTAATCTCAACATTCTTCAAATTCACGGTCACGCGCTTTTCTTGCAATACAGGGTTTTTATATTGCTCAGCCAACACGGCATAAACTTCATGATCGGTATGAGTATTTTTGATATCGGCAGACAACACCCGTTCAGTTTTTGATTTTTTGTCATGTTGCTTATTGTGACGACTCGTTTTATTTTTTTTATCGTGTTGCTCAACCACCACACGTTTAACTAATTTTTCAATATTTTCAAGTTGCTCTTGCTCTTTTGCCTGATGCTCTTGCGCCATCAAACTTAATGTCGTTGGCGGCATATCTGGCATCGCGTAACGCGACCGCACACCCAAATCTTCAGCTCGACAAACGGTGGAACAGGCTAGAAAAAATAGTTTTGCAATGTTGCCAGACTTCATACACACTCTCCTTTTTTAAGAACCAAATAGCTAGTTCATTGAGAGTGTAGTAATCCTTTTTCCTCGTTGCAACCCAACCTTGTCTTTGTGAACAAAAAGAACACGATAACCACCAATGCTATCGCCCTGAAAAACTGTTTTTTGTTTGTCAGCTCTTAGTGCAATAACCGCTCCTATCGCTTTGCCATGCCCCACAATACCCACCAATTGAGGCTTGTAATCAACCACGCGCTTTGCGCGCTTTTTTTTCTCGATAAAAAACGGATCACGTAAAACAGCGATTGGTTGTTGTTGCTGTTTTTGAGACCAAACAGAACCAACCAAAAATATACCAAGACAAAAATTGATTATAAATTTTTTCATACCACTGCCAATCGCGCTAAACGCATGATCGCATGCACCTGAACCTGCGAATCCCGCCAACGTTTAAAGCGACATTCTTTGCACTTTATTGCACGACCCTGTTGCGCATCAAGCTCACTTAAAAATGCAACAATCTGGCGATATGGCGCGCGCATTTTTAACGAAACATATTCTTTTTCAATAAAATTTTTAGTCCGTTTTGCCAGTGGCTCCAACCCCTTACACGCAATTTCGTGGCGCTTAAGCGAAGCCAACATGGCATCAATCGCCTGCTCAGGCTGTAATGTACAAATCATCGCTTCATATTTTTGCCTGGTTGCAAAATAAGAAACGGCAACTGCTTCCTGATTTTTGAGCACCACCTGCTGCTGGGCCAAATGTTTTTGCATATCACGATTGGTACATGTTACCTGCACCACAGCATTGCGCAACGGCAACCAACAAAATATACCCCATCCGGAGCCAAGAAGTAAAAAGATACACAGCGTTATCAGTAGGCGCATCGGCGTTGATAAGCGCCGCGTATGCACAGCAAACATTGGTTCTTGTAGCCAAAAAGGCATCGCTTCTCCTTTTTTTATGATCAGCATAATCAGAAGATTAAAACGATGTAAATAGTTTGGATTTTATAGAAAAAATAAAACCAACAACCGACATAAAAAAGCTAAAAATAACTTAGTTACCAGAAGCTAACTTTGTTGACACACCTAAACGTGATCTATGAAACGTCTTCACAAACTGTTCTTGTTCAAACGTACTAATTGAAGGATTTCGTAATTCACGAATTTTACGAATTGCTTGGTCCGCATCAATGCCTTCGTTGGCAATTAGCCAACAGGCAAGAAAGGTACCGGTTCTACCCATGCCATGCTTGCAATGCACCACTACGGCTTTATCTTGTTGATGAGCTTCTTTTGTTTCACGCAAAAACTCTTCAACTTGCTCAATAGTCGGCACATGCATATTGTAAATAGGCAAATGCAAAGTTTTAATACTCGTATTGCCAACAAAGTAATCCATTGGCAATGGATTTTTGGTAAGCGTTACAATCAATCCAACATTTTGCTCACCCAAAAAAGCAATGTGCTCCTTGCACGCTGGCTCAGCCATGCCCGCCATTTTACTTTTGGCTGTCGAACAAATCCAAGAAAAATTTTTAGGAGGCATTGAAGACGACAAATTATGAGCAATACTCATGACAACAACACTCAACATTAATAAAAATAACGTTCTTTTCATAAAGGCTCCTCTGATGTTTTTCCGGCGGCAACAACGCCAACCAAAACTCATACGAACACCTTATTTTATCAAAAAGTCACCAACCACGCAAAAGCCCCCTGGCCTCACTGACCAGCGTCATCGGCTTCTTGCACGTAAGCAACAGAAAGCACTTCATCAATCGTGGTCTTGCCTTCCTGAATCAAGCGCACACCATCAAGGCCCAGCAAGGTCATGCCGGATTTTAGCGCCTGATCGCGAATAACGTTGGCATCTGAACGTTGGATGATAAGACGCGCGATCGCATCATCAACTTCCATGACTTCAAACACCGCACATCGACCACGATACCCCGTCTGCAAGCACTCATCACAACCAATCGCTTTATAAAAGGTAACAGTAGCTGCTTGTGCTGGCGGAATACCAAGCCGACGAATAGCTTCAGTATCTGGCTGGTAGGTCTGCCGACAGGCAAGGCACAACGTACGCACCAAGCGTTGCGAAATGACCATGATCAGGGAAGAGGCAATAAGAAACGGCTCAACGCCCATATCAATCAACCGCGTAATCGTTGCCGGTGCACTGTTGGTATGAATGGTACTCAGTACCAAATGACCGGTCAAGGCAGCTTGCGTTGCAATTTCTGCCGTCTCGCGATCACGAATTTCACCGATCAGCACCACGTCAGGGTCTTGTCGCAAAATAGAACGCAGCGCAACCGCAAAGGTAAGGCCTGTCTTTTCATTGACGGGCACCTGATTTACACCATGTACGGTATATTCAACCGGATCTTCAACGGTGATAATGTTAACATCTGGTTGGTTTAAACGATTTAAAATAGCATACAAAGTAGACGTTTTACCCGAACCGGTTGGACCACTCACCAAAATAATGCCATTTGGCCGCTCAATAGTCCGCGCAATCAGTTTATAATCTTTCTCGGCCATGCCCATTTTTTGTAGATCTTTAGAAACTTTTGTTTTATCAAGTAAACGCATTGTTACACGCTCACCAAAATTACACGGCAAAATGGAAACACGCACGTCAAACGCACGATCGCCAACTTTAATTTGAATACGACCATCTTGCGGTATCCGCTTTTCTGCAATATTGAGATGGGCCATAATTTTTATGCGTGAAACGATAGCTCCCTGATAACGCTTGGGTGGGATCACGCGCGAGTACAAATTACCATCGATGCGATAACGCACACGCAGCTCTTTTTCGTACGGTTCAATGTGAATATCTGATGCATCTTCTTTGACAGCCTGAAACATAACGTGGTTAACCAATTTTACAATTGGTGCCTCGTTAGCCATTTCCATAATATCTTTGCCTTCCATGGAGCTAAAACCGAATTCATCTTCTTCTTCGGTCAACTCCTCCATCATTTCTTTGCTGCTTTCCAGCGGATAGTACTTATTGATGGCGTCCATGATGACCAGATCGGTTGCAACGGCATAGCGAACATCACCCGCCATGAGTAACGCAAGATCATCAAGCGGTTGAAGATCGTGAGGATTGGCTGTTACAAGAGTCTTTTGACCTTCAAACATAATAGGCATAACAATATGTTGGCGCAAAAATTTAAGAGGCACTTTACGCAACAAATCAAGACCGGCCATTTGCTCGGTAATACTTTGAATAAAAGGCAGCTGCATCTGCTCGCTCAGCGCGCGCGCAACTTCATGCTTTGAAGCAAAGCCACGCTCAACAAGAATAGTTCCCAACAAAGTCCCGGTTGACTTTTGTTCTTTCAAACATTCATCAAGCTGTTCTTTGGTAATAACCCCAAGGTCGATAAGAATATCGCCGATCTTTTTTCTTAGCATGCGCGCCTGCTCCTTTATTTAGCATCAGATTTCTCTACGTGGCTCAGAGTGTATCAGATGGGTACGACGCGGGCAACAGTTTAGACAAATGCAAAAAAAGAGGCCCGGATATACCGAGCCTCTTTTTATACATTCTTTAAAAGCGTGTTATGCACCTACTAATGATTCTTGCTCATCTTCTAACACAACTTCAGCACGTCTGTTTGCTGACAATGCTTCAATCTTTTTGTCGCGGTCGGTTTCATTGGTCCAAACCAATGGTGATTCGTAACCAAGACCGATGGTCTTAATACGTTCTTTTGGAAGACCTTGTGCAACCATTTCTTTTTTAACTGCTTCTGCACGACGTTGTGAAAGTGCAAGGTTGTAACCAGCTGCGCCCATTTGGCAGGTATGACCTTGAACCGTTACCGTCTTTCCTTTTTCAATAGCTTTTTTTGCAAGTTTGCAATCGGTTTCCACTACTGGTTTTTGATCTTTTTTGATATCGTTTTCGTTGAATCCGAAATGTACACGTTGAAATTCATAATCTTCTTCAAACGCTTCGTTAGCTACTAACAAATCTGCATCTTCTTCTGCTTCACGTTCAATCATGTTGCCTTCGTTATCTACTTCTTGATTTGAAACAACAAGACCTTCTTCTTCTTCATTAACAAAAGCAAAGTCAGTCAACGCTGAATCATCGAACAATGCTTCATTTTCTGCTGTGTAAACAGGGATCTCGCCTTGGGCATCAGCTTGGACAAATTTTCTGCCAGCATCGCAATGCTCAGCTTCTTCTTTTTTACCACAACCTGAAACAAGTACTACTAAAGCAAGACCAGCAAGTGTCAATTTTTTCATCGTATACTCCTATTACATCTGAAACAATAAAACCATTTTTCTATGAGTTGTCTACTCCAATTGCAACAAAAGGTAGCATAAATAGTCCGATTTTACTACTAATTTATTCAGTTTGTTGATTCTATTACTCACTTTTTTTAGGATAGAGTATAATGACGAATGAATCGCTTAAATCTTTTATTTTTTGAAATTAGAGAAACTATTAAAAAATTCCGTTTTTTGAGGCATCATGGCAAAAAAAATTCTTATCAACAATGAACTGTGGCAGACGCGCGTTGCCCTATTAAATGACAACAAACTTCAGGATATTTACTTTGATACCAAAAGTAAGGAAGATCTTGAACGTTGTTATTTTAAAGGCCGCATCACCAAAGTTCTCCCTGGCATACAAACGGCATTTGTTGATATCGGCCACAGCAAGTCTGGTTTTTTGCATATCACTGAAGTTGACCGCTCTCTTGCAACTGAAAAAATTTCAGAATTTTTGCAACTCGACGACGAAGAAGAATTGAGCAAACGCGAGTTTAAATCATCACTTGATATCAGCAAAATCTTCAATGAAGGTGAAGACGTCTTAGTACAAGTTATTAAAGAACCCATTCATGAAAAAGGCGCAAAACTTACTACTTGCTTTACGTTACCTGGTAAATTTGTAGTACTCATGCCTAATATTCCACAAATTGGTGTTTCAAAAAAAATTGAAGACCGCGACGAACGCACGCGCTTAAAAGAAATTGTAGCACAATGCATTCCTGAAGGCATGGGCGCTATTGCTCGGACAACGGCAGAAGGTCGCCAACAAAAAGCTATAGAAAAAGATATCGAAGTGCTGCTTTCAACCTGGAAGTCAGTCCAAAAAAAGTTTGCCAAAGCAAAACCAGGCGAAAAGGTACACGAAGATCTTTCGCTTTCATTGCGTACTGTACGCGACCATTTGGACGATGACGTTGAGGCGGTCATCACGGACGACAAGCAAGACCAAGAAAAACTTACTTCCGTTGTACAAGCGTTGACGCCAGAATTTGCCAACCGTATAAGGTTTTACGAAGGCACACCACCTCTTTTTGATAAGTTTGATATCGAAAAACAAATCGAAAAAGCACTGCAAAAAAAGGTACAGCTCAAGTCAGGCGGCTCGTTGATCATTGAATCAACCGAAGCAATGACGGTTGTTGACGTCAATACTGGCAAATTCACAGGCTCCAACAACATGGAAGATACTATTCTACGCACCAATCTTGAAGCAGCTGAAGAAATTGCAACACAGCTACGCTTACGCAATATTGGCGGTCTGATCGTTATCGATTTTATTGATATGGCCAACCAAAGCAATCGTCAAAAACTTTCCCGCCATTTTGAAAAGAATTTACACGAACGCGACAAATACCAATCGGTTACTTTAAAAGTTTCAGAATTTGGTATTATTCAAATGACACGTAAGCGCTCAGGCAAAACATTGGTGCAGCAACTGATGCATGTGTGCCAAACCTGCCATGGCAGTGGCGCCGTGAAATCAACATCAACACTCAGCTTTGAACTATTGCAAGAATTTAGCAAAGAAGTTGTACGGAAAAATATTAAAGATTCCATTGTCTTGAGCATCCCACTCAAGGTATTTGACTATCTCATTCATCATGAGTATAAATCAATTTTACAACTGGAAAAAAAGCTTAGCATAAAAATTGTTTTAGAAAGTAATGAAGATCTTGAAGGTAACCACTTTCAGATCACAAAAGGTTAATCAGCTTTCCCGTCGCATAAGCAAGGATATCGCATGTCAGTACAAACAAAAGGCGTTTTAGAAAAATATCCTTCGTACCAAGCAACAATTGGTATTGAAGTGCATGTTCAACTTAAAACAAAATCAAAAATATTTTGTGGTTGTTCCAATCATTTTGGCGATGAACCAAATACTAATATTTGCCAGGTCTGCGCCGGCTATCCGGGTACCTTGCCAATGTTAAATAAAAAAGTTGTTGATTTTGCCATCATGGCTGGCCTTGCGGCCGATTGCTCCATTACTCAAAAAACAGATTTTGCTCGCAAACATTACATGTACCCTGATCTGCCAAAAAATTACCAAATCACACAAGACGATAACCCAATTTGCAAAAATGGGCATATCGCTATTGAACTTGAAGATGGCTCTGAAAAAAAAATTGGCATTATCCGCATGCACATGGAAGAAGACGCCGGTAAAAATCTTCATACGTCCATGGGCACCAGCTTGGTTGATTTAAACCGCGCAGGCACCCCACTCTTAGAAATTGTCAGCCACCCTGACATTGCCAACGCTCAAGAAGCACGTTCCTATTTAATGCGCTTGCGTTCACTAGTACAATATCTTGGTATCAGCGATGCGGACATGGAAAAAGGATCATTTCGCGCTGATGTGAATATTTCAGTGAAAAAAAGAACAGCAACCGAACTTGGTACACGCGTTGAAGTTAAAAATATTAACTCATTCAAATACATTGGCCAAGCCATTGATTACGAAATTGAGCGACATATTACCACGCTTGAAACGGGCGAAAGAATAAATCTAGAAACACGCCTGTGGGACAGCAAACAAAATAAAACCTACTTCATGCGCTCAAAAGAAGAAATGGCAGACTACCGTTATTTGACTGAGCCAGACTTACCATTGATCGTAATTGATGATGCATGGATTGAAGACTTACGCAAACTTATTCCAGAACTACCACACCCAAAACTGATGCGCTTTCAAAAAGAATATGGCCTTTCAAACTACGAAGCTACCATCTTGATCGACACCCAAGAACGTGCTAATTTTTTTGAAGCAGCAGTCAACTACGGCGCCCCAGCAAAGCCAATTGCTAATTGGATGCTACGTAATTTGTTAAGTTTTTTAAATGAAAGCAAACGTTCATTAACAGAAAGCCCAATTACGCCACACCATTTGGCCGCATTAGTTCTTGAAATTGAAAACAGCACCATCAACAATAAAATTGCTCAAGAAGTCTTTACCGAAATGGCAACAAGCGGCAAAATGCCGGCAGTCATTATCGAAGAAAAAGATTTAAAACAAGTTGGCTCAACTGACGAACTTGAAGCACTCGTCAAAAATATTGTTGAAAGCAACCCAGACTCAGTTGCCAAATTTAAAGGCGGCCAAGACCGCGTATTTGGCTTTTTTGTAGGTCAAGTTATGAAAGCCACACAAGGCAAAGCGAACCCAGCTGTTATTAATGAATTGCTGAAAAAGTATCTCGCTTAAAAAAAGCCACTCGCAGAAAAGGGCGCTGGAATCCAGCGCCCTTTTCTGCACTACTACTCTCAACCTTCCCATTTCTCAACGTCTTAAAATTTACGTACTGCCCTTTCCTTCTTGTGCATCCTGTGCTCGAATGAGCCCTTCATGCTCTTCAATTATTTTTGAAGCGGAAAAAACAACAAATTTACTATTCTGTGTTTTTATACGTAAAAATTTACTGTCCAACTGAATATGCGCTCTAAAATCATCAAGCGTACGCACCTTTTTACCATTAATTTCTTCCAAAATATCGCCAGGAAAAATAGTACGACAATTATATGCTTGCGTATTTGGCAACACTGATGTCACAAGCAAACGCGGTTCTTCTTGCAATTCTCGACGATTAAAATCAAGTAAAAATGGATTAAGTTCAGCAAAAAACGCCAAGTGGTTCATCGCTAAAGGCATTACGATAATACCACCCAACATTTCAATTTCAATCTTTTCAAGCTCAGGAAACATCATGCGAATTGGCAATGGCTCTTGAATATCAAACGAAACACTTGTTTTTATTTTTTTTCCAGAACGATAAATCTCCAACGGAATCTTTTGCCCAACTCGAAAACGATTAAGCAACGCCGTAAGCGAAACTTTACCTTCACTCCACGGCTCATGCGCTTCCCCGTACAAATCTAACTCATGCCCGCCAATGTGGTACAACATATCGCCTTCTTGAATGCCAGCCTTGTCCAACAACGTATTTTTATACACACGCGAAACATATAAACCACCAGGTTGCGGATTGTTTAAATATTCAAGCATCTCTAATGAGCCATAATTCAATTCACAACCAAGACGCGGCGTACGCAACAACATTACTTTGTGCAAATCTTCAATAACACCCTTAATGTCGCTAATAGGAATAATATACCCAACATTTTGCGCTTCAGGCACAATCGAAGTATTAATACCAATCACACTGCCATCTTTATCTATCGATGGCCCACCAGAACTACCGGATTAAGCGCTGCTGTTATTTGAATAAACGACTCGCCCATAATATGCTGCCAGCCACTCACAATCCCTTGTGTACTTTTTGATAGCGTCTTGCCCCAGCGGAAAGCCAAGCGTAATAACTTCTTGTGTCCGTATCACATTATCAGAATCACCAAGATTTAAAAATGAAATCTCACCAAGTGTTTTTTTTATTCTTTCAATCGATTCATCAGTCGCTTTGAGCAAAGCAACGTCACGCGTGGGACACACACCAACAATTTTTGCTTGAAATCTCTCTTTACCAAACGAAGGCAAATAAAATTCTATACTCACCGCTTGCGCCACTACATGATAGCTGGTAACCAAATGCCCAAGCGCATCAATGAAAAAACCACTGCCGTAGGCGTTTGAGCCCGTTGGCTGGCGATAAGGCTCTGCCCAATTAAATTCAGCTACTTGCACAAGCAACTGTACGACGGAATTTTGCTGATCATTCATCCTTTTCTCCCGCTGAAATGTTATGCCTCAAGCTCTTGCACCAGAGGTGATTTTTTATAAAAATTTTGACGCGCAAGTTGATCTTCTTCCTGCAATACGGTTTCCATTGATAGTACCATAAACCGCTTTGTGTCAGTCTTTACCGATACAAAGTCTTTATTCTGTTTGACCGCACGCCTAAAATCTTCCAACGTATAAACTTTTTGCCCATTAACTTCTTCAATAATATCTCCTGCTACAAGAACTCGAGCCCGCTGTGTGGGAGAATTATTAAAAACATGCGTCAAAATTAATCGCGCTTGATACTGATTTTCACGTCGACGATATTTGGACAACTGATCATGAACTTCTTCAAAAATATCTATATGATTCTGCGTAAGCGCCATCACCACCATCCCGCCAATAATTTCATAATCAATCTTTTCAAACTCGGGATAAAACTTACGAATAGGCAGTGGCTCTTGCAACGTAAAATCAAATGCTGTATTCATTTTTTTTCCATGGCGATAAAAATCTAAGGTAATTTTTTGTCCCAATTTGAACCGATTGAGCAACGACACCAGAGGCACTTTGTCTTCACTCCACAACACATGTGCTTCGCCGTACAAATCAAGAACATGCTCATTGATACCATACAACATATCGCCTTCTTTAAGGTCTGCTTTTTCAAGTAACGTATCTTTATAAACACGCGCAAGGTAGATACCACCCGGTAACGGATTATTAAAATAATCGAGCATATCTTTACTACTATTATTGAACTTGGCACCCAACAGCGGCTTGCGCAACAATTTTGTGGTATGCAAGGCATCGATAACATTCATCACATCATTGATCGGAATGATGTAACCAACATTTTGCGCTTTGGCAATGGAAGCAGTATTGATACCAATAACATCGCCATCAGAATTCAACGAAGGACCACCAGAATTACCAGGGTTGATAGCTGCCGTAATTTGAATATAAGACTCCCCCCACAAACCCTCGCGTCCACTCACAATGCCTTGCGTACTTTTAAGCTTTTCCTGCCCAAGCGGATAACCAAGCGCCAAAATTTCTTGTGTACGCACTATCTTGTCGGAGTCACCCAAATTTAAAAATGGCAATGTTCCAAGCGCTTCAGTTATTTTTTCACGCGCATCATCAGTAAGCTTTAATACCGCAATATCACGCTCAGGACAAACACCAACCACCTTAACATCATAGCGTTCTTTGCCCAACGAAGGCAGCTGAATTTTTATCGCTACACACTCGTCAATAACATGATAATTAGAAATCAAGTACCCATCTTCTTTAAAGAAAAACGCCGTTCCCCACGACTGACTTTGTTTGGGCGACTTAAACGGTTCTTTCCAATTAAAACTCGATGTTTCAGAAAATACTTGTACCACCGTGTCTTTAGCACGTTTTTGTACCTGCCGCCAATTTGGCGCAATAGGAGCGGCTACATCAACAGACTTACTAAGCGGCTTGCGTTTAGCACACAATGAAACACACAGACACAAACTTGTTGCAAAACCCAAAAGCACTAAGGAACTTTTCTTTTTTTTCATCCAACACCCTCTTTCGTTTTTTATTGATGATAGTGTGAGTAGAACACAAAGCTATGCCAAAATTCAATGCATAATAAAAAAAGGCGATGCTCGCATTGAACATCGCCTTTTTATGATTCTAAAATTATAACTCTTTTTTAACTAAAGACCTTCTTGCAAAATCGTAATCAAATCAGATTTTTCATAACCATATTGCTGGCATAACATTTCTTCTTCTTTAATGATATCGCGCACTGACAAGCAGAAAAATGAACCGCCCTCACATTCAATCGTTAAATATTCATTGCCTTTGCTGGCAACAATTGCTTCCCGTAATTCATCAATTGTATGAACCGTAAGACCATTCACTTTTCTCAAAATACGATCGCCCTCAATAAAGCAACGAGTTTTATGTAAGCTCGACGTTGGTAACAGAGTAGTCATAATTAAGCGTGGCTCAAAGCGCTTATCTTCATTCTCATACTTGGCAATCAAAGAGATATCAAAAGCCGAGTAATGACGCGCAACTTCTCGAAAGATATCGATATGATCTAACGTCAACGTAACAAAAACCATCGCACCCAAAACTTCATATGGCAACTCATCTTCATATGATGGGTAGTAACGCTTGATAGCAAAATTATCACTACCAGTCACGACTACTGATGATTCAAGACGCTCACCATTGCGAAAGTACACTAACGTTGCAACCGCACCCAGTTCTATACGCGCCATAAAATCTTTAAGTGAAACTTTATCGCGCGTCCAAAAAACATTGAGCTGACCATAACGATCAATAACCGTACCATTGACCGCATAAACAATATCACCCTTTTGTAAGCCAGCCTGCTCAGCCAATGAACCTTTTTTAACTTTAGCAACATACACCCCACCATCGGTAGGATTGCCTAAATATTTCAACGTGTTTTCAGAGACCGGGGTCAACAAAGCGCCCCAGTACGGCGTACGCATAATTTTATTTTTCTTGAATTCTCCCAACATAGCTTTAGCATTGTTAATGGGAATAAGAAACGCAACACCTTCGGTTTCAATGCCAACTTCTTTAAGAACACAAATCCCCACCACGTTACCATACTCATCAAGGGCCGGACCACCAGAATTACCTGGATTGATTGGAGCTGTTGTTTGAAGACACTCGCCAACAGAAGTACTTTCGCGGCCAGAAATAATCCCTAAAGAACTTTTTACATTCTCTTTGCCCTGCGGATAACCCAAAATCAAAACGTCTTGAGCCTCAACAAGCGTGTCTGAATCGCCAAAAGAAAAATAAGGCAACTCATCAACATTTAATGTATTTTTGATTTTTTCTACATCACGATCAACAATCTTAACCAACGCTACATCTTTTTCCGGATTAGCGCCCACAAATTCAAGCTCAAAATATTCACGCCCGAAAGCCGGTACTTGTGCATATAACGGATTACCCTGATTGACCACGTGAAAATTAGTCAACACATACCCATCGCCCGAAATAACAAAACCCGTACCCGTACTAAAAACTTGATCAGGGATTTTGTAAGGCTCCATAATGTTCATAACGTTATGGCAAGCCGTAATCCGCAATACCGCATTACCATAGTTGCTGCAAATATCAGACCAATTGTTGCCAACACGTAGTTGATTTTTATATTCAAAATTATCAATGGTTGCTATTGACTGAATTTGTGGCACCACGTCTTTGCTCTTACTCTGCACTTCTGACGCATAGCACGCCGCCAAAAATACAGCACACACCATCTCCAAGCGTATGCTTAATACTCGTTTCATATAATTTCCAGATATATTTGTTAAAGAATCCTTACACACAATCTAGCTCCAGCCTAACAATGTTTTTCTTTTTGTTAAATGAAATCCCATTAATCTCTAACTCCTTTTACAAAAAGATTGCTATAAGAAATGATAACTCGTATCTTTTTACCAGAAATGTGAAAATGTGTATTAAAACAAGTAAGGGCAGGCGGTGATTGATTATCTAATCGGCAGGGTTGAAGAAGTAAGCGAAAAATCTATCACACTCGATATGAAAGGCATTGGGATGACCATAAACGTCCCACAAGCTCATAATATCGATACCAATAAAGATATTCATGTCTTTACCTACTTACACTGGAACCAAGAGCAAGGCCCAACCATTTTTGGGTTTCTTTCAAAACTTGATCGTAAAGTTTTTTTATTAATTATCGATTGTCCTAAAATTGGCCCCGGCATTGCACTCAACATCTTGTCCCAACTCTCTTCGAACCAATTCCTTGAGGCGGTCAGCACCAACGATGAAAAAACTTTAAGCTCAATCAGTGGCATTGGCGCAAAAAAAGCTGAACAAATTATTGTGCACCTCAAACATAAAGTACAAAAATTACTACTATCGCACGAAATTGCTTTTGAAGAACAAACAAGCTTTGTACAATGGCAGCAAGTTAACGAGGTACTGGGCTCATTGCATTATTCAAAACCTGAAATTGCAAAAGCTATGAATTACTTGACCGAAAAATACAAAGGCCAAAACGGCACTCTCGACCAACTTATTCGTTCTGCATTGTCGTACCTTTCGGGTAATCCTTAAGCCCTACAAGGAGCTTTGGGTGCTTAAACACAAGTCTTTCTCGCTCATCGAATTACAAATCGCACTCGCTGTCTTGGTCGTCGCGCTCAGCTTTACGTTGCCGCGTTTTTCATTTTTTACCAACATGATTTTGAACCATGAACTTAACCGACTTTTCATGGTCTGCTCATATTTACAGCAAAAAGCGATTGCCACTCATCAAAAACAGGTACTTGTTTTTGATAACAAAAAAAATGAATATACTTATCTGCATAACAAAAAACCTCACACGTTCAGCTTGCCAAGCTCATTAAAGTTTGGATTTTTATCCAATATTAAAGGCCCTCCCGCCTGGCCAAAAAAAATAATAAATACCGCAATAACTTTTCAACCAGAACAACAAGTAATCTTTTTTCATGATGGTAAAATAAGCCCAGGAACCGCCTATATTGTGGATAAACATCAAAAAATCATGGGCGCTTTAACCTGTGCCATCTCTGAGGTATGCTACATAAGAAAGTATCGTTACCAAAATAATAGATGGCACATCGTGCCAACAGGCAAAAAAAACAACCATGATAAAATGGCTTCGTAGAATAATACTCAGCTTACTTACCAGTCTTATTATTACCATGCTCATGGTTCAAAACAGTACCATCATCAATCGCATGGCGTTAACCAAACTTGTAGAATTTTTGGAACAAGAATGGCATGCCACCATTACAATCGAATCAAGCTCGTTCAATTTTTTTACCAGCGCCATCATGTTGCACCATGGTTCGGTAACATCAACCAATCATCAAGGCTGCTCGTGGCAGTTTGAAAAAGCAAATGTTTATATCAGTCCACTCACGCTATTGCGCGACAAAAAAATTCATTTGTACTTAACATTCTACACGGTTTCTGGCACATCAGGCTTTACTGATAAAACACCCGACATACTTACCCACCTCTATAATATTTTTGCAACCAAGCCTACCAATATTAAAGTAAGCCCGCGTAGCATATCACTCCATAACATCAATATTGATACTACTTTTGAAAAAATACCATTACAAGCAACAATCAACGGCACCTTCGCTTTAGAAAAAAAGAAACTACCTAATAAAAAAAATAGGTGGGAAGGGCAACTTACTGTACAAAGTGGTAACGTAAACGTACACGGCAAACAACTCATTACCAACATGACCGGTGTTACCACGTTGAATAAAGGTACACATGATACACAATGGACCATGAAAGCTAAACACCAGCTCTTTATGCCATTTGATCAACAACCATACGATGTGCGGAGCACCCTTTCTGCCGATCAACAATGGGTAAGCATTCATCATGAACCACAAAAACTTGATCTTAGCGTTAAACGCGCGCAAGAAAAATTCGTTATTACA
The DNA here is from genome assembly GCA_016699045.1 of bacterium. Lineage (NCBI taxonomy): Bacteria > bacterium. Next base: position 672,285 of record CP064957.1, read on the forward strand.
GGCAACATCCCTCTTGAATGCGCCCAGCAATGCATTAACTTTTTCACAACCAACACACAACCTGACGTCCATACAACCATTAACGGCATGAGCAACCTTGATCTTTTACTTGATAACAACGGACATACTATCGGCACCATAACCACAAAAAAAATTCGTTACAAAGATTATGTCATTGAAGAATGCACATGCTCTAATATTCTTTTTAATCAACATAATCTCTCTGCAAATCTCTCTATTCGCATGTCCCCCACTATTGAATTTGACGGCAACCTTGGCTGGAACTTAGATAAAAAAATAGGCACACTAAGCATATTCAATAAAAAACAGCTCTCACTTGCTCCATCAACAGGAAAAGTAGAAACAGGCTGGGTTACAAAACCACAGCAATGCACAGTAACAGCAACTATTACAACGCCATGGTTATGCACTGGTAAGTACAATTGGACCCTTTACAACAAGCTGATTGGTAACACGCTGCCATTAAAAGGCATTTGGAAAATGAACGATCAAGAGCTTACGATCAATGGCAGCCTAAAAAAAGATTCTTATGTCATTCAAGCTCATGCCAATCCAAATCCACATATTTCAACAATTCTTTACCAACAAAAGAACACACTTCCCGTCGTGAACATGAAAACAAAACCAGACAGCATGCTTTTGGAAGGAAGTATCCACTATCCTTTTGTTCAATCATTGCTCAACCAACATTACAAACGATTAGTTTTAGGCAGTAAAAATTTTTTACATCTGACGATCAATCAAGAAAATTTAAAAGAAATTACTGGCGCAATCGGCTTTGAACAAGGGAAATTATATATCCCAGAAAGCAGAAACCTTATTGAAAAAATTGCAAGTAATTTTACCCTCTATCCGCAAAACAAAAAAATGGTACTTACCGATAACGTGATTGGTTTCTGCAAAGGCAGTGTTAGCTGCCCGCAAGCAACACTCACGTTTAACGATAGTTACCATCTTAATTTTCTTCACGCGCCAATTCAAATCGATAACTTATTTGTAAATTGGAAAAAAGACTTTTATGGCTTTATCGACAGTAATTTGTTGCTCCTTAAATTTCCTGGCTCCCCAGCTCATGCGTCTGGCAACGTTATTGTAAAAAAATCGTTACTTAAAAATAATATATTTTCCGAGGAAACAAACACACGCTTTTTCTTGCCTTCAAGTCCTCTGGCTCAAAATAATAATACTCTTGATCTTGACCTACGCATTAATAACGAAATTCCTATAAAAATTGTAACCCCATCTCTTGAAACAACGGCACATCTTGATCTGCACGTACAATATCAACAACAAAATGTTGCCCACTTGCCGCGCGTTAACGGCTCAATTACTCTCGATAATGGCTTTATAAAATTTCTGCGTAACAAATTATTTATTGAATACGGTAAAATTCAATTTGTTACCGCACACGCCAACGACCCACTCATCGATCTGGTCGCCAAAAATAGAATTAATAAATACATGGTCAACCTGAATGTCACCGGCTCCTTACAAAAACCGAATATTGTTTTAGAATCATCCCCCGCTCTAAGCGAAGAACAAATTTTGGGGCTCTTGCTGGCCGGCTCAGAAAATGCCACCTTGCAAGCAGACCTACCAGCAATGATAATGCAAAATTTACACAACATAGTTCTTGGCAGCAAAGCGGTACTGCCAAAAACAACCTCATTTTTTGAAAAGGTTACCCGACCATTTAAATACGTTCAAATATCGCCAAATTTTACCGACCAAACAGGTCGTGGCGGTATTCGTGGCACCATCTCAATTGACTTAAATAAACAGATACACGCACAACTCGAAAAGAATTTTAACTTGCAAGATGACTTTGCCTTCCAAGTGGAATACTTCCTGTCAGACGACGTTAACCTAAAAGCAGTAAAAGATCAGCGTGGTGACATTGGGTCTGAAGTTGAAGTAAGATTTAAATTCTGAAGATCATCGTCATTGATCATACTCAATAATTCATCAGATGATTTTTCTTCTATTTTTTCTTGATCTGCCAATAATGGCTGCTCAGCATTTTCTTCCGCGCATATATCAACATGCTTTTTTTGTTGCAATACTTTTTTCTGTTTTGCCAAATCAACCACACGCCCTTGCTCTTGTTTTAAACGAGCATGAGCGCGAGCAAGCTCTTGCTGATTTTTTTCAAACGCTTGTTTAAGTTGTGCCACTTCTTGTTGCAGCGTGGTCATTTCTTGATTATGTTTAGTTAACTGCGCGGTAAGCGCATCTTTTTGAGCAACAAGTTCTTCTTTTTTTTTCATAGCCGTTTCGGCTTTTTTATATAATTGATCAACGTGATCAAGAATGCGATACACCTTGGGTTGCGACTGCGGAAACTCCTGCCGAATAGCTACCAACTCTTCACCAACTTTTTTATAGAACGTTTCTAGATTATCTGCATTCAAAAAGATTGCCGGCACCAATAAAAAACTCAATACCCATATTCCTACGCAAGATATCTTCATTCAAACTACCCTCTTTCTTAAGAATCAAAATTTACTTTGTAACTTTATACAAGATTCTATAACCTTAGACGTTCAGATTGAAAAATTCAATATGATGCAAAATTGAAAGCCTAAGAAGGGGCTTATACCATGAAAAAACAATTTTGTTTTATTGCTCTGACTATTCTGATCATGACTCAATCAGACAGCGTCTGGTGCAAACATCAAGTCTTTTTCGCGCCAGGCGATAAACCGGGCAATGAACTTATTAAAATGATCGATCAGGCAAAAAAGAAAATTCATGCCGCCGTTTACATGTTTACTGATAATAAAATTGCAATCGCTCTCATTAACGCGCACAAACGCAAAGTTGATGTACAAATTATTGTAGACAAAACAACCGTCGAAAGCATATACGGCAAAGCACAGGTTTTACAAGAAAATGGCATCAGTGTTTTTGTATACCATCCGCTCAGCTCAAAACCAACAAGCGATAATATCTACCAAAAATACCCGGCACTCATGCACCACAAATTTGCGATAATCGATGATAAATTATGGACCGGTTCTTTTAATTGGACACGATCTGCAAATTATCGTAATGAAGAAAACGCACTCATTTTAGCGGATAAACATCTGCATGCTGCATTTAGCGATCGCTTTGAAACATTAAAAGAAAAGTGTAGCGCGGTTGGCACGCGAGCTCCTAAAAAAGCCCGCCAACAAGAAAACGTGAGAACGCGCATCGTTAATTTTTTGCGCGCTCTCCACACCATGGTCTTAAAACCACAAAAACTAGGTCAGTAAATCTTTCTTGCCCAAAGAAAGCCAATCTTTATCAAACTTTACAATCCCACTTTCCGTCAACGGATGATGCATCGCATCTGCCAACACCGCAGGCGGCAACGTAATAACATCAGAACCAACAGCAATAATATCTTGCCAATGTTTCACGCTACGGATTGAAGCTGCTAAAATTTTGCTATCAAAATCATACTCTTGCACAATGTGCATCGCATCTCTAACTAAACCAACACCATCGCCACCAATATCGTCTAATCTACCAACAAATGGCGATATGTACGTGACGCCCAGTTTGGCAACCAGTAAGACTTGAATTGCTGAAAACACCAGCGTAATATTCAGCTTAATACCTTCGTGCGCCAACCGCGCAATGACCGGTAAATATTCTTTGGCAAAAGGAATTTTTACAACAACATTGGGCGCCAATTGCGAAATTTCACGCGCCTGTTTATACACCATTTCTGGTTCTTTTTCAACAACTTCAATACTCACATCGCCCGCAACCAGAGAGCATATTTCAAGCAAAACTGCTTTGGAATTTTGGCCTTCCTTGCTCAGCGTACTGGGATTAGTCGTAACTCCATCAAGAATACCCGTTGAAGCCCATTGCCTGATAAGATCACGATTAGCCGTATCTATAAAAATTTTCATAATTTCTCCATTGAAACGCGAGCATGATTACGACAACGATCACGTTGCCATACGGTTATTTGTTGCACTAATTGAGCACGATTTCTTAATGTTACTTCTGATGGAAGCATATACTTTAAATGGTTACCAACTGGTTCTAAAGGCAAAAACCATACATCAAAAGATTTCATCGATTTAATAACAATAGCTTGGCTTTCAGGGAAAAAAAAGAGTTCGTAACTAAAATCATCTTTCAATATCGTTTGCTTAATATCAACCCTAAAACTATAATCACTTTCAACATACAACGTTAAACCAGTTGCAATCGCAGCATACGGGTAGATAATGCAAAACGAATGATTACAAATATCATATGATTTATAACGAGAACTACTACCTTCTGAAACAGCAAAACCAAGAGAGACGCCAGTATTATTGTGGAAACATACCTCCCCACTTACATCTGCATACAAACTACCCAATATCATCAGTATCTTAAGTATCTTTTTCATCAATTCCCATAATAAAAAAATAGTGCGGACTAAAAATTAATCCGCACTATTCTATTTTTTGCGATTATTTAATTACAAAGCTAATCAAACGATCTTGAACAAAGACTGTTTTTAAAATGTTTTTGTCTTCAAGCCACTTTTTAACTTGTTCTTTGGCAAGCGGCTCAACATCAGCTTGCGCCAAGTTTTTGGCTACAACAATACTGCCCCGCAACTTACCATTAATTTGAATGGCATACTCAACATCAGCAACATGCGCAAGTTCAGCGTTGTACACTGGCCACACGCAATCAGCCAACTGCTTATGCAACAACTTTTCTAATAATTCACTAGCAAAATGAGGAACCATTACTGACAAAACAGTCAAAAATTGTTCAAGCATTTCATGATCGAACTGCAATTTTTGTCCAGTTAAATCATTTAAATATTCCATAATCGCTGACACTGCCGTGTTCACTTTAAAACTTTCCAAACGTAGTTGGTAATCTTTTAAGAACTGGTGGAAGCGACGTTGTGTTGGATTGTCTGCTTTGGTACCGGCTGGCAACAACGTACCTTCACTTGTCAAAAACAACCACAAGCGATTTAAGAAACTGTAAACGCCCTTAATTGATGATGTTTGCCATTCCGTATCAAGCTCTGGCGGCCCCATAAAGAGCATGTACATCCGCAACGTGTCAGCGCCCATTTCATCAACAATTTCGTCTGGGTTAACTACGTTGCCTTTTGATTTAGACATCTTTTCAACACGACCAGAAATAGAACTCTTCATACACACCATGCCCTGATTGAACAGTTGTTTGAACGGTTCATCAAAGGGCAAATGCCCAAGATCATGCAATACTTTGACATAAAAACGCGCATACAAAAGATGCAAAATAGCATGTTCAATGCCACCAACATACAAATCAACCGGCAGCCAACGCTTCATATCATCTTGACTAAACGGCTTGTCGGTCAGCCCTGGGTTTGGATAACGCAAAAAATACCAGCATGAACCGGCCCATTGAGGCATGGTATTGGTTTCACGTTTGGCCATAACGCCACACTGCGGACAGGGAGTATTAACCCACTCGCTGATGGCCGCCAATGGTGACTCTCCCGTCCCTGTTGGCTGATAACGCTCAACTTCAGGTAAAACAATTGGCAGTTCACTTTCAGGCACCGGCACCACACCACAGACATCGCAATGAACAAGTGGAATAGGTTCACCCCAATAACGTTGGCGTGAAAAAATCCAATCACGCAAGCGATAAGAAATTTTACGCTTGGCCAGGCCTTTATGCTCACAATATTCAATAATTGCGTGACGAACATCGCCTGCACGCTTGCCAGCAAACTGAGCCGGAGCTTGCAAAATACCATGCTGCATGTCGGCATAACACACTTCAAGATTTTTTACTTGTTCAGCCAACACTGGATCCTCAGGCAATAAAACAGCTTTAAGCGGAATGCTATACTTTTTGGCAAACTTAAAGTCACGCTCATCGTGAGCCGAACATTTCACAACACCAGTACCATAATCTTTAATAGCAAAGCTTGCTACCCAAATAGGCAAATCGCCATTACCAACCGGGTCAACAATATAACGACCGGTAAAAATACCTTCTATTTCTTTTTCTTCAAATTTGTTTTCAGCACGGCTTTGAAGAAGCTTTTTGCAATATTCAAGCACTTCCTGCTCGCGCTCAGTACCCGCCACCAACGTTTGCAAAAACGGATGATCAGGCGCTATCACCACAAACGTATCGGCAATAAAAGCCTCAAAATGAGCTGAAAAAGTCTGCAATGTCAGGTTGGTATCTTTGACGGGGGCGGTAAAAATCAGGCCCTCGCTTTTGCCAATCCAGTTACTTTGCATGAGTTTGACCTTTTCTGGCCACTCAAGCGTCTCTAGCCCTTGAAGCAATTTTTCAGCATAATCAGTAATCCGCAAAACCCATTGACGCACCGGCTTTTGCTCGGTTGGAGAACCACAACGCTCGCATCCACCCGCCACCACTTCTTCGTTGGCAAGGCCAGTCAAACATTTTGGGCACCAGTTAATGGGCATGCTGTCTTGGTAAGCAAGGCCTGCTTTGTACATTTGCAAAAAGATCCATTGCGTCCATTTGTAGTACGCAGGATCGGTAGTATCAACCTCTTTGCTCCAATCGTAAATCGCACCAATATTGGCAAGTTGGCGCTTGAAATTGGCAATATTGGCAGCCGTCCCACCTTTTGGATGAATGCCTTTTTTAATAGCATCATTTTCTGCCGGTAGACCAAAAGCATCCCACCCCATTGGATGCAAAACATCATAACCCTGCAGCCATTTCATCCGAGCATAAACATCTGAAAATACGTAACCCTTCCAATGACCCACGTGAATACCAGACCCGGAAGGATAGGGAAACATATCCAAACAATAAAACGCTTCCTTGGTAGTATCGTTCCTCATTTTAAAATAAGGATCCTTTTGCCAAGAATTACGCCATTTTTCTTCAACAATTTTAAAATCGTAACTCATTATCATGCCCTTGTTACCGTAAAAAGGTGGGTTCCTTATAAATCTTTATATAAAGTTTTAGCTGTCCCATTGTAGTCCAAAATCAAAAAAATGACCAAAAATAAATCGCTCACGCCCATCTTAACACCATTTGTAAAAAATAATTACAAATAAGAATTATTGACTTTGGTGGCCGAATTTAGCTAGCATGAAAATAGAGCATTATGACAAAGACCTGAACAATTGAAACATTTGATCCTCTGAGGGGGGGAATAATAATGAAGATTTTTAACCTTAGATTCAACAATTTTGCTGCCAAAAATAAATTTATTTTTCTATTTGTGTTTTTTTTGAGTCCGGCGATCACAATGGCAGGGGCAGTCTCACGCCCCAAAACATCCCCAGCCTCAAAGATAGTTGCCTCAGCAGGAGCAGACTGGACCATCCTTATTTATGCGCAGGCCAATAACTCACTCAGCAAATTTGCTCATCGCAATTTTGCTGACATGGCAACCGTTGGCTCCAGCAAGAATCTTAACATTCTCGTTCAATGGTACCAACCCGGACAGCAAGGCATTTGGCGCTACCAAATCAACAAAGAACGAATGGACCTGGACGAATACAAGCCAGAACCAACAGACGGCAACAAAGCTCAAGACTTAGTAGATTCAATGGAATGGGCGGTAAGCAAGTACCCAGCCAAAAAGTACGCACTTATTTTATGGAACCATGGCATGGGCGTTATCGATCCATTGTGGGGGAAATCTCTCCAAATGATTCAACCAAAAATGATGAAAAATAATCCGCGCATTCAGATCGAAGGCCTCACACAAGCAGCACCTCAAGAAAAAAAGAAAGCATCAGTAGAACAAAAAGACCATCGTGGTATTTTATTTAACGAAAACTCACGAACCTACATGACCAATCAAGTTCTTGCGCAAGCATTAAACGAAATCAAAACACGCGTACTTAACGACCGAAAAATTGATCTTTTTGGTATGGATGCCTGTTTAATGTCCATGATTGAAGTTGGTTACCAAGTACGTAACTACGCATCATACATGGTAAGCTCACAAGAAGTTGAATTAGCATCGGGCTGGGCATACCAACCATTGTTGCATAAACTTACCAACAACACGTTAACGCCAGCACAACTTGCTCAAGAAATCGTTATCAATTATCAGAATCTTTATAAAAATAAGATACAATTTTATACTCAATCGGCTATTAATCTTGAAAAGATTGATCTCTTAAAAGATTCTATAGATACCGTTGTTCACGACATAACCATATGCAAAGACCTTGATCCAATTAAATTTATCGATGTTATAAAAAAAGCCCGTAGCAACTGTATTCAATTCAGCACACAAAGTTATATCGACCTTCATTCTTTTTTCTCGGAGCTTTCAAAACAAATAACCAGCACTTATGCCAATCGCGCTCAATCAAAGCGTTTGCATCCACTGACCGAAGCAAACCGTAAGCTCCAAGAATCGATTTCGCTCAGTATGAAAATTTTGGCAGATATTGTTATTGCTAACACATCGGGACGCTATTTAGCAAATGTTAAAGGACTCTCAATTTATTACCCACAAACAGACATAGACACTTCGTATCCCAAAACTGAGTTTGCACAAGATTCAACTTGGCACCTCTTTTTACAACAAATACTTGCGCTTCAGTAGGAGTAACGATGAGCATTCGCAACAAAGTAGTCTACTTTTTGCTTATCGCTATCATAGTCATGCCGGCTATCAATGCTGCCAAGCAAGCTGAATGGACAATCTTAACCTACATTCAAGCAGACAATAGCTTAGCTTCTTTTGCTTTGAAAAATATACAAAACATGCAAAAAGCGGCATCGAACAACAATATCAATATTTTAGTCCACTGGAATCAGCCAGAAAATAGAAACATTGTACGCTATCGCGTTACTCAAAAAGCTCTCATTGAAGATAAAAATATTGGAATCAAAACTTATGATGATCACGAAAAAAGCCTTGTTGATGCCATGCAGTGGGCAGCTTTGAGATACCCTGCAAAAAAATATATGCTCAATCTTTGGAATCATGGAAGCGGTATTATTGATCGCGTAAATTACTTAAAAGGCAGAGATCAAATACGATCACCGCTCAATGATACGTCGTGGCTTGAAGTTCCTGGGTTGAAAAAAAAATCACCATTTCGAGGCATTTTGTACAGTGATACCAACCGTACTTATCTTAATAATCAACAACTAACACGCTCACTCAAAGCTATTGCATTCATTCTTGGAAAAAAAATTGACGTCGTTGGTATGGACGCTTGCTTTATGGCAATGCTTGAAGTTGCTTATCAAATTAAAGATCATGCCAAAGTTTTAGTTGCTTCACAAAACTCTGAGCCAGGCTTAGGATGGCACTACGAAGCATTTTTAAACAACCTTAGCAAAAATCCACATCTTTTTAATGCACCAAAATTAAGTAAACACATTGTGAATACCTACCAAAAGCTCTATGCCGGCAGCGTAAATTTTTATACGCAATCCGCGATCAATTTAAACGCTATTGACCCGATCAAAGAGAATATCAATCAACTTGTTGCCAGCCTTGAACAATGCAAAATGTTAAATGAACAAAAAATTAAAGCTGTCATCCAAACAGCCAGCAACAAAGCACTGAATTTTCATGTTAGCGATTTTATTGATCTTCACTCTTTTTATACCGCTTTGCTTAATGCCATCAAGGGAACAATTATCAATAAGCAAGCGAACAAAAATAATCATGAATACATAGCTGCTTTGCACGATGTACGGGCAATTGTGCGCGATGGCCTTACCTCTATTAATCAAGCAGTTTACCACTCAACCGCAGCCCCACAGTACAGCAAGGCTCATGGGATTTCAATTTATGTGCCACGCAAAAAAATTCATAGTTCATATGCAAAAACTATGTTTGCTAACGATAGTTTATGGCTTCATTTTTTAGAAACCTTCTTTACATCTTATTACAACTTTACTGAAGAAGACTGATCATGAAAACAACATCAAGACTTAGCATCACACTCATTATTTTTACGACTACCTTAAATGCTCAAGCTGACTGGACTCTCTTAAACTATATTGAAGCAAATAACAACATTGCATCGTCTGCTCAAAAAAATATTGATGTAATGAAAGCCATTGGCTCAACAAAAAACGTTAATATTTTAGTTCAACATTCTGAACCAACCAAAGCGCATCGGTACAGAATAAGCCAGGATGGTAGCGCACAAAACGCACCATTTAACAAAGAAATGGGCGTAAGCCCTGAGCAAGAACTGGTCAACGCGATCCAATGGGCTCACACGAACTATCCCGCAAAGCACTTTATGCTTATTTTATGGAGTCATGGCACCGGCATTATTAACGAAGAAAAAAACAAAAAAATTTATGCTCAACATCGACAAAAATATACGCACACACGCGCCATTCTTTACAATTATCATCATGAAACTTTTTTAAGCCATCAACAACTCGAAAACGCCTTAAAACGTATCAAAACTATTCGTGGCAAAAATATTGATATTATTGGCATGGACGCTTGCCTCATGGGAAGTTTAGAAGTTGCCTATCAAATAAAAGATTATGCCGATTATTTCATTGCTTCAGAAAACGTTGAACTAACACCCGGCTGGCTTTATGCCGGATTTTTACGCAGGCTTGTTGAACAAAATAGTATGACACCTGTTCAACTCATGAATATTATTGTTTCTTCATTTTCCAGCGCCAATACAACACGCAGCGCTCGCTACACATTATCAGGGACAAAATTGAGCAATCTTAACGACTTGCCTGAAAAAATAAATGCTGTTATTGAAGCTTTTTATGCAAGTCAAGAAATAGTAGGAACCGATATTGAAAAAGTTTTGTATACCGCTTATGCAGCAACCAACCAGTTTGATAAGCTTGGCTACCTGGACGCTCACCATCTTTTTTTTAATATGGCATACGGCATCGAAAAGTTTGCCAAAAAAAGAACTGCTCATGATCAAGAAATCCTCAAAAACCTAGCCATTAAATTGCATACTCTTTGTTCAAGTATTCGCAAAGCAGTTGTAGTAAACAAAACCGGCATTTTATACAAAAAATCAAAAGGGCTTACAATCTATTATCCAAAAAAATCACTTCATCCATCATACCGCTCTACCATGTTTGCACAAGATACTTTCTGGCTCTCATTTATTCAAGAACATCGTCCTTAAGCTTCTTATCTTAATTATTAATCTCAACTCTTGATTACGCGTTATGCAGATTTTTAAACTTGGCCAGTTGTTCTGGAATGAGTTACCCGTAATCAAGGAGACATTTATGAAAAAACGTTTTTTAGTGCCTTTTGTATGCATTCTTATTTTGACGCAACAAACGGCAAGTGCAATAGCCGAATGGACCGTTTTAACATATATACAAGCGGACAGCAATCTTGCTCCCTATGCCTATACCAACATTAACGACATGCAAAAAGTTGGTTCAACCTCAAATGTCAACATTATCGTTCAATGGGACCAACCAAACAATAATAAAACATGGCGATACAAAATAAACAAAGGCTCCCGCACAGAGGTTGGCTCATTGAATACTGAAATGGGGCATCAACCAGCTCAAGAACTTATTACATCTTTGCAATGGATTAAAGCCAACTATCCCGCAAAGAAATACGCTCTCATTTTGTGGGACCATGGCATGGGCGTACTGGACAGATCGCAGAACAATACCGTACCCTCACATTCATGGCTCACGCTACCAGGACACAATAACGTGCCACACAACAATGAACGCGGCATTTTATACGACTACACACAAGGAACATTTTTAAACAACCCAGATCTTTTAACGGTTGTCCAGCAAGCGCAGAGCATTCTTGGCCAAAAGCTTGATATCTTGGGCATGGACGCCTGCTTAATGGCAATGCTGGAAATAGCAACTCAAGTGAAAGATAACGCAAACTATCTTGTCTCTTCTGAAGAAACTATCCCAGGTTACGGCTGGCCATATTCACAATTCTTGGCCCCGCTGGTAGCAAATCCAAAACAATCAGCATTAACACTCTCTCAACGAATGGTTACTGCATACAAAAATTACTACAAAAAGGTAGACTCCGCAACAACGCTTTCTTCAATTGATCTCAGCAAAGTAGCAGCGCTAAACACAGCGCTCAATAATGTTGTTCAAGCAATTAGCAACATAGCGCAAAACAATCCAGTGGAAATGCAAAATATGATCACGGCAGCTTATGCTCAATCAACCAGCTTTGCTATCAGTAGCTATATTGATTTATACACCTTCTTCAGCAAGCTTTCGTTACAAGCAAAAGCGTATCGTGCACAAAACAAAGCTCCTCGCATTAACGTAACCCCGCTACAAACAGCACTCACTGCAGGCATGAAAGCAATTACCAATGCCGTTGTTGCAAATGGGACTGGCTCTGCTTATCCTAATGCCAAAGGAATCTCTATTTACTTCCCAACAGCCCTACCACTCGGCCCTGGCTACAATGCAACAACGTTTTATCAACAATCACAATGGATTAATTTTTTAAATACCTACGCTTAATTTAAGGAAATAATTGTATGAAAAAAATAATAGAAAGCACTCTTGTTCTTGGTTGCTTTATATCGTCATGCTTTGCCGTGGAAAACAAACTAACACTTGAACAAAAAGCCAAAACCGTAAATCATCAAAAATTATCAACAGCCGTCTCAACACACAATCAATCATTTTTGAATAAATTTATTAATTCTGCCAACGTTAATTCTCACGATACTGAGAGCAATACTTTGCTGCATCAAGCAGCCAAACTTGGCAACGAACAAACGGTATCGCTTTTGCTCAACAAAAAAGCTAACCCTAATGCTGCCAACAATAAAAATAAAACACCTCTTCATATGGCCGCAAAAACAGGAAATAGCAAGATTGTTGCAGCGCTCATTGCCAGCAAAGCAAAAGTAAATGCAAAAACAGCTAAAGACAAAACAGCTTTACATTACGCAGCGGCAAAAGGAAGTAAAGATATTACAGCAATTCTTATTTCTCAAGGTGCCGATACAACAATTTTTGACAAATTTGCACGAACTCCAATGCACACTGCCATTGAAAACAATCACCTTGAAATTATCAAACTTCTCGACGCGTACGCTCAAGCGTTAGCGAAAAACCCCACTACCACAAGAAGTATCGACAACTAAAAAACCTATGATGCAAAGCTTGCGGCCTTAAAATAAGGCCGCAAGCTTTGCATCATATCTTAATCAAGGCAAACCGTCATGAATTATTTTTATAGATTCAAAATTCTCTTTCTTGTCGTAAATATTTTTGCAGCAAGCTGCTCAGCTGCCGGCAACGCCAATAAACAACTCACTGATCTAAGCCTGTCACTTCAAGCCTTAAAAACAAAACTTGCATCACTTGCAGTATCGCTGTCATCATTACAACCAACATATCCACCTCAAAAATCTCACTACATACAGCCAGAAAGAGTTTTTGGATCTATCTATGCAAAAAAACCAACCATCGTTCATACGCCGCCACATTGCTCTTATGACAATACTCCAGACAATCAAGAAGGTATTTTTATTTATGACGTCGTTGTTCTTACACAAAAAGCTCCTTGGAGCGCATGGTCAAATGATCCAGCCGTGCAACAACTGTTGAAAGATATTGGTAAACCAAATGCCCCTTCAACGTATCTACTACAACACTTCGGCTGCGATTTTCATTCAATCAAAAATGCCATATACCTAAGCAAATTATTATCATATCCGCCTCAAAATTTTGATCAAAAAGAAAATCATTTAATTGAAAACTTTCAAAAACCGTTAAAACTCATGAAACATTTCGAATTTACCAAAAACGGCAAAAAATCTTGGGGAACTTCATGGATTGAACGACGTAAACAATCTCCACCGCCAGGGCAGTCATACGCTCAAAACGCCACTCCTCTTGATCTTATTTACACACCAACCGGCTTACCGGTAGATCTTGAAGCTTTAAGAGACAACATCAGTCAAAACAAAATTTCTACACCAAAATTTTCACCAAACTATATGCAAAATACTTTTATTTTAGAATCTCAAATGGGCATAACGGGTGAGCCATACCTCACAGGAAATCTAGAAAAAGACAATCAATGGTTAACCGAAAACGATGTTAAAAAACTTATACAGATCGCACAACTCTTTAAAAAAGAAAAATCCATTGTAATTCCTATCATTTGGTCATATGCCCAGCTGTATGGCAATCGTCACTGGATCACTCTTATTCTCAATAAATTTTCTGACATCGAAGAACTTCTTCTTGCTGATAGCTGGCGAACCACCAAAGCGTATAATAAATACTTAACTTCATTGCTCATTGCCTGGATAAAAAAACCAGAAGAAATGGTAAAAAAATATATTGCACTAAACGGATCATCAGAAAAATTTAAACAAGAAATAAAAAACTTAATGGACCAAGAATCCGATAAAACATTAGCCGACACTCAAAAAATTCTTGATCATCTAAAAACAAAAATCCTTACAAACGGTCAGTCTGACGAAGCAAAAAATATCTACCACATTAAAGTCGTCCCACAATACAATTGTATTTATCCAGATTTTTCATGTGGTTACCATGCCTTAGTCAATGCCATAAATCTTTCAAAATTATGGGAAGGAAAAAGACAAACGCTTCCTGACAATCAAGAATACATCTCCGCTTTTAATCAAAGAATCAATCAATGGAAACAATATATAGAAAATTCAGCTGATGCTTTTGGGGACAAATATAACTGGCAAGCAAATGGCGGAGACTTATCAACTACTTATTTAGATTTTATAAAAAATTTTGATACAGACATCAAAGAACTTATCGCAAATAAAGAGATTATTTATTTTCCCTACTCATCATCTCTTTATAATATTTCAAATCTCAAAGCAGAAGAAAATATTGAGCCTGATTTTATACCGTGCTTAGAAAATTTTTATACTAAAGATTCGGCATTGTTGTTTTGGACTCTTGGCCTAGCCGAGCACTATTACCTTCTTTGTGCGGCAAAACGCCATGGACAAATTTATTTTATTTTTTGTGACTCTTTAAACAAACCAAATCTCATCTCTTCAGAACAAACAATCATTAAAAAAATTTGCGATACAATAAAAGGAAATATAACTATTGCGCAGCTTTTTACTAATACTTATCTAGAGCAAAATCAATTGTGCGATTTTACGGACTACGGCACCATAATTACGTTTCATAAAACAATACAAGACGAAATTTTGTATAAATACAAAAATCCTAAATATCAAATGAAATGGTCTGACATTGATGAAAACCTCCGCAAGAGCTACCTTAATAAAATCACGACAATCCTACAAACAAGCTATTCCGGGCAACAAAAGCCTGCAGAAAACTATAATAATATTCCTGCAAATGAGGAACAAAAGCGAATCCTTCGCCTACTGTTCGTCCTTAGAGATTTTTTTGATCATGGTGGACCCCTTGACAACTAATCTCTAACAAAAAAAACAAAGCCTCTCGCTCAAATCGAGGGGCTTTTTTAATTGCCACCTAAAAAAAATTATGCTTATACTTATGGGGAAAATTACTACGCAACTGCCCGCCAATTATGGAGAGCTTATGAGCCAAACAACCCCCAAAAACATCCCCATTACAAAAAAAGATGAAAAAATATTAGTTGTTCCTGCTCGCAAGCTTTTTTCGAGCAGTTCTATCAATGGCTTTCATCCACTTAAAGATTTTGATTTTTATGCCAATCTTATCGCCACCAACAAGGAATTTTTATGGCGTTCAGCCATGGAAGAGGATGTTACTTACAAACAAATTATCCCTTACCTTATTTTTACACACGAAAATAGATATTTTTTAATGCAACGTAAAGCTGGAGCAAGCGAACAACGGCTCAAAAACAAACATACGCTGGGCATTGGTGGGCACATCCGCGAAGACGATATTACCGGCAGCGATATTATTGATTGGGCAAAACGCGAGTTTCACGAAGAAGTTAACTATGAAGGTAAGCTTGATGTTGAAATTTTAGGTTTGATCAACGACGAAAGCAACGATGTTGGGATGGTTCATACCGGCTTTGCTTTTTTGTTAAAAGGCGATAATCCAAACATCAGCGTACGCTCTGAGCTCAAAGAAGGGCATTTACTCACCCTCGAAGAATGCACCAATTTCTATGATGCTATGGAAACATGGACACAATTGGTCTTTAATTATTTGAAGGAACGAAATAATGGCTAAAGAAATTATTCATCATAAAATCGTTCGTAATAATGTACCTACTCTCTTAGAACAAAAAAGATTACAGCAACGACCCGAGTGCTCACTGATAATCTTGAAGTCGAATGGGCGTTGACCAAAAAACTTGCAGAAGAAACACAAGAATTTATCGCTGCAGCGCCAGCACAACAACTGGAAGAATTAGCAGACGTTCTTGAAGTTATTCATGCCATCTTGGCAGCAAAAAAGATTCCTTTCGAAGTTCTTGAACAAGCACGCTTGGATAAAAAACACCGCAATGGCAGTTTTTCGCACAACATATTTCTGATCAAAACAGTAGAACAAGGGTAACGCAGTGAATAAAGACCAACGCCTTTTTCTTGAAAATAAAGCACTCAACATTCGCATTGATTCTATTCGCGCAACATCAGCCAGCAAATCAGGGCACCCTACTTCCTGCCTTTCTGCTGCTGACATTATAGCGGCTCTCTTTTTCAATGTTCTTAAACATGATTTAAAAAACCCTAAAGCCGCCAATAACGATCGATTCATTCTTTCCAAGGGCCATGCAATTCCAGTTGTATATGCCGCCTACAAAGCACTGGGCATCATCAACGATCATGAATTGTTGAGCCTACGAAATTTTGATTCCATTTTGGAAGGCCACCCAACACCACGCTTTATGTACAACGAAGCAGCAACGGGATCACTAGGGCAAGGCTTGGGCATTGGCGTTGGTATGGCACTGCACGCAAAACATTATGGACTCAAATTTACCACATACGTCATGATGGGCGACGGCGAAATTGCCGAAGGTTCCATTTGGGAAGCAGCAGACTTAGCTGCTCATTACAAACTCAATAACTTGGTTGGCATTGTAGACTGCAACCGCTTGGCACAATCTGAACCAGCTATTAACGAACACAACGTTCAAAAAATTGCCGCAAAATTTGAAGCCTTTGGCTGGAAAGCATATATTATCAATGGTCATGATATGACCGAAATTGTAAAAACACTTCACGAGGCACAACACAGCGAACAACCGGTTGTTATTGTTGCCAAAACATTTAAAGGATACGGGCTCGATTCATGCTCAAACAAACCAGGCTTTCATGGTAAACCGTTTAGCGTAAACGAAGAGCACGCAGCTATTGAAGCACTCAAAAGTACGTTCAAAGAAGCATATGAATATAATCATAACCTTGAACATCGCACCATTCATTTTCCTGAAACAACCAACATGTGCTTTCAAAAGAAGCAACCAGACATTGAGCTCGATCTTACGCAAGACCCACAATTAATGCACTTTCAGAACAACGAAAAAATCGCTACGCGCCAGGCTTTTGGCTATGCACTAGCCGCACTTGGCCGCGCAAGCAAGGCAGTAATTGCTTTGGATGCCGACGTTAAAAACTCAACCTACACCGAATATTTTGAACAAGAATTTCCTGAGCGCTTTATTCAATGTTTTATTGCCGAACAAAATATGGTCAGCGTTGCAACGGGCTTGCAAGCACGCGGCAACATACCTTTTGCAGCAACCTTTGCTGCTTTTTTCACGCGCGCTCACGACCAAATTAGAATGGCGGGCATTGGTCGCAATGCGCTACGTTTGTGCGGCTCGCATGTCGGCGTTTCGATTGGCGAAGACGGCCCTTCGCAAATGGGACTTGAAGATATTGCGCTTTTCAGAGCGCTCCCAAACTCAATCGTTTTATACCCAAGCGACGGCGTTTCAACCTACAAACTAACACAAGAAATGGCTAACTATCACGACGGTATTTCGTACCTGCGCACAACGCGGGCAGCAACGGCCAACTTATACGACACGTGCGAAAAATTCCCTATTGGCGGCTGCAAGGTTTTGCATGAAAGCGAGCAAGACATTGCCTGCGTTATTGGCGCCGGCATTACACTGCATGAGGCATTAAAAGCCTATAAGCTGTTAAAGGAAAAAGGTATTCACATTGCCGTCATCGACTTGTATTCCGTTAAGCCGATCGATACAAAAACCATCTTGCGCGTTGCAAAAAAAGCTCATCACGGCATTATTACGGTCGAAGATCATTACAGCCAGGGCGGTCTTGGTGAAGCGGTAGCACATGCGTTGGTTAATGAAAACGTTGCCATCAAGAGCCTCGCGGTCAAGCATTTTTCGCGCTCTGGCAGCCCAAGCAGGCTTTTGGCCGATGCAGACATAGATGCTGAAAAGATTGTTCAAACAATCGAATCAATGCGATAAAAAGAAAAGAACGACAAAAGTTTAGTTATTGCTTGCAAAAATCGTTAAATATGGCAGAATAACTCTACTCAAGTCGTTCTTTTGACTTATTTTAGGGGCTGTAGCTCAGTTGGTTAGAGCGTCCGTCTGTCACGCGGAAGGTCGCGGGTTCGAGTCCCGTCAGCCCCGCCATACTTCGCCAAGGCTTCGTATGGCACGGCCATTTTCTTTAACGGCTTGATATTAAAAAAGATAATATCTCGTTAGAATAAAGCGAAGTATGCCCTTCGAAGCTCGTAGAGCGAAGTAGGGCCGGCACGGTCAAAGAATATGAACAAAAATAAATTATATATCTTCGTACTACTCACCTTCATTACCGGCTCAAGCTATTGGTTTTACACCAAAAAACATAGCGCTCCTTCAGGGACTATCATCGTTCTTAACGGCCCATCTGGCTCTGGCAAGAGCTCAATTCAAAAAGAATTCCAAAAATTAATGATGCCAAATCTCTGGATAAAAGTCGGTATCGATAATTTGTTTGATAACGTCATGCCTGAAATTACACCAGAAAATATGAGCTTTTGGCAATCGTCAAATCCCATTCGTTGGGTTGAAACATCTCAAGATGATCAAGGCAATAAAGTAATTACCTTATTAGTTGGCACCCAAGGGGAAAAAGTAGCATACGCCATGAATAGTGCGATTGCTGCTTATGCACAAAATGGCTGCAACGTTATGGTGGATTATATCGCATACGACCAGCGCTGGCTCAAAGATCTAGAAAAAAAATGTTCTCGATTCAAAACCTATTATGTTGCCGTTCAAATACCACTCGAGGTGCTTGAACAACGTGAGCAAGCGCGCGCAACATCACCAAAAGGTCATGCACGAAGTCATTACTTCACGGTCTATGGCGATAGAAAATATGATGTGGTGGTTGACTCTGGCAGTAATTCTGCCGCTGATATCGCACGCGAATTAAAATCTTTAATTGATTCAGTTCGTTAATTACACGTCCACATCAGTCTTGAATGCTATCTCCACCACCCCGCGAGGCTCAAACATATCAGTAAATTGTTTAAACATTTCTGAGCGATCATCCCCACCGTCTGTGGTAAAAAGCAACTGTTGGCAATAGTCAGCAATATCTTCTACAATTCGTTCGTGTCGATAGTAGGCAAGAGCTGCTTTATTAATATCAGTTTTTCCATAACCTTGATAAAAAAGCTCTTCTTCGTGATGGTTATTCCACACATTAGCAACACCCCCGCCAATAAACATAAGGTCCCGTTCTTTTGGGGCCAAGGTTGGTGCATCCCAATCTACAAGGTACAGAAGGCCATTGTCGCCGATTAATACATTACCTGCATGAATATCTGAATGACAGAGCACAAACGGCAGTGATTGTTCTTTGAGCACAAAACTGAGTCGTTCTGCCCTCTCAACCAACCGTTGAATGGTTGCTTGATGTGTTTTCATAAAAGCGCTCAACTGACGCGCAGTACTATCGCCAAACTCTTCCGTTTCTATGCGAAGATAAACTGACCGAACCACTTCTCGCCATTTTGGTGAATAAGTTTCTCGTTTTATCTGTGCCCGCATTGACGGCGGCAGTACCAAGTCATGAACTTGTCTAAGCGCTTTGCCAAGCGTAATCCATTGGTTGTTAGTGAGGTTTTGCGCAAACCCGTCTTTTCCCGCAATAAACGGATACACAAAAAGCGTATACCCATCGAGCGATTGCGAAATTTGGCCCTGCTTTGTTTTGATCAGAGAAATAATCTGTTGAATGCCGGCATCATGCAACAATAGTTGTATGGTAATGCCAATATCATGATGCAACTGGCCACGCTTTAACTTGACGAAATAAGCTAAATTTTCATGCGTTTGAGCTTTATATACTGATGCGTCCGCATCAGCACCCAACGGCAGGCAGGTAAGTATAGCGACGCTCATGCCATAGTAGTTATTGAGACAGTCAATAATGTGTTGGTCTGAAACAGATTGTTTTTCTAGCATAATCAAAGCTCACCAGTAAAAAATACCGCGGGTCTGTGAAAAAATTCAAAAATAGTTTACGTTGAATCAATGGTACAGATTTTGTAAAAATTGTGAATTTTTGAATACAACCAAGGGCCTACTATGCTTGTTAATAAACAAGTCGTCCAAGTTCCTGACATCAAAACATTAATCTTTTTTTGGCAACAAACTATCAAAAATCTCAATTGGGAAAATCTTATTAAAGAAACCACCCCCAAAAATGTCGGGTGCGGCTTAGTGTATGAATTAAACACCATAAAAGGGTTGGGGGCAGAAAGTTTTGCCATTGCCGATATGCGGCATATTGCATGTGCCGAACCGCATTATCATGACAATAACGAAACCGAGATTTATTTTGTTCTGCAAGGCTCAGCGCTCGTCGTCATTACCGATCAAGAGCTCCACGTAACAACCGGTGATGTAATCGTTATCGAACCATACAAAGCACATTTTACTATTCCTGATAAAAATTTTATAATTGCTGCCGTGAATACCCCGCCCTTTAATCCTCAAAACTACATCCCACTTTCCGAGACTAACCATTCGGTAGGATTTGATTTAGAAAAATTTAACCAAATTATTATGCAGAATACACATGCAAACCGAGGCATCAACCATGAATAAGATTATTGTTTTTACGATCCTTCTTTTTTCTCATAATGCTTTAACCGCCAAACCATGGTCAGAAATTTTACTTACAAACTCAATACTATGCAATGACTCTGCATTGACCATAATCTTCGATCAACATAAATATTTTGCAACCGGCAATGCGCCGATCATTCTTCGTATCAGCATGCTACCCAACCATTTTTTAAATGAACCCTTTTACGCACCATTTTATAATTCTGGCTTACCAAGTGCCTCACAAATACGCGCTGAAGTGTATCGCCGATTAGAAAGACTCATTGATTATTTGGATGAGTTTTCTATCTATTTTGGCTATGTACCAAGAAGCATCTCTATTAAAATTTTGAAGGATTAAGAGATTTAAAAACTCAAGAGATGCTCTTTCAATCCAAAGTTAAAGAAATATTACAAAGTAAAAAAAAGAAAAAGACGTTATTGTGATGAAGAAGAAAGCGAAAATCATTCTATGCTAACAGAAGAAAAAGCTGAGCTTGAAGCGGCAAAATTGGTATCGCCCGTCAAAGATAATGTACCAGTACATTCAACGGGAGCGGCAATTGATATTCGCTTGTGGGACGAAAGCACCAATAATTTTGTAGATCTGGGAGATTTCGGCGTCATTTGGGGCGAAAACAAAACCGCTGCAACTTTTTCTGAAGATCTTACTGACCGTCAAAAATTAAACCGCTTATTTCTTTTGATTGCAGCAACGAAAGCCGGCCTTACTAATTATCCATTTGAATATTGGCATTTTTCGTACGGCGACCGTTATGCCGCTTTTTGGCAGGAAGAAGATGCCAGCAAAAGAGTTGCACGCTATGGTTCAGTATCATAAACAACATTTGATAAAGGTTTTATCGTGAATTACAAAAAATATCTTTCCAGCATTTTATTCGGTTTACTTGTTGGCTCTTTTACACCAACACAAACAATTACTGCAGCAGCTCATGCGGCTCAAAAACAATATCCAATAATCCAAAAAACTCCTACGGATCAAGCTTTTGAAGACGGCGATATAGACAGCTTGGTTGAGCTTCTTGGCAATCTCGACATCAACAAAACCATGTTTCATTTGCGCATGAAATATCAAATTCCTGGAAGAGAACTTGACGCTCATGCAATTAAAGAAATCGAATCGATTATTGGTTACACGTTTAAGAAAAAAAGTCGCTTAATTCAAGCGCTCACATCAGAACTCAAAAATCCAGAAAAAAATTATGAAGCTTTCGAATTTGTAGGCGATGCCATTTTGGAAAAAATTATTGCCGAAATGTTACTCACCAGTTACGAAAACCCTACGCCAGCTCAACTCACTCAAATGCGCTGTGCCTTGGTTAGCCAAGAGCCAATAGCGGCCTTGTGCGTAAAACTCGGTTTACACGACTACGTTCAAGACACTAAATCAGTAATTCCCATATCAACGCTCTGCGATATCATCGAATCTTTAATATGCGCACTTTATAAAGATGGTGGCCCAGAAACAGCGCAAAACTTTGTACTTAGATTTTTTCTACCCATGATTAAAGATCGCTGCCCGGCTATGATGGACAGGATTATTCAACAAGCAAAAAAAGAATTAGATATTGATGTAAGCTATGAGCATAGTTCTCACTATCTTCGAGATGTACAACCTGCTCCAAAAGGCGTATTACCTCAGATTGGCCAACGACAGTCAAAATCAAAAAAAGACACTAAAGAAGACCCCATGCGCCTTGCCTGTTATTTGGCAGAAAAAGAATTTATAGAAACGTCATTACCAAGTGAATATCAAAAAAAATTAGTTCGATTGGCAACAGATCCTGATTACCAACCAGCGGAGAACGTCTTATCACTCAATGTATCGTCATGGCAAGAAGGTATTCAAAGAAATGCTCGTGAAAAGCTGCACACACTCACGCAAATATTGGGCTCACCTCAACCTGTGTATTATACTTACGCGGCTCCAGATCGCCCTGGCTTTTGTTGCAAGGTTGAGATAGAGCAAAAATCCATATATTCTCGACACCTCTATCCCCATTTTCTCGCGGCAGCCCATTGCATAAAAAAAACACGCGCAGAAGAAAAAGCTGCTCAAATGGCGTACAGCGTACTCCAAGAAAATATTATTCTTCCAACATCCGATGCCATTTCTTCAACCTGCCTTATTTTCCCAACAGAAGACGCAGGAACACTCGATTTAGAAGATCCAATAACATCTTTAAACTTGTTTTGCCAAAAACATAAACTGACAATACCAGCATATGAAAGCTTTGTTAAAGAAAAAGAAGATCAGCAAGTCTTTTATACTCAGGTAAACGCTCCTTGGCTTTTTTCAGCTCTTAAAGGCTCATCAGCCCCTACTGAAAAACAAGCACGAGCGGAAGCAGCAAGAAGAGTGATTATACTGATCAAGCATCTTGCAAATCACTTGATATCACCAAAACTTTTGTACCATATTAATGAACTTAAAAAGACAAAATCAAACAAAAAAGGCTTACTATTACACTATTGCCGTTGTTTAGCTATGCAAGAGCCATGCATACAAACAAGCATATGCTCAGGATCAGTAGCTGCCGGACTTAAATATAAAACAACGATTACGCTTGCGAATCAAACATTTGGAAATAAAGATTTCTCTGGTTGCAAAAAATCTTCAAAGGCAGAATCAGAAGAAGATGCCTCAGAAATAGCACTTTATTACCTAACCAACAAGCTGCTCAAAAGAGAACTGACCCGCTCAGTTGCCTAAAACCGAATATTTTTAACCAGGGGGCTTTTATTTCAAAGCCCCCTTCTTTTTACCATTCTCCCTCCAAAAACTATCAAAACTTCTATTTTTTTAAAACTTAATACCCCATTCTGAGCTAAAAAAGGCTAAACAAAGGGCAACCATCTAATCAAAATATCTACAAATAGCCCGCTTTTTCTAACTATAAAGCGTTATTTTGACCATTTACCCCTGTTTTACACCTTAATTGGAAATTAATTTCAAATAGTATTATATTTAACAGAATAGAAACTATTCATTATTTACTGTTACTGTTATTTTAGGGGGTTATTATGTTGAAGTATAAAAAGTATTTATCTTTTGTGTTGTTAAGCTCATTACTCGACTTCTCTGCGCCGACTCAAACACTTGTTGCAGCAGCTAAAAAAGAAGAAAAGAAAAAAGTAGAACAAAAGAAACAAGCACCAAAGCTCAAGCAGAAAAAAGAAGTCAAGAAAAAATCTCCCCAACAAATAGCTTATGAACAATGGGAAGCAAGCCAAGCTGAGAAAAAAAAGCTAGCAGAACAAGCCGTTGCACAAAATTCACAATCATCATCTTCAAAACAAGAAATCCCTGCAAAAGTAGCCGTTCCTGTAAAGTTAGAAATTCCTCAAGAACAGGAACCAAAACTTGAACAAAAACAGGAAGTGAAACAAATACCGGCGATTATACCAAAACAACCAGCAATACCACCACTTGTACCAGCAGTTAATAAAGATAGTATTGATATTGCTTTTGCAGCTGGCGATGTAGCTACGCTGAAAAATCTTGGAATCAGAGACAGCATGCTGCGTTTACGTATGCACTATCCAATTCCAGGAAGAAAGCTTGATGATAACGCTATTAAAGAAATTGAAGCCATTACTGGCTATACCTTTCAAAACAAGAATCTATTGATCCAAGCATTAACATCTCGAACACAGAATCCTAAAAAAAATTATGAAGCTTTGGAATATTTAGGAGACAAAATACTGGATGCTACTATTGCTGAAATGTTGCTTAAAAACTACCCCAAAGCCGATGAGGGACAATTAACTGGAATGCGCCAAGCCTTAGTCAGTCAAGAACCTATGGCTGCCTTGTGTGTCAAATTAGGTCTGCATAACTACGTTCAACACACTGAAAAAAAGGTGCCTATCTCAACATTATGCGATATTATAGAATCAATCATTGGCGCAATGCATAAAGATGGCGCAGCAGAAGCAACTCAATCATTTACTCTCAAATTTTTTCTACCAATGATAAAAGGTCGTCAGCCCAAAATGATGGATACAATAATTGGGAAGGCAAAAAATAAATTAAAAATCGATGTAAGTTATGATGCTACCTCTTTTTATTTATGTAATATCAACAAGCACAAAAAGGGATCAAAAAAGATTAATCCTCGCGTTAATCAATCTTCTGGAGATAAAAAAACTGATCCAATGCGGCTTGCTTGTTATTTAGCTGAAAGAGAATTTATAGAAACACAATTGTCTAAGCAATATAGAAAAAAATTAGTGCGCCTGGCTATCGATGATGATTATCAACCACTCGATGCAAAATCATTGCCACAACAGCAAACTATAAAAGAAAAACAACAAAGCAATACAACATCATCAGAAACAAACTCTAACGAAGACGACGTTAGTTCAAATGGTATTTCAGAATCAAATGTAGATTCTAGTCAAGACTCAGAACTAGCTTCTAACATAGATTCTAACTCTGAGTCTTGCTCAGAATTTAGCCCACAAATAAAACCTATTATTCCCGAAATTCCTAGTGAAGAAGAATTTCAACTTAAGCAAACAAAATCAGCGCATATTGAAAATTCTACTGATATCGAATTTATACAGAGCAATGTTGAACAGTTAACTAATCTTTTTAAAGATCTAGGTATAAGTAACAGTATGCTACACTTACGTATGCAGTATTCAACAAAAACAAAGAGTCTTGACCAGTGTACCATCAAAAAAATCGAAGCAATACTTGGGTACACTTTTCAAAACAAGGATCTCTTAACCCAAGCATTATCATCACCAGAAAAAAGTCCGGCAAAAAATTACGTCGAATTAAAAATTTTAGGTGAAACCATATTGAATACTATTATTACAAAAATGTTATCTGAAAACTATAAAGATGCCGACAAAGAAAAACTTACTACCATGTACCAAATCTTAGTAAGCCAAGAGTCACTAGCCGCTCTGAATATAAGATTAGGTCTGCAAAAATATATTCAACACCATAAATCTGTAATATCTATCTCTATCTTGAGTGATATCATAGAATCGCTTGTGGGCGCTATTTACGAAGATAGCAACTTCAACGAAACTCAATCCTTTGTTCTTAAGTTTTTTCTGCCAATGATTCACGATCGCTATCCATTAACACCAAATCAGATTATGCAACTCGCTGAAGATGAGTTAGGCATTAATGCCATCTATGACTATGCTGCTTCATACTTACCAAAGCTCAATGCATATCTAGTAACATTTCAATATAGAATTAACTCAGACCAAGCTGACACAAAAACAAAAAACAATTCTTTGTCTCTTGCCCATTATTTAGCCGAAAGAGATTTTATAGAGACACTATTACCAAGTTGGTGCAAAAAGCACTTAGTACGCTTAGCAACAGATCCTGATTATCAACCGACTAACAAAGCATTTTCTGAAGATATTTGCGAAAAATTAAGTGCACTAAACTTGGGATAACCAAACAATTAGTTACTTAAAACAGATCTTTTAATCAGGGGGCGATACCTAAATATCGCCCCCGTTTTCTTGTAACCAGCCCAGCCCCCACAAAAAAACTCCCATCAAAGCTGTTCAAGGCCCCCAAAAAGGCCTACCGACCTGGCCGCTTTCTTAATCCCCCATTTTGCGCTAGACTAATGATATGTTTAATAAAAAAAATAAATTCAAACTCTCATCACCGTTCAAGCCTGCGGGCAGCCAGCCAGAAGCAATTGTACAACTGAGTGAAAACAGACCAAGAAAGTCCACATTGCTTGGCGTAACCGGCTCCGGCAAAACCTTTACCCTGGCAAATGTAATTGCTCAGCGTGGTAAAAGCGTACTCATTTTGTCGCCCAACAAAACGTTGGCGGCGCAGCTTTATGAAGAGTTTTCATTATTTTTCCCTGAAAATAAGGTGTGTTATTTTGTGAGTTATTACGATTACTACCAACCGGAATCGTACCTGCCGGCACAAGATATCTACATCGCCAAAGAAACTAAAATTAATACCGAAATCGAACGGCTGCGCGTTGAAGCAACAGCGTCGATTATCAATCGCAACGACGTAATTGTTATTGCTTCAGTCTCCGCCATTTATTCGCTTGGTAACCCAACAGACTACCGCGAGCTTACTTTTCAAATTAAGGTCGACGATAAGATCTCGCGCAAAGAGTTTATTGAAAAGCTTATTTTTATTCAGTACAAACGCAACGACGTTGAACTCAGTTCGGGCTGTTTTCGCGTGGTGGGCAATGCCATCACCATCAATCTGCCGTACTTGCATGACAATGTCCGCGTAGAACTTTCGGGCAGTAAGATCGAGTTGATTGAGCTGGTAGACAAGCGCGAGCATAAAATTTTACAGGAACTTGATAATTTTTTGATCTTTCCCGCCAAACACTTTTTGACTACCAAAAACAAGCGCGAAACCGCTATCGAAAACATTAAGGAAGATTTGGAACGCGAGGCGGCTCAGCTTACTAACCCGCTCTACCGCGAGCGGCTCATCACCCGCACCAAGCACGATATCGACATGATTACCGAAACCGGCTATTGCAGCGGTATTGAAAATTACTCCCGCTACTTTGACGGCCGCATGCCGGGCAGCGCGCCCTACACTCTGTTTGATTTCTTTGATGAAGATTTTTTGCTGATTATCGACGAATCACACATTACCATTCCGCAGCTTGGCGGCATGTACAAGGGCGACTTTTCACGCAAGCAGGCATTGATCGAGTATGGCTTTAGACTCAGAACGGCAGAAGACAACCGCCCACTCAAATTTGAAGAAATCGAAAAATTCTTTAATGACGTCATTTTTGTTTCGGCCACGCCAAGCGAATACGAACTGAAAAACAGCGATCAAATCGTTCAACAGATTGCCCGCCCAACCGGGATTATTGATCCTGAAGTTATTATGCGCCCGCGCGAAGGGCAAATTGAAGACCTGATTAAAGAAATCAAGGCAACCAATAAAAAAGGTTTCAGAACCCTGATTACCGTTTTGACTAAAAAATCGGCCGAAGATCTTTCGCAATTTCTTGAAAATCAAAAATTAAAAGTCTGCTACCTGCATAGCGAAATTAAAACGCCACAGCGTACCGAGATTTTGCACAAGCTACGCTTAGGCGTTTTTGACTGCTTGGTTGGTATCAATCTTTTGCGTGAAGGCTTAGACTTGCCTGAAGTGGCACTGGTTGCAATCATGGATGCAGACATTGAAGGCTTTTTGCGCAACGACCGTTCACTCATCCAAACAATAGGGCGAGCAGCACGAAACGCTGAAAGCAAAGTAATCTTGTATGCCGATAAAGTTACTGCATCAATGAAACGCGCGCTTGATGAAACTAACCGACGTCGGGCTATTCAAAAAAAATATAATGAAGAACGTGGCATTACGCCAGAAACGGTTAAGCGCGAAGTTGCTAAAAGTATTTCAAAGCTCCAAGAAGCAATCAAGTCGGCATCCAAGTCAGAAAAACAGGGCAAAAAAATTAAGCCAAAAAATGCCGCGGATGCACGCACCCTGATTACACAACTTGAAGTTGATATGCAACAAGCAGCAGAAGATTTAAATTTTGAACGCGCTATTGAATTGCGCGATCGTATTCTTGCACTCCAAAAACAATTCTTAGAAAAAACATAATGCACAACATTAACTTAGAACAAGAATGTATTGATCTTTTTAAGGCGCAGGGCATGTCTGCTCAAACTATTAGCGCTTTTCAGGAAGTTATTTACGATTACTACCAACGCAACGGCAGAACCTTTGCATGGCGGCAGGAGGTAACGCCCTACCGCGTTGTGGTTTCAGAAATTATGTTGCAACAAACACAAACACATCGTGTTGCACAAAAATTTGATGCCTTCGTCGCGCACTTCCCAAATTTCAATCAACTCGCTGGCGCCCCATTTGAAGAAGTGCTCCGTCTTTGGAAAGGTTTGGGCTACAACCGCCGCGCTCTTAATTTGCAAAAAATAGCGCAGCATATCGCTCATCAATTTGAAAGTACCTTACCAAACTGCCCTGCGACACTGGAAACGCTGCCCGGCATTGGCAAGGCAACGGCAGCTTCGATCTGTGCGTTTGCTCACAACAGGCCGACAGCATTTATTGAAACCAATATTCGAACGGTTTTTATTTATTTTTTCTATCGCCACAGCATTGCTATCAGCGATAAAGAACTTATGCCGCTTATTGAAAAAACGGTAGACAAAGAACAACCCCGCACCTGGTACTACGCCCTCATGGACTACGGCGTTATGCTGAAAAAAAATGTGGGCAACTTGTGCAAACTCAGCAAGCATTACACCAAACAATCTAAATTTGAAGGCTCTGATCGTCAAATTCGCGGCATGATTTTACAGGTTTTACTTGAGCAACCACTCATTGCCGAACAAGAACTTATGCAAAAAATTGATCGGCCAGCAGAACGAACCAGTACAATGCTTGAAGAACTGTACCAGGAAGGTTTTATTCAAAAAACACCTCGTGGTTTAAAGCTTGCATAATGAATCTCTTGTCCTCAAGCACTGCATTATCTTTTAAAACATTTTTTCCAAATTCTTGAGTTCTCGTTTCTCTTTGAACTAGGATAGTGAAAACTATTTTTAGTATTTTAACGTTTCACCCTCAAAAAAGAGAGAATCGCGATGAAACAAAAAAGAATGAATTCGTACTTAAGCTTTGGGCTCTTACTAAGCCTCTTGCTTGGCGTATCTCAGCCAATTTTTGCTGCCACAGCACAAGACCAGCAAAAACTTTTGGCCAAACAAGCAGCAGACCAAAAGAAGCTTCAACAACAACAAGCCGCGCTAGCTGCAAAACTGGCAGCAGATGCAAAAAAAAGAAAGCAACAACAGCAAAAAGATGCTCAAAAAAAATCCGGACAACCTTCAACTGACGATACACAACAAGACACAATCACAGAAACAAGCCCACAAGGAAAACTTTCTAAAGATCTTTTTACAGATTTGCCAGCCCTAAAACTAAACGCGATTGACCTTGCTTGTGGTGGAGATAATCCATTAATTTATGGCCTCACGCCCGATGGTAAAATTTTTCAACTTGCTAAAGATTGGAGTAGCTGGAATGATATCTCATCAACAACCCCTCTCGCAAATTTTTCTGTTGGTGCTGATGGCATTTTGTGGGGGCTTGATAAAGATGGCACATGTTGGTACCGCGAACAAGAAACATGGCAACAATTGAGCAAGCCAAATATTTCCGACTCTAATGCCAGCAAACAAAAATCCAAAACACCAAAACCTGTCGTTGCAAAATTTGTCCAATTATACGTTGGTAACAAAAACGAAATTTGGGCTCGTGATTCAGACAACGTTTTATGGAGAAAGCAAAATCCCGTAACAACCAATTCTACCTGGCAAAAAATACCTGATGAGCAAGGTGTTTTTATCAGCTGCGGCGGGGATGGTAAAGTTTTATTAGCAACTAACGACCAAACAATACGCACATTTAATCGCTTTCAAAAAAAATGGAAAACTATTATTAAACCAACATCTTTTGGCATGGGAAATCCATTTAAAATATCGATAAAAGACAAACTTAATACCTTATTTTTAGATTACAGCAAACAAGCTTGGCTCTTAAAAGCTGGAGCAAGCGGCCTCAGAAAAAACGACTGGCTTTCAATTGAAAGCTCCGGCTCATTTAAAGACATCTCAATTGGTTATGACGGCACCATAGTAGCAATCGACAATAAAGATCGCCTGATTACTTATAAGCCAGGCAAAGATGCCGTGAATGCATTAAACACAGCACGCGGCCCTGTTATTCGCAGCTCACAAATGGTCCGCATTATTACCGGTCCAAACAGTGATTTTATGCGTGCATGGACCAATGCAGACAGTTACTATGACCAAAATGCTCAAGCAGACCCACCGGCAAATTTTGTACAAATACTGGTTGGTAGTTTAGAAAAAGGCATGGTAACGCTGGACAAAAAACCATCTTCTGATGCACTACAAAGCACAGATAGTACTACCGAAGCACAAGATACTACATCAAAAACAAGTAGCGAAGCAGCAAAACAATTAGCCGCAGTCGAGGAGGAAAAAAAGAAAAAAGCCGAACAAAAATTATCTCCCCAGGAAAAGAAAAAATTAAAAGAAGACAACACCATTAACCTTGAAAATACCAAAGACAAGCGACAAGATATTGGCTGCTTTTTTAGTATTACAAAAGCGGCAGACGATAATTCAACTGATGTTATTAATTTTGGTGATACTGTCAGCATCTGGTCGCTTTACGCCGTTGAAGGAAATGATAAAAAAGCCGGCTCTTTAGGTAAAGAATGGAAATGGTGGACAAGTGATGGCCATTATTTAATGAAGCCAAATCAACAAGATATTCACGTTTCTTTAATCAATCATCCACACGCTCAAGATGGCTGGCAAACATTTAAACTGGTAAGTCCATACAACCAAACCGGCCCAATCCGCTCAAATGATACCGTTATCATTCAAAGTATGGCACCACAATCTCAAGAAAAAAATGTGTGGGTAAATCAATACAACTGGATGAATGCCGACGCCAGCAACCCAAGCTTTTTTGAACTCGCCGTTGCATCAAAAGACGTTTCTTTATGGGCTCAAGATTTTTATGGTCAACAAGACCTTGGCGGCGCACAATATTTTACTTTGCAAGCAATCAACTCAGAATCAGATGTTCCTGATACCGGGATTTCAGCAAATATAAAAAATCCTAAACAAGCTGCACGAGATGTTTACAACAGTATTAAGAGCGACCAATTTTGGGCAGATAAATCGTTGGCAACAACAACCATTACAAAATCGTTAATTAAATCTGAATTAACATCAGGTCTTGGTGTCGTGAGAGAGTTACGCAATGATACGGACTATCCAATCAAAACAAGTGGTCTTGGTATCTGCCCTCTGCACGATTCTATTCTCAATAAAAAATATGAACTTCTCGAGCCATTAATCCTTGAAGGCTTTGCAAAAGAACCTTCAATTGCTGACTTTGGCCCAGACCGCATGATCACGCTCAATAAAATGTTTAGCAGAGGTTTTGCATGGCTCGACACATCACTTGAAAAACCGGGCCAAGCAACAATAAGTTTTCTTGCACGAGCTGGAGATAGCGGTGGCATTGAGGTTGTTTTTGACACCAAAGGTGGCACTGCGGCAAAATGGCATATTATTATTGGCGGATCCAACAATACAACATCCCAAATCTTACTTGACGGCAAACTCATAGCAGAAGCACCACTGGCACGCGCCGTCCCTGGCAGATTTATTCCTTACTGGGTTTCAGTCAATAATGGTTTGATTCTTGTCGGGATTGGCACACCAGGTACTGGCATTTTTATGTCTGGGTTAATGCCTGAAGCCGTTCCTGTCAATCGTGTTGGTTTGAGCTCTCATGACGGACCTGTTGATTATACCGAAGTACAACTTGGGCAAGCAGTCCACGCGATTGCTGAAGAAGAAATTTATTCAAAAGTACAACACGATATCGTATTATCAGCAAATAGCAAAACAACAAGCCTTATCGATATTCCTGTGCGTTTGCCAAATGAAGCAAGTGTTGCCTTTACCGCGCAAGCAGAGCATGACCTCACCGTTGTACTACAAAATAAAAAAGGTAAAAATAACTACAAAATTATTATTGATGCCGATGCGCAAAAGTTAATTAAAATTGAACGCAATGGCAAAATAGTACACCAATTATTAACCGCATCACTACCAACGGCACACGTTTCAAAAGATACACCTACTGATTTCTGGGTAAGTATTTTTGGTGGCGCACTTATGGTCGGGCAAGGCAAAATCGGCGACAACCTCTTGATCGCATGGCAAGACCCTGAAGAATTTAGCGACATTACACAAGTCGGCTTTGCTCCTTCTAATCATGAGCAAAAAATTAGCAATATAGAAGTTGCCCCACCAGTTAGCATTGGCCTTGAAAAAAAACCAGTTACGTACGAACAACAAATACGACGCTTTCCGTACAAAGGAACGATGACTGTCCATCGACCATTTAGATATGAGTTCATTCAAACTGATGTAAAAGTCACCATGAAAGATATGGTAAGCGGCAAAACATTTAGCGTTTTAAGCACACCACAACAAGGCGCATCATATGTCTTTATGATCAATATCGATCAAATTGGATTACCATCAATACAACTGATGCAACAGCCAGAAGATGCACCAGGAAAAATAACCCTTGAAAAGGGGGCTATCTTGCGTGAAATAGAAGCGCACCACGTAGCAGAAATTGCGAATGCAAAAGGTAGTGTTTTAGAAGCAGCAGGACAAGCAACATTACAAGCTGGTGGTAGCTTTGGTATGTCACCAAACATGATCATGTCTCTTGCAGGCCTTGCATTAAGTGCTTCAGGTATCGGTATGGCAACAGGTGCTGCGAGCATAAAAGCGGGCGGACAAACCAAATCTGCCCATTTGATGGCGGAAGCTTCAAAAGCACGTGCTGATGCACAATTTGGGTTCCGCGCTCACAATAGCTATGTTTACGTTGAGCAACCAAGTAAAGAATTTGGCGCAAGCGAAACTATTCCTGCAGAAGCTCAACAAAATGCTGCAACGGTCAGTCAATTACTTGGCGAAACCAAAAAATTTACCTTCTCTGATCCTAATAACTATTCAATCTTGTTAAAAATTTACATTGATATATTGCGCAACATAACACATCCATTTGTTGTTGACAGCAAAGTAATTAAAGATAATATTTTTGATGATCTTGACCAAGCAAGACAATACTATCCAAACAATCCAGATCAACTCATGGTCATTCTTGATGTGTTGGTACGGGCTTATTCAAATTCTTACCTTGTTGATGAACAAAATAAACGCGATAAAGCAGCAAAAGATCGTTGGTATTTCACGATTGCAGACATTGGAAAAGCATTCTTAAATGCCTCACTGCAAGATCCTGACTTTGTCTTTACTATACCACCACTTTATGGCGAATATCTGTGGATTCCATGGGAAGTAAAAAAACCAAACATTGGTTGGCTTATTTTTGAAGTACAAGGACAAAGCGATGCTTTTGTATGCTTTTCCGAAGACGCAGTCAGTGTTCGCAATACCGACACAGAGCTTTACGAACTGGTAATTGGCGGTTGGGAAAATAGCAAAAATGTTATTCGAATAAAAAGTCTTGGTCGTTCAGCAACAGAAATTGATATCACCAAATCAGCTCTAAAAACATCACAACTCTCTCAACGAGATTTCAAAGCTTATTGGGTTGGTTTTAATGATGGCATGATCAGCATGGGCTCTGGTGACCAAGTTGGACAAAATATTATTGCCGAATGGCAGGACCCTTATCCTTGGAAAACAATTAAATTTATTGGCATAAGCACCTGGGACGTACCACTGCAATTTAGAAATGTTTACACCGCGGAAGGAATAGAAGCCTCAAAAACAATGACTCCGCAAGCAACCCCACTTCCACAACCAGAAGCACTGTCTGAACAAGAACAAGCAGCTCTTGCTGCTTACCAAGGAGCTCAAGTAGCAGGCTCTCAAAATATTACATCACAGCCGCAAAACTTTAAAGAAGTACAAGCTCAGGGATTCACGCCACAACAAGCTTACAAACAAGGCGATGATGCACAAACCGGCTATTTGATGCGACCAGGTGTCGGATATCCTGCAGGATATCCTGCAACAACCGGATACCCTACTGGCTATCCTCAGCAAATGCAACAAATACCACCAATAGTCCCACAAATTAGAACACACTAATATTTACTCGTAATTTATTTGCTTATTAAAAAAGGCCCTCATTATTCGAGGGCCTTTTTTAATAGATGCTTCAAATTTGCAAGAAAATTTTTGTACTATAAACCTGCAAGCTCTTTTAAATAGATAAATCTTTTACCCCAAAACCACGAGAGACAAACCATGCTTAAACAAAAAAATTATAATTTTTTTCTGCTCATTTTTTTAATTATTGAGCTCTGTAACTGCCAGAACATAGCAGCCAATACAGCAATCACACCAGACAGCACAACTTCATCAAAAGCAACAGATGCTATCAAAGATACACTCGCAACAATTTTAGCTCCCGACGAACCACAACAAACAATTTCAAGCAATTTGTTCGTTCCATTACCCTCTTCAAATTTACAAGCTATCGATATTGCTTGTGGTGGCGATAATCCATTAATTTTTGGGCTCTCTGCTGATGGCAAATTATTAAAACTCAGCAAAGATTGGAACAGTTGGACAGATATCTCGCCAACGAATGTACTCAAAAATTTTTCGGTTGGTGCTGATGGCACAATCTGGTGTCTTGATGACACCAATAATTACTGGTATCAAGAAAGTGGTCAAACAACATGGCAACAAATAAAAACAACACCTAACAAAACAGCAAAATCTATACCTGCCCAACTGAGCGTTGGTAATAAAAATGAGATATGGGCTCGAGACACTTCCAACAATCTTTGGCGTAAAAAGAACCCGGTGACTCAAGAAACCACCTGGCAAAAAATTCCTGAGCAAGGCGTACATATAGCGTGTGGCGGTGATGGCAAAGTCTTACTTGTTACTAAAAACCAAGTTATTCGCACATTTAATCGCTTTAAAAAAATATGGGAAGATATTATCAGGCCCGCAACATTTAACATGGGCAATCCAAAAAAAATCTTCGTCAAAGATACCTTCAACACCATATTTCTTGATTATGAAAACCGCGCTTGGAAACTTGTCCCCGGGGCAAGCGGCAAACGAAAAAGTGATTGGATAGCAATACAAAGCACCAATAATTTTAATGATATCGCCATTGGCTATGACGGCACAATCGTGGCAATAGACGGGCAAAAAAATCTTCTTGTTTATAAACCAACACCAAGCGATATCGCAATGCTAGCCATAGCACAAGGACCAGAGCTTCGTGGCACACAAATGGCACGCATTATTGCGGGACCAAATGTTGATTTTATGCGCGTTTGGACCCATGCCGACAGTTATTATGACCAAGATGCACAAGCAAGCCCTCCAAACAATTTTGTTGAATTATTAGTTGGCAGTCTTGGCACAGGTCCTGTAAAAATTGCACTATCTGCAGAAATGCAAGACAGTCTTATAGACATTGAAGAAACTAAAATTGAAAAGGAAACAAAGAAAGCTAAACAAGCGACTTCAGAAGCGGGCAAAAAAATACAAGCAACTCAGCAACTTAAAGAAAAAAAAGAAACTCAAAAAAAGAAAGATCAACAAGTAAAAAACTTTAATGCCCAAGACAAGCGCCAAGATATTGGTTGTTTTTTTACACTCACTACAGCAAATGATGATAAAGCAAATAATGTTATTAATTTTGGCGACACAGTAACCATTTGGTCGCTTTATGCCGTTGAAGGAAATACTAAAAAAGCAGGTCCATTAGGCAAAGAATGGAAATGGTGGGTTAATGATAGTCATTATTTACTTAAGCCTGATCAATGCGATCTTCGCGTTTCATTACTCAACCACCCACATGCGCAAGATGGTTGGCAAACGTTTAAAATTATAAGTCCCTACAATCAAACAGGGCCTATACATTCCCGCGATACGGTCATCCTTCAAAGCATGGCGCCACAGACACAAGAACGAAATCTTTGGGTTAATCAATTTAGTTGGGCTAATCCAGATACTAAAAATCTCACCAGCTTTGAACTAGCGGTCGCTACCAAAGATGCAAGTCACTGGCCCGATGATTTTTATGGTCAACAAGATCTTGGCGGCGCTCAATATTTTTCCATTCAAGCAATAAATTCAGCTGCTGATATCCCGGACACTGGCATTTCAAGCAACACCAAAAATCCACAACAAACAGCGCGAGACATTTTTATGTTTCTTCAGGGAAATCAATTTTGGTATGATAAAAAACTAGCGACAACAAGTGTCAGCAAGTCTCTTGTGAAATCAGAATTAACGGCAGGATTTGGCGTTGTTAGCCAGATCAATAATAACACCGCCTATCCATTAAAAACAAACCGTTTTGGTACTTTAATGCAAACAGCAAAACTTGTTAATCAAAAATATGAATTATTAGAACCTTTGATTCTTGAAGGCTTTGCAAAAGAACCTCCAATTACAGGATTTGGACCAAGCAAAATGATCACTCTTGATAAAATGTTTAGCAAAGGTATTGCATGGATTGATACACCATTGGCAATTCCTGGCAAAGCCATGATCTCATTTCTTGCTCAAGCTACCGACCGTGGCGGCATAGAAGTTATTTTCAATACCGAAGAAAATACCGAAGCATTATGGCAAATTATTATTGGTGGTCTTAATAATACAACATCTCAAATTTTATTTAATGGAAAACTTATTGCTGAAGCTACAGATTCTCACATAATGCCAGGCCGCTTTGTTCCTTACTGGGTTTCTATCAACAACGGACTCATGCTTGTTGGCGCTGGAACGCCTGGCAGCGGCATTATAATGTCGGCATACATTCCCAACGCTGCAGCCGTTACTTATGTTGGCTTGAGCTCGCACGATGGCCCTGTTGATTACGCTGAAGTTCAAGTGGGAACCGCACTTCATGCGATTGCAGAAAAAGAAACTTACACAAAAGTGGAACATGACATTACACTGACAGCTGACGATAAAAAAATTACGTTTATTGATGTGCCAGTACGTATTTCAAATGAAGCAAGTATTGCGTTTACTGCACATGCAAAATATTCAGTAGCCGTTGTTTTAGAAAATAAAAAAGGCGATCGATACAAAGTTATTATTGGCGCCGAGCATAACAGATTTTTACAAATCGAACGAAATGGTACCGTTGTATACCAACTATTAACAGATTTGCTGCCCATGGCACGTATTTCTAAAGATAAGCCCACTGATTATTGGGTGAGTATTTTTGGCGGTACCATCATGCTCGGGCAAGGAAAAATTGGTGATAATCTTTTTATGGCTTGGCAAGACCGAGACCTTCTGGAAAACATTACTAAAATAGGCTTTCAACCCGCTGACCATGACCAAAAATTTAGCAATATCGAAATTGCACCAGCTGTTACTATTGGTATCGGCAATGAACCAATTACCACCGAACAACAATTTAATCGCAAACCATACCAAGGCTCCATGACACTCTACAGACCTTTTCGCTACGATTTTATACAAACAGGTCGCTGGGTAACCATGAAAGACATGGTCAGTGGCAAAGCATTTAATGTGTTAAGCACACCCCAGCAACAAGGTGAATATGTTTTTTTAATTGATATCAACCCGGTCGGCGCACCTACCGTACAAATTATGAGACAACCAAAAGAAGCTCCTGCAAAAATAGCACTCCAACAACAAGCAATACTCAAAGAAATAGAAGCTAATAAAGCAGCAAAAATAGCAGAAGCATCCGCAAGCGTTGTCAACGCGAGTAGTCAAATTGCGCTACAAGTTGCTGGTTCTCTTGCCTTTTCAATTGATCCTTTTTCGATGATTGGTGCAGCCGCAAGTGCTGGGGCTGGAATCGGACTTGCAACAACAGCTGCTGGTATAAAAGCTGCTGGTCAAATTAAAGTTGCAGATGCAACCGCCGAAGCACAAAAAATGCGCCTTGATGCACAATATGGTTTTAGAAGCCAAAATAGTTACGCATACATCGAACAACCGAAAAAAGACCTTGGTACTACATCGTCAATCCCCACCGAAGCACAAGATAGCACAGCAACAGTTGCACAACGATTGCAAGAAAGCAAAAAATTTGTCTTTTCAAATCAAAGCCATTACCCAGTATTATTAAAAATTTATATTGATATTCTTCGCAATATCATTCATCCATCAGTTATTGCAGATCCAACCGTGAAGAAAACTATTTTAAATGATCTTGCAAGTATCATTAAATATTACCCCGGAAATCCAGAGCAACTCATGGTTATTCTTGATGTACTGGTACGCGCTTATTCAAATCTTTACCTTACAGACGCAAAAAATAAAGATGATATTGCTGCAAAAGATTCTTGGTATTTTACTATTTCTGATATCGGAAAAACCTTTTTTAATGCCTCACTACAAGACCCTGATTTTGCTTTCACCATACCTTCTTTTTATGGCGAATACCTATGGCTGCCATGGGCCCTCAAAACCCCAAATATTGGTTGGCTTATTTTTGAAGTACGCGGCAGCAATGACGTATTTGTATGTTTTTCGCAAGAAGCCGTTAACGTGCGTAACACCGAAACAGAGCTTTATGAAACGGTTATTGGCGGCTGGGATAATAACAAAAATGTTATCCGCATCCAAAGCCTAGGCCGTTCAGCAGCTGAAGTAGACATTACCAGCAAAGCTCACCGTGCTTCACAATTGTCTCAAGGCCAATTTAAAGCTTATTGGATTGGCATTAACGATGGTATGATTAGTTTGGGCTTTGGTGACGAAATTGGTAAAAATATTATTATACAGTGGCAAGACCCTTACCCTTGGAAAACTATTAAATTTATTGGCATTGGCTCATGGGATGTACCACTTGAATTTAGAAATATTTACACCGCCGAAGGACTCGAAGCCCTCAATACAATGCAAGGTAAAACACCACCAATTCCTCAGCAAGGTGGCGCTTTAACACAAGAACAAACGGACGCTTTTGCCAGCCACACAGCAACACAAGTTGCACAGCAAAAAGCATATGCCACACAAAGTACTGTTCAAACAAAACAAGCTTATACCGATACGGCTCAAAAAGCCTACCAACAAGCAGAATACGAACAAACAGGATACCTGGCTCCCAAACCTCAACCTGGCATAATGGGCATGATTCAACAAGCTAATATACCAAGCGCCTACCCTTCGCAACCAATCCCTCAACAAAGCTTTCCGCAAGCACAACAACCTATTCGTTAAACTGAAGTTATTAAAAAAGGCCCCGAAAGATTCGGAGCCTTTTTTAATAACAGAAATGTAAAAATATATTTTTAAACGTCTAAATTTCTTACAAAATGTGCATGCTTCTCAATATATGATCGACGATCTTCAACTTCATCGCCCATCAACGAAGAGAACCATTGATCTGCTTTCAACGCATCTTCAATGTTTACCTTCAAGAACATGCGGCGCTCAGGATCCATGGTCGTTTCCCACAATTGCTCAGGATTCATTTCCCCAAGACCTTTATAGCGTTGAATGGTCATTAACGACTTGCCGGCAGCAATAATCGCGTCACACAAAGCAAGTGCACCGATACCAAAGCTATCGCCACCTTTACCGCTTACGGACAATGACCACTGGCTATCTTCAAGCATTTTTACTGGCTTAAAGAGTTCTAACAACTTAGAAACTTCATTTGATTTAAAGAAAGCAAAAGAAACATCCCAGGTCTTTTTGCCTTGCTTAAAACTCAATACTCTGCGTGTTCGAATATCACCTTCACCCGCTTCAGTTTCAACCAACATTTCAACGGTATAATCTTTGAAATATTCAGCAATTTTTGGTGTTAATTCTTCAGGAGTATATTTGCCCGGCTCCCACTTGAGTGCATCAAGGCAAGCAACAAGCTCATGACAATTTTTGCGAGATACTTCAACTTGATGTCCAACTTTAGTAACTTCATTTTCATAAGCAAGAATATTTTTAAGCAACAAAACCCACTCAGCATGCTCAAGTTTTTTACCAGCTTGCTCAAGTAAAGCATGTGATCCTGCCCAATCGAATAAAAATTGCGTCAGTTCAGAATCATCTTGCAGATAGCGTTCAGACTTACCAACCTTTGCTTTATACAAAGGTGGCTGCGCAACATATAAATATCCTTTTTCAATAATTGGTAACATATATCTGAAAAAGAACGTCAGAAGTAAAATACGAATATGCGAACCGTCAACGTCAGCATCGGTCATGATAACAATTTTATGATAACGCACTTTTTCGCTATCAAACTCATCATTACCAACACCTGCACCAATGGCCGTAATTAAATCTTTAATACCATCATTGCCCAAAACGCGGTCAAGGCGGGTTTTTTCAACGTTCAGTAATTTACCACGAATTGGCAACACTGCTTGCACAAAACGATTTCGCGCTTGCTTGGCAGAACCACCTGCAGAATCCCCTTCTACAATGTACAGTTCGCATTTACTTGCTTCGCGCTCAGAGCAGTCTGCAAGTTTACCCGGCAATACTGATCCCTCAAGAACCGTTTTACGCCGCGTTAAATCACGCGCACGCTTTGCCGCGGTACGTGCTTGTTGTGCCAAAACTGCTTTTTGTAAAATTGCTTTAGCAATACCAGGATTTTCTTCAAACAATGTATCTAAAAAGGAGTAAATCCATGAATCTACTAGGCCTTTAATTTCACTGTTGCCAAGTTTCGTTTTAGTTTGACCTTCAAATTGGGGCTCTGGTACTTTCATACTAATAACGCATACCAAGCCTTCACGGACGTCATCACTCGAAAGAGATTCCTCTTTGAGCATGTTGTATTTTTGAGCATAACGATTGCAAACTTTAGTTAATGCAGAACGAAAACCTGTTTCATGGCTACCGCCATCAACGGTGTGAATGTTATTTACAAAACTAAAAATTTGCGAGCTGTAGCCATCGTTATATTGAAACGCAAGATCCAAAATATAAACGCCATCGTCTTTAGAAAATTCGATAACGTGATCAAGGAGTGGAATTTTTTTTGAGTTTACATGCTCAACAAACGTTACAATACCACCTTCAAAGAAAAATACTTCTTCTTCGCCACTGCGTTCATCTTTAAAATCAATATGAAGTCCTTTATTAAGAAATGCATATTGTTTTAAACGAACAGACAATGTTTCAAAATTAAAATCGGTTGTTTCAAAAATAGTATCATCAGCCCAAAAACGGACATAGGTACCTTGTTGGTCAGTCTTACCAATATCTTTAAGCGGCGCGTCTGGCACACCAATTCTATAAATTTGGAAATATTCTCTGTTGTCCCTAAAAATCCGTAATTCAAGTTTTTTTGAAAGCGCGTTAACAACAGAAATACCAACCCCATGCAAGCCACCTGAATAACGATACGCTTCTTTTTCAAATTTACCACCAGCATGCAATTTGGTCATAACAACTTCAGCGGCAGATATTTTTTCAGTTGGATGTTCAGCAACAGGAATCCCCCGACCATTATCTTGCACTGAGCAAGAACCATCAGCATGGACAATAACATTAATTGTGGTACAATAGCCGGCTAATGCTTCGTCAACAGAGTTATCAACAACTTCATACACCAAATGATGAAGACCGTCAGCATGCGTTGAGCCAATGTACATAGCTGGGCGCTTTCTGACGGCAGTTAAGCCTTCGAGCACCTTAATAGAACTTGCACCATATTCGGGAACACTACCGCCCTTAGCTTTGACTTTTTCTTCTTCCATGGGATAACTCCAAAATCTGTAGTCGAGGACCTAAAAAACCATACATTCAAAAAGAAGCTTTAATTTTGAAAGAATTTTTTTGTATTATTTACACGTGGGACCTAGTATAGCACCATTAAGGTCATGTATCAAAATTTGTAAAGAAAAAGATGCGTTAAGTACTATGCAAAAAGAAAAAAAGACATTTTTTATGCAAGAAGCCCTCAAGCAAGCTAAAAAAGCTTTAGCGCTTGAAGAAGTGCCTATTGGCGCCGTCATTGTAGGCTCCGATAATAAAATTATAGCCCGAGCGTATAATAAAATTGAAACAATGCAATCGCAAACCGCTCATGCTGAAATTTTAGCCATTCAAAAGGCTTATAAAAAGGTTAATAATTGGAGGTTGAACGGATGCTGGATCTATGTTACCCTTGAGCCTTGTTTAATGTGCCTAGGCCTCATTAAACTCAGTAGATTACAGGGAATAGTGTTTGGAGGCAAATCAACACTATTCGGTATAGGCATTAATGAAATAGCAGATCAAGCACCATTTTATATGCAAGATTTAAAAATTGAGGGTGGAGTAGAAAATGAAGAAAGTCTTTCCCTCTTAAAATCGTTTTTCAAAAAAGTTAGGAAAAAAGAGAAAGGGCAGCCGTGAAACAACGAACAGACGCGCTACACAGAATCAAGGATAGACTTCTACAAAGAAAAGTAGAAATGACTTCGCTTCTTTCTTCATCAACAAACGAAAAATTTGCCGATGACCAAATTCAGGATAGTGGCGACGAGGCTCTTTCTCTTACCATGGAAAACCTGAAAAACTCACTCGAGCAAAACGAAATTGATGAACTACGCTTAATAGACAATGCATTAACTCGAATTGAGCGCGGAGAATATGGCTCATGTATTGACTGCGAAGAACACATATCAGAAAGACGTTTAGAAAATTTTCCTTATGCCGCTCGATGCATTGTTTGCCAAGAAGACCTTGAAGGATAATTTTTTCAGGATAGAATACAGTAGGAATTGCCTAGTAAAACCTGCAGAAATGCCGATGTAGCTCAGTGGTAGAGCAACTGATTCGTAATCAGTAGGCCGTCGGTTCAACTCCGATCATCGGCTCCAGTCTTTTCTAGTTGAAACTCTTCTTTGTTGTTTTTTTAAGGATTTTGTCATTTTTGCTCATTTTTGACAAAATGAGCTTTTATGACTACTCTATTGTATTAATTGGTACGATTTTAGTTATAATTTTAGTCCTTTTAGCCTAGGTTTATGGATTTATGAAAGACGCTCAAAAAAGCAAAACAAGCTCTACACTTCATGGTGTTGGACGAAGAAAAGCAGCTGTAGCACGTGTTTGGCTGAGTAAAGGCAGCGGAACAATTACGGTTAACGGTCAAAATCATGAAGAATACTTTGATACGCTTATTAATCGTAACGCACTCTTGGTTCCTTTCAAGGTTACCAATCAAAAAAGCTTTGATGCAAAAGTTAGCGTTAATGGTGGTGGTTTAAGAGGTCAGGCAGATGCTATTTGTCTTGGCATTGCACGAGCACTCCTTGAATCTGATGAAGCGTTGAGACTTACTCTTCGTAAAAATGATTTACTTACCGTTGATTCTCGCGTTAAAGAACGTAAAAAATACGGTCAACGTGGCGCTCGTAGAAAGTTCCAATTCGTAAAAAGATAATCTTTCTAGCCTTACCATTCGTTTACTGCTAA
Source organism: bacterium (assembly GCA_016699045.1). Lineage (NCBI taxonomy): Bacteria > bacterium. Next base: position 716,335 of record CP064957.1, read on the forward strand.
GGTACATCTTGTTAGAGTCTGACACTTGGGCAGCATCATACAAGGTAATAAGAAATGTTATTTTTAATGCAATTGGCTAAAATATAATGTGTGGCATAGTTTCGTATGTCGGCCATAGATTGTGTCGGCAATTTATTCTTGATGGTCTAACACGCCTTGAATACAGAGGGTACGACTCTGCTGGTATCATCTGTATTGACAACAAGCATAAGCATTTTAACTATCAAAAAGAAGCTGGTGGCGTCGCTTTACTCAAGAAATTAGTTAAAACAACTAAAGTTGATGGTTTTATTGGTATGGGGCACACCCGATGGGCAACACATGGTGTTGTTGATCGAGTAAATGCACACCCTCATTTCAATTGCCATAAAAGCGTTGCTATCGTTCACAATGGCATTGTTGAAGGTTACGATAAAATTCGTGAAGAACTTATTAAAGAAGGTCACGAATTTTATTCGGGAACAGACACGGAAGTTATTGCGCACTTATTTAGCTCTCTTGACTCAACACAAAGATGTTGTGCCTGCCGCTATGGCGCTCACTACTCGGCTTCATGGAGCCTTTGCGCTCGTTATCATGATGGAAGCATATCCGGACCAACTTTTATTAATCAGAAGGCGCTCTCCGCTTGTTATCGGTATCGGAGAAAACGAAATGTTTGCCGCCTCTGATTATATGGCTTTTTCAGATCAAACTAAAACAGCCATGTTTTTACCAGACAACAGCTTTGCAGTAGTAAAAAAAGATTCGGTAGCATTATACGATTTTACCGGCAATCAAATCGTAGCAGAAACACAAACCATTGATCAAACATTTAGCCCTACCGACAAGCAAGGCTTTGAGCATTATATGCTTAAAGAAATTTACGAACAAAAACGAGCAATCAACCGCACGGTCTCTTTCTTTAAAATTATTGGCAACAATCATGGAGCCTCTTCTTTTTCTATTAAAGACGAGTATAGCGATGGTATTTGGCGCCAACTTGGGCTTACCACTTCTCATGTGAAAGAATTAAAATCGCTCAATTTAATTGCTGCCGGCACTTCCTGGCACGCGGCGCGTATCGCTCAATTCTTTTTCGAAATTATTTGTAAAATTCCAACACGCGTTTCGCTGGCATCAGAATTTCATCATATGCCATTTTTCCCTGACTCAAATAGCGTGTACATTTTAATTTCGCAATCAGGAGAGACGGCCGACACACTCCAAGCATTGCGCTTAATTACTGCTGCAAATTTGCAAACAATAGCGCTAACCAATGTTGCCTCAAGTACTATTGTTCGCGAAGCCGACGGATTTATGCCAATGCAGGCAGGCCCAGAAATATCGGTGGCTTCAACTAAAGCTTTTTCCACACAAGTTGCTTCTCTTTACTGGCTGGCAAACCGCATAGCACTTGAACGCGGCATTATCAGTCAACAAGAAATGCATGAAACAGAAGAAGACCTTCTGATTACTGCTGAAATTTTGGAAACCGTTATAGAAACATACAAATTAAGTATTTCGCAAGAACTTGGGAAAAAGTACAGTCAGTACAACAGGTTTATTTTTCTTGGACGCCACATCAGTTATCCTTTTGCATTGGAAGCTTCGCTCAAGCTTAAAGAAATTTCTTATATATTTTCACAATGCTATCCTGCCGGCGAACTTAAACATGGCCCAATAGCACTGATTGATGATCAAACACCGGTTGTCATATTTTCAGTACTTGATGAAACAATTTACTGGAAAATTTTAAGCAATGCTCAAGAAGTCAAAGCTCGTCACGGCCATCTGATTGTCTTTGCATTTGAAGGACAAAAAGAACTCATTAATCTTGCGGATACGGCATTTATCATTCCACAAGTTAAGCCTCTCCTTGGTCCTCTTGCCATGACAGGCATTATGCAATATTTTGTTTACGAAATTACACGAGCACTTGACCGACCCATTGACAAGCCGAGAAACCTGGCAAAATCAGTTACCGTTGAGTAAATGATTTGTCAGAAAATCGCAACTAAGCGATTATTCTAGAAACGTTAATTACTGCATACTACTATCAAAAAAGGACTTGTCATGAACCTTGCTTACTTTATTTCATTTTTTCTCTATTTTGCCATCTTAATAATTGTTGGTATCTCTTTTTATTGCAAACAAAAAGAGGCTGGCGATTTTATGGTTGGCAATCGATCGCTTAATTATTGGGTAACTGCCATTGCAACCCACGCAACTGACATGAGCACCTGGCTCTTTATGGCATATCCAGGCTTGATTTATCGTGAAGGAATGCCTGGTTGTTTGATTGCCGTAGCACTCACGCTTGGCATGCATTTTACCTGGAAATACATCGCACCAAAATTGCGTGTTGCCAGTGAAACAACCAACAGCCCAACACTTATTAGTTATTTTGAAAAACGTTTTAACGATCCTGCCGGCCATATCAGATTGCTAGGCGCCATTATTTCGTTGGTATTTTTTACGTTGTACATTTCTGCCGGCATTGTTGGCCTTGGTCGTGCGGTTGAAGCAGCTTTTGCCGTAAATTATCATATGGCAATTTCCATTGGTACGCTTGGCATTGTTGCCTACACCCTACTCGGCGGCTTTATCGCCATTGCATGGAACGACTTTATTCAAGGCATGTTTGTCTTGTTTATTTTGCTTTTTGTGCCAATGTATGCTGGATGGTATTTGGGAGGCCCTACAGCCATTGTTGAAGCACTCAAACTCAAACATGTTTCTCTTTCGCCATTCCCAGATTTTTCATGGCATACATTATTGCACACTGTTGTTCCTGCCGTTGGTTGGGGCCTTGGCTACTTTGGTATGCCACATATTTTGATGAATTTTATGGGTATTGATAACGTAAAAAATATTAAAAAAGCTCACAGGCTCGGCATCATGTGGCAAATTTTAACAACCATTTTTTCGGCCACATTAATAGGCTTACTTGGTGTTGTATTTTTTGCTAACACCGGTCTTACAGACAGCGAACTGGTCTTTGTAAGAATGGCTCAACAAATGTTTCCACCTTATTTGGCTGGCTTCATCTTGTGCGGTATTTTGGCAGCAGCAATTACTACCATGGATTCTCAAATTCTTGTTGCAGCATCAACTATTGCACAAGATCTTTATCGAAAGTTCTTCAATCCAAAAGTCTCACAAGAACATCTTATGTACATTTCGCGTCTTGGTGGGTTAGGTATTACCGCTATTGCATTTATTTGTGCGTTCAACAACCACGATTCTATTTTAGACCTGGTGTACCACGCATGGTCCGGCCTTGGTGGATCATTTGGCCCTCTGTTACTCGCATCATTTTATTGGCAATCAACTATCACCAAAGAAGGAGCGTTTTCCGGCATCCTGATTGGCGGTTTAGTTGCAGGCAGCTGGCGCTATTTTGAAACAGGTTTTAATGCCCCACTCATTCCCGCTTTTATTATGAGCTTTGTAAGTATTTACCTTGTTTCAAGAATTACGGAAAAAAAACGCAGCCAGAGAACTTAAGAATCTTCAGGAAATAACTGAAGCAATTCATAGACATTTTTAAAGGTTACCAGGTTACACGAACTGGTGACCTTTTGATTTTTAGCAACAAAAATATGTTCCAAACCAAATTTTTCAACTTCTTTAATACAAGCCGCAACCTGATTGGCTGGTTTAATTTGACCAGTCAGGCTCATTTCAGCAATCGCAACCGAATGCCCTGGTAGCGGTTTTTGAAAATAACTTGAAAGCAATGCAAGCGCTATCCCAAGATCGCTTGAACTTTCTTTAATTTTAAACCCACCACTTACTTTAAAAAAGATATCTTGATTACTAAATTTGATATGTAAATATTTTTCAAGAATCGCCGCAATCAGCACAACACGTTTTTGATCAAGACCTGTTACCACACGCTGCGGCATACCAAACTTTGAACTCACGACCAATGCCTGCAATTCAAGTACCAAGGGACGAGATCCCTCAACACTACAAACCAACACCGAACCCGGCGTACTGGAGCTTTCGGCAATAAGTTGCTGATTGATATTGGTTAATTCAACCATACCATGCTCTTCCATTTGGAAAAAACCAACTTCATTAATTGCACCAAATCTATTTTTTACCGAACGCAAAACGCGAGTCTGCCAACGATCTTCAGCATTCAAATAAAATACCGCATCAACAATGTGCTCTAAAACTTTTGGCCCCGCCATCTGGCCTTCTTTGGTCACATGGCCAGTTACCAAGACCGCAACATTATTTTCTTTTGCAAACTTCATGAGCCTAAAACCAACCTCACGCAACTGCGCAACAGTACCTGGAATGACATGCGAATCAAACGAAAGGTGACAATTTTGAATTGAGTCTAAAATAAGAAGGTCCGGCTTGTGTTGCAAGCCGGTAGCAATAATATTTTCTAAATCTGGCTGGTCAGAAAACAGTAAATTGGTAGCACCAACGCCCAGCCGACGCGCTCTATTTTTTACTTGATGCAATGCCTCTTCAGACGAAATATAAATAACTTTGTGGCGCTGCGCAATGCAATGCGCCACCTGCATTAGCAACGTAGATTTTCCAATACCAGGGTCACCCGTCAAAATAATAAAGGAGCCCGGCAATACACCTCCACCAAGCACACGATCCCATTCCTGAATGCCGGCACACATGCGTTCTTGTGTTTCATCTTCAATTTGATTTAAATTAACCAGCGTTGTTGGTTTAATTGCCGCACTATAACTGGTCTTTGAACCTGAAACGTTTGCAAGGACCGAAACTTGCCGCTCAATAAAACTATTCCATTCACTGCAACCAGGACAGCACCCAACCCATTTTACACTAACGTACTGGCAATTGGTGCACGAATAAGACATTTTCTGTTTGACAGCCAACTATGTTCCTAAATATTTGCAGCCACTGCGACTGGTTTTTTTCGATACACGGGCGGCTTGTCGATTTCAAAACAATTTCTGCAACGAGCTTGATAACATTCTTCAGCCCCAACCAAAATCGTTGGATCTTCATAACGAGCTGGCCTACCATTAACAATACGCTGCGTATGGTACGCATCACAGCCACACATAACACAAATTGCTTTTAATTTGGTAACTTCGTCGGCAACAGCCATCAACAAGGGCGTTATACCAAAGGGTTCACCACGAAAATTAAGATCAAGCCCTGCAACAATAACGCGCATTCCTTGGTCGATAAGTTTGCAAATAACATCAATCACTTCAACGGGAAAAAATTGAATCTCATCAAAACCAACAACATCAACATTTTTATGTGCTAATTCCAAAATTTTTTCAACGCCTTGATCAATCAAAAAAGCAAGTCGCTCGCGACCATCGTGAGAAACAATACAGGCCTCATTTTTACGCTTATCAATTGAATGTTTAATAACTAAGACAGATTGTTTGGCAAACTCTGCACGTTTTAACCGACGCATAAGTTCCTCTGTTTTACCTGAAAACATTGAACCACAGACAACTTCTAATCTGCCTTTTTTATTTTTATTATGCATTGTGTATCGGTTCTCCATTCGTTATCAAATTTATGTAGGTAACTTTCTTGAACCAAAGTATACCAAGGTTTTGAGGACTACAAAGAATTCTTTGTAGTCCTCAAAATAAAAAACTAAAAATTATTTACTCAAATAATCCTGGCCCACTAAAAAGCCAACTTCCAAACCAGCTCCATCGTGACTGCGCAGCAGGTGGAACATCATCTGACAATATTTCAGAAGCTTCGCTAGAAACTGGCGCAGCCGCCTCTTGAACCGACGCACCTTTAACATCAGGCAACGTGCGTGCAATAATCTTTTGAGGCCAATTGAACGGGTTCAGCACACTTGATTCAGCAGCTCTTGTTTTATATTCTCCAATAGTTTCAACTCGCTGAACAAGATCTTTTACCTGATTAACTTTATCAGTAAGATTTACCCGCTGATCGAGCTGATCAACAATACCTGTTGCCAAACCTTTATTAGCAACGGGAGCATCTCCAACAACAGGCTCTCCTGACTCTGCCGGCTTTGGTCCATTTACAATAACACCAATATCATTAACTGTTTTAGCAACCAAACCATCAACTTTATCCGCCATACCTTGCGCCGCTTTTTTAACTTCTGGGTTAACCATAAATCGTTCAGCAACTACGTCAGACACTTCTTCCAAAAGCGATTTCCAGACTTCTTTGATATCTCGTTTGATTTTTTCAACACCAACTTTGTTGATGTAATACCCAATAACGCCCACAACAACTAACGTAATTGAGCCATACAACAACCATCGTTTTATGCTTCGTGTTTCAACCAACGGCTCTTGCAATGCGTAAACCTGCATGCGAGAAACAAACTGCGCAATAAGATTTTCATCAAGACTTTGTCCTGATAATGCGCCATTAATAAGACGAAACTCTTTCTTAATCTTTTCAAGATAAAAAACCAATGCCTCTTTTTTTTGTAGGTAATGCAGCTCGCTGTATGAAATGATAAAAATAAAAATAATCGCCTTGGTTAAGGTCGCCCGAAATGGTTTAATTGATTGTTCTTCCAAAACAACTTTATGGTTGTAAATTCGAGAAAAGTCATCACACAAGGTAGCCTGAATTTTTTTAGGCGCCTCTATTTTAGACAATAAACGCTGAAATTCTAAACAAAAGAATTTACTCATGCGCTTAAGTAAAAAGGCGCTGTCAAAGTCACTTTGTTGTTGCAGCCACTCAACCAAGCACAATAGTGAAGCACCATTTTCGGTAAAATGATCATCGATAATTGGATCTATAATGAGATTATTATTATAAAGATCGCCAAAATGACCACTTTTCACTAACTCATAATACACATCTTCAAATGAAGCTTGATGCTGACTGTTTTGTTCTCTTAAATTAAGAACTATCTCTGCTGAGCCACAAGATTTTGGCAAGCAAAATGGCATCATCCCTATCACTATAAAAACGCTGAAAATAAAGACAAAAATATTTCTGATGCTATTTTTCATATTCATTGGTAATCCTTGTTAAATGTACCATCGCGATACAAATGAAAAGCTCATAATCTTAACGCGCCTCGCATTTATGTCAATATGACATACATTTAGCATAAAAAAATAGCGTAAAAGAAGTAAATAATTTTATTATTTATTCACGTTGCAAACAAAATGAAAGCTGGTTGCGGTTTAGCGTAAGTATACGGCACGCGCATATTGCTCGGCCAACAACATGTCTTCGTAGGTATTAACTTCTGCAGCATTATGAACTGTTTCATGAATGCCAATCTTAAGACCATAATGCAAGGGACGCAAAACTTCGATACTTTCTGCCAGCTCTAACGGCGCTTGTCCAAAGTTGGCAATACGCGCAAGAGATGCCTGTGTATAAGCATAAATACCAATGTGTTGATAATAAAATTGCTCAAGATTTTTTTCACGGTAACAAGGGATTGGACTGCGCGAAAAATACAAAGCTCTGTTTGCGCTATCGCTCACAACCTTTACAACATGCGGAGAAAAAATAACACTATCTTCAAAAATACGTTTTTTCAGCGTCCACATATCAGCACCATCATACGAACAACTGTGCAGCAACGCATCAATCATCATCGCCGTAATAAACGGCTCATCGCATTGCCACAAGACCCAGATATCAGCCTTAAGCAATCCCTTTTGAGCAATTTCAATCAATCGATCGGTCCCTGTTGAACAATCAACTGATGTCATAATATAAGGCGCCCCAACTGCTTTAACATACTCGGCCGTAATATCTGAATCTATCGCAAAAACAACGTGATCAAAAAGCTTCACTTTTTGTGTCGCTTCCCAAACCCATTGCAAAAGTGGCTTGCCCAGCAATGGTGCAATAACTTTATTTGGAAAACGCGTCGAGGCTAAACGAGCGGGGATTACGCACACAACAGATTTATTGCCAATCATTTTTTTCCTTTTTCTTCTTCTCTTAGCTTTTTTTTGATGATATCATGACGCTTTATTATGTAACAATCATCGGATACCAAAAATTTCTTATAAAAAAATAACCATGAACAAAGAATACCTAATTATTCAGCAATCATCAATTTTACACGGATCTGTTAACGTCTCTGGCGCCAAAAATGCCGTTCTGGTGATTATCATTTCGTTGATTTTAACCCGCGGCAAATCAACACTACACCATGTCCCCAATTCTGCAGACGTCTTAATTCTTATTCATGTTTTAAGAAATCTGGGAGCTTTGGTAGAATTTAACGCCGAAGATAAAATTTTGTGTGTAGACACGAGCACCATTAATAGCTACGCCATTGATGCAGAAATTATGAACAAAATGCGCGCATCGATCTTGTTCATGGGCCCACTGTTGGGCCGCTTTGGCAAAGCACATGTTGCATTGCCAGGTGGGGACTTAATTGGCGCACGACCAATTAATTACCATCTCCAAGGCTTTGCTAAGTGCGGCGTTAACATCATTGAAAACCGCCCTTTCATCGAAGCTTATTTACCAAAAACAGCAACAACTGATCCGATCAGAATTGTTTTAGAATATCCAAGCGTTGGCGCAACCGAAAATCTCATTATGTTTGCCGCTGTTAGAACTGGTGAAACAATAATTATCAACGCCGCTATTGAACCAGAAGTGCTTGATTTGATTGACGTACTCAAAAAAATGGGCGCCAATATTATCTGTTATCCAGGGCTCATGATAAAAATTATTGGCGTTACTCAACTCAATCCAATAACACACGCCATCATCCCTGACCGCATAGAAACCGGCTCTCTTTTGTTGGCGGCAGCCATCACTAAAGGCTCCATCAATTTGCCAAATGCACGAGCCGACCATCTTGATATGTTTTTGGAAAAATTAAAAGAAATGGGACACGTCGTCAAAACAGGCACCAACCCAACTGACGAATATCCTCTCCAGGGAATTAGTTTACGGGCCAGCAACCATCCCCAGGGAATTGCGGTAAAAACAGGCACCTATCCGGGCTTTCCAACCGACTTACAACCACTTATGATGGCGGCCTTATGCTTGACGCACGGCACTAGCACGATTGAAGAAACAGTCTTTGAAAATCGCTTCATTCACGTAAAAGAGCTTCAAAAAATGGGTGCTGAAATTTCTATCAACGGCCCTATCGCTACCATTCGAAACGTCGATTCACTATATGGATGCGAAGTAATTGCTAACGATATCAGAGCATCATGTGCTCTTGTACTTGCCGGGCTTGTGGCAGTTGGCGAAACTAAAATGACGGGGATTTATCATTGGAAAC